>NZ_BAABGJ010000081.1:300565-537558 GCF_039541515.1 Variovorax defluvii
CCTTGTGTGGGGGGTGGGGGAGTGAATGCAGTGGATCTGCACACACGCTGTGCATGCGCACGCGCCGGGGACTTCGCCAGGACAAGTGCGCTATGGCTTGCGCCACTCTCCGCGAAGCGCAGCGAGCCGTTGGTGGCCGAGCGCAGCGATGGCCCGACCCACTCCCCTCTGTGAGCGCCGAGGAGCGGAGCGGAACCGGCCCGCACGCCTGCCGAAGGACAGGCGTGCTTCGTGAACTGACTCGCCGCAGCTGTTTGAGCGCAGCGCCCGAAGGGCGCGTAGCGAGTTCTGCGGCGGGGCCGGTTGCGCGAGCACCGCAGGTTGCCCGTAGCGAAGCGGAGGGACGCGCACAGTGGGGTCGCCTTTCTTTGGTTACTTTCTTTGGCGAGACAAAGAAAGTAACTCGCCCGCCGGGGCGAATTCCCGGCTCCTGCATAAAACAACGAGCAAGGCAAAAACAAAGGCCCAGTGCCCTCCCCCAGAGGAAGAGGAAGAGGGAGAGAAAACAAGACAGCGCTCACGCCTTGACCTCCTCCAACGCCCCCGCATTCTTCCCCCCACGCCGCCGCTCGAACACCTGCTTGCAGAACCCGGCGATCCCCTGCGGGAACAACAGCACCAGCAGCAGGATGATCCCCCCCAGCATCGCCCGCCAATAGTCGGTATTGCGCGCCACCGTGTCGTGCAGCCAGGTGAAGGTGACCGCGCCGACCACCGGCCCCGCCAGCGTCTGGATGCCGCCCAGCAGCACCATCACCAGCCCGTCCACCGACTTGCCCACGCTCAGCGACTCGGGCGAGATGCTGCCCTTGGAAAACGCAAACAGCGCGCCCGCCAGTCCGGCAGCAAGGCCGGCAATGACGAAGGCCGCCCATTGCATGCGCTTGACGTCGATGCCGATCGCATCGGCCCGCAGCCCCGAGTCGCGCCCTGCCCGCAACGCGTAGCCGAAGGGCGAGAACAGCACGCGCCGCAGCCACAGGATCGCCAGTGCCACCAGCACCAGCGTGAGCCAGTAGTACACCCGCTTGTCCGACAGCCATGCCGCCGGCCAGACGCCGGTCAGCCCGTTGCTGCCCCCGGTGAAGCTGTCCCACTGGTAGGTGATCGCCCAGGTGATCTGCGCGAAGGCGAGCGTCAGCATGGCGAGGTACACCCCCGACAGCCGCACCGCGAACCAGCCGTACACAAAGGCGCCGAGCGCCGCCACCAAAGGCGCGAGCACGAGTGCCAGCTCCATCGGCACGCCGCTGGCGCGCACCAGCAGCGCCGCGCCGTAAGCCCCGAGGCCGAAGTACGCCGCATGCCCGAAGGAGTGCATGCCGGCCGGGCCCATGATGAAGTGCAGGCTGGTCGCGAACAGCGCAGCGATCATCAGGTCGATCATCAGCACCGTGGTGTACGGCGAATCCGCGGTGAAGATCGGCACGGCGGCCAGCACCAGGCCGAAGACAGCCGCCGCCACCAGATAAGCGCGGCTCGGGCGGCGCAGCGGCTCCTCCTGCATGCCCACGTAGCGGCTCGGCGCCTGCGGCCGGCCGAACAGGCCCCACGGGCGCCACACCAGCACCACCGCCATCACCAGGAAATCCACCACCAATGTCAGCTTGGAGAAGGAGATGCTGAGGCCGAAGACATCGACCACCCCGAGCCAGATGCAGATGGCCTTGATCTCGGCGATCAGCAGCGCGGCGGCGTAGGCACCGGGGATGGAGCCCATGCCGCCCACCACCACCACCACGAAGGCGGCGCCGATGGTGTTGAGGTCCATCTCCAGCGTGGCCGGCTCGCGCGGAAGCTGCAGCGCGCCGCCCAGGCCGGCGAGCATGGCGCCCAGCGCGAACACGGCGGTGAAGAGCCAGGCCTGGTTCACGCCCAGGGCGCTGACCATCTCGCGGTCCTGCGTGGCGGCGCGCACCAGGGTGCCGAAGCGGGTGCGCGTGAGCAGCACCCACACCAGGCCCAGCACCACCGGGCCGACCACGATCAGGAACAGGTCATAGGAAGGAAACTGCCGCCCGAGGATGGTGACCGAGCCCGACAGCCCCGGCGCGCGCGGTCCGAGCAGTTCGTCCGGGCCCCACAGCCACAGCACGGCGTCCTTGATCACCAGCACCAGCGCGAAGGTGGCCAGGAGCTGGAACAGCTCCGGCGCCTTGTAGATGCGGCGCAGCAGCACCACCTCGATCAAGGCGCCCAGCACGCCCACCGCGAGCGCCGACATCACCAGCGCCGGCCAGAAGCCCAGGCCGGTGCCCAGCTTCTCGACCAGCGTGTAGGCCACGTAGATGCCCACCATGAAAAAGGAGCCATGCGCGAAATTCACGATCCGCGTGACGCCGAAGATCAGCGACAGTCCCGCCGCCACCAGGAACAGCGAGGATGCACTCGCCAGTCCATTGAGCAGCTGGACGATGAAACCTGAAAAACTCATGACTCGTCCGCCTCTGGCTCAGTCGTTGGCGCGCGACTTCTTCAGCTCTTCAATCGGCGGCTGGTACTTGGCATCGGCCCCGTCGAGGTAGACGTAGTTCACCATCACGCCCTTGCCGCCCTCGTTCTTGGTGCGGCCGACGAAGGCGCCCATGGTGGACTGGTGGTCCTCCGGACGGTAGGTGATCTTGCCGAAGGGCGTGTCCACCTGCAGGCCCTTGAAGGCCGCGACCAGCTTGTCGGTCTCGGTGCTCTTGGCCTTGGCGATGCCGGCGGCGGCCGACTTGATCATGCTGTAGCCCACCACCGAGCCCAGGCGCGGGTAGTCCTTGAACTTGGCCTGGTAGGCCTGTTCGAACTTCTTGTGCTCGGGCGTGGTGATGCCGTACCAGGGATAGCCGGTGACGATCCAGCCGTTGGGCGCCTCGTCCTTGAGCGGGTCCATGTACTCGGGCTCGCCGGTCAGCACGCTGACCACCTCGCGGTCCTTGAACAGGCCGCGCGTGTTGCCCTCGCGCACGAACTTCGACAGGTCGGCGCCGAACAGCACGTTGAAGATGGCGTCGGGCTTGGCATCGGCCAGCGCCTGCACCACGCTGCCGGCATCGACCTTGCCCAGCGGCGTCGCCTGCTCGGCCACGAACTCGACGTCGGGCTGCGCCGCCTTCAGCAGGTTCTTGAAGGCTGCCACCGCGGACTGCCCGTACTCGTAGTTGGGGTAGACCAGCGCCCAGCGCTTCTTCTTGAGCTTGGCCGCCTCCGGCACCAGCATCGCGGCCTGCATGTAGGTGCCGGGACGCAGGCGGAAGGTGTACTGGTTGCCGCCCTGCCAGGTGATCTTGTCGGTCAGCGGTTCGCCGGCCAGGAAGAAGAATTTCTTTTGCTTGGCGAAGTCGGTGACGGCCAGGCCCGTGTTCGACAGGAAGGTGCCGGCGAGGAGGTCCACCTTTTCGCGCGAGACCAGTTCCTCGGCCACGCGCACCGCGTCGCCGGGGTTGGCGTTGTCGTCACGCGTGATCAGCTCGATCTTCCTGCCGTTGACGCCGCCGGCGGCGTTGATCTCGTCGACGGCCAGTTCCATGCCCTTCTTGTAGGGCTCGAGGAAGGCCGGCTGCGCCTTGTAGCTGTTGATCTCGCCGATCTTGATGACGCCCTGGGCGTTCGCCGCCGGGATCAGTGCAAGGGTAAGGGCGGCGATCGAGACCGCGCTGAACGCAAAACGCATGCTCATGAAGAACTCCTCGTTGGAATGTGAATGGGGGGGGCTGCAACAACGTCTGTGTCGGGAGGCGCCTTCAGCGCAAGCCGTCTTCGCCCTTGATCTCGGAGACCTGCAGGCCGCCGATGCGCGCCAGGGGGCGGCCGCTGTCGGTCACGGCCACGGCGACCACGATCTCGTTGGCCCGCGGCGCATCGGACACGCGTGCCTCGACCGCGTCGAAATGGCTGCGCACGAAGGCGGCGTCCTTGTGGCCCAGCGGCACGTCGATGGCGGTGCCGAGCGTGCCGCGCTTCTTGGCGGAGGGCACCAGCGCGGCGCCCTTTTCCACCGCCACGCGCAGCGGCGCGCCGAGCTTCGGGTGCAGGATCGCGGCGGCATGCTCCAGCTCGCCGGCCTCGCCCACGATCGCGGCCTTGCCGTAGCTCTGGGCCTGGCCGGGCTCGATGCCCAGGGCCTTCACGGCCTTCTGGCCCAGCAGCGCGCCCAGCTCTTCGCCGATGGCGATCAGCTCGTCGAGCGACTCGCTGTACTTGCCTGCATAAGGGTTGTCGATCACCGCGATGGCGACGGCGCGGCGGGTGGGCGGATCGATGGTCTTGCCCATTTCCTTGCGGGTTTCGTCGATCTGCACGACGAGCTTTCTGATATTGGCTGGCATCTCTATCTCCTGTTTCTGTTCATGCCGCGGCAAGCGCAGCGAAGCCTGTTCGGGAACACCGCGGAACCGCCCTTGCCGGGCCGCCGGTGTTGCCCCCTCGAGGGGGGAGGCGGCTACACGAAGTGAGCACGCAACGGGGGTGGGTCATCTCAAGCCGTCCCACTTGGCGATGTTTTCCGCGCGCAGGCCGCCAACCCGATCGTGCACGCGATAGCCCGTGCTCATCGCGAGGATGAAGACGATCTCGTCGGCCGCGGGCGAGCCCGGCACGCGCACCTCGATGGCGTCGAACTGGCCGCGCACGTAGCTGGCGTTGATGTTGGTCAGCGGCACGTCGAGCGTCGCGCCGGGAGGCCCGACCTTCTTGGTGGAGGGCACGATCGACAGCGCGTTGCCCGGCTGCCCCGTCTTCTTCTCGTCGATGGTGCCGGCGGTGTAGGCGGCGCGGTCGCCCTTCCAGCCGAGCAGCTCGCGCATCGCGTAGCCGCCGGGCACGTGCCACAGCGCGCCGTGCTCCAGCTCGCCGGCGGCACCGACGATGGCGCCCTTGCCGTAGGTGGCGATGCGCTCCAGCGGCACGTCCATCGCGGCATGGAGGCGGTGCGCCAGGTCCACGCCCACGGGGTCGAGCAGGCTCATCATCGGGAGGATGTCGGGCTCGTAGCGGCCCGCGAAGGGATTGGTCAGCACCGCGGCGATGGCGCCACGCACCAGCGGCGTCGCGGCACGCGGCCCGAACTCGTGGTGGATGGTCTCGACCTGGGTGAAGACACGGCGTATATCGATCATTGAACGGTCCTGCTTTTCGTTAAGCAAATACTGAACCAACTGCAGCAGCCTGCGGCTGCATCGGGAGGGCAGAAACGCCGGAAGAGGCCGAGCTTAATGGCTCCACGAGCCGCCATTGCCCCTGGCAAACCAGCATGGCGCCGGCGATAGCCCCCGCGCGCCGCAGGGTCTCGGCGCGGGCCACGCCCGCCGCCAGTGCGCGCTGCACCTGCGCGGGCGCCAGCGCCTCCACGTCGACCGTGACCGGAATGTCGCCGAGGTCGCTGTCGTCCTTGCATTCGTTCGCCGGGCGGCGATGGATGCCGGGGTCCTGAACGTCCACCGCATTGGCGATCACCGTGGCGGCAGCGTCCGCCTCGGCCGCGGTGGCGGCGAGCACGGTGACGCTGTCGGCGATGCCCAGCGAGAAGCTGCGCCCGCGCCAGCCGCTGGTGGCGACGCCGCGCACCGGCATCTCCGCGCGCAGCTCGAACTGGCCATCGGTGGTGAGCGGGCCGCGCTCGCGCAGGTCGAAGCGCGCGAGATCGGCGAACAGGCCCACGCGCGCCGATTGGCCGGGGGCGAGGTGCAGCGCGATGTCTCCGCCGTTGTTGATCCAGGCACGCTCGATGCCGCTGCGCTGGTAGCAGGCGATCAGCTCCTGCGCGACCGCGCCGGCCACCGCCGCCATCGGCGTGATGAAAGAGGCGCGAAAGGGCGCGCAGGCCTGCCACATGCGGCGCGCGATGGGGCTGCGCAGCGGGCACGCGTCGCGCACCGGCTGGCGCAGCAGCGGCAGCTCGGCCACCAGTTCGTCGAGCACGGTAGCGAAGCGCCGCCAGGCATGCTCGTGCGCCACGGCGACTTCGACCGCGTCGCCGTGCGCCTCGGCCACGATGTCGATCGGGCCGTGGTTGAAATGCCAGCGGCCTCCTTCGAGGGCGCTGCGTTGGGCGGTCATCGCGCAATCTCCACCAGTGCCGGATGCGGCCGCCGCCGGGCCGCCCCAAGGCGAGCCGCGCCACCCCCCTGGGGGGGTGGAGTTACACGAGCGAAGCTCGTGAAAAGCCGGGGGGCTGTCATTTCACCCGAGCATCGGCGGCTGGCCCAGGGGCCAGGGATTGGCCGCGTCCATGCGCAGCCACTGGCGCGCCAGCGGCGCACCGTCGTTCTGCCACGCGCCGCGCGCCAGCGCCTGCTCGAGCGAGAACACATGCTCCATGTGGCCACCCAGCGCCTGGTAGTCGTCGCGCCGCATGCTGAACTCGATGGGCGCGACGATGGCGGGCGTGGGCACGGTGCCGAAGCTGTTGTCGGGCATGCGCAGCACGTCGGCCATCACCGTGATGCCGCCGCCGGGCCACACATAGGCCGGCGCACCGCCGCAGGTCACGTTGACCAGCGCGCGCTTGATGGCGCGGGTCAGCAGCACCGGGTTTTCCGTCACGCCGGCGCGCAGGGAGCCGCCGGCGCCGCCGAGAAAGAGCACGCTGCACAGCGAGGGCTCGCAGTTCTCGCCGATGCGGTCGACGATGCGGCGCACCGCGGCGGGCATCTCCTGCTCCACGGGGCGCAACTGTTCGTCGAGCACGTACCACTGCGCATGCTCGCCGGTGGTGGAGGTCATCAGCAGGCGCAGGCCGGGACGCGCCACGCCCTCCTCCCAGCCCTCGATGATGGACAGCGGATCGTCGATGTCCGTGCCGCCCCAGCCATTGCCGGGGTTGGCCACCTGGAAGTAGCGGCCCGGCGTGGACTTGCGCCCGCGCATCTGGATGCCCGAGGGCGGCATGTCGAGGCAGCGGCCGGCCTGGTGCTCGGTGAGCACGCCGGTGATGTGGTCGTCCACCACCACCACCTCGTCGGCCTGGCCGAAGAGCTGGCGCGCGAAGATGCCGACGGCGGCGGAACCGCAGCCCACGCGCATGCGCTGCTCTTCCACGCCGTTGACGATGGGCGCGCGGCCGGCCTGGATGACCATGCTGGCGCCGCCGTCGATCACGCACTCCACCGCCTTCTTGTTGCCCAGCAGCTGCATCAGCTCGGCGGTGAGCCGGCCTTCCTTCTTGCTGCCGCCGGTCAGATGGTGCACGCCACCCAGCGAGAGCATCTGCGATCCGTACTCGGCCGTGGTCACATGGCCGACCACCTCGCCCTTGTAGCGCACGTTGGCCTGCTCGGCCCCCAGGTAGCGGTCGGTGTCGATCTTCACCTTGAAGCTGCAGTAGCTGAAGATGCCCTCGGTGACGACGGTGACCATGTCCACGCCCTGCGCCTTCGACGCCACGATGAAGGGCGCCGGCTTGTAGTCGGGATAGGTGGTGGACGAGCCCACGCCGGTCACGAACACCTCGTTGGCATGCAGGAGATCGCCGTTCCAGTCGGGCTCGGCGCCTTCGGGTGCCGGCTCGGCCGCGGGGCGGGCGAAGGGCACCAGGGCCGGCGCCTCGCTGGCGAGTTCGCGGCGCAGCAGCAGCACCGGGTCCACACGCACCAGCACGCCCTCGCGGTTGGCGTAGCGGTCGCAGGCGCCGGTGCGCCCCTCGGAGATCTGGCACAGCACCGGACAGGCATTGCACTCGACCTTGGCGGTGCTCATGCGCTCGTTGCGCAGCGGCGAGCGGCCCGACAGGTCGGGTGGCAGCGGTACGTCCAGGCTGGGCATGCCGTCGGTCTTGGTGTGTTCTGTCATCGCGGGCTTCTCTCGAATTCGTGGGGGCTGGGTCCCTGGGCCTGTGCATCCAATGTGCCGGAACCCGCTTGTGCCGGATTCGGCGATTGTGTAGCATTCCCTACAATTTCATGTGGCAAACACTACATGAAATGCAATGTAGCAAACAGACCGGAGGCTGGCAATGGTGTTTCTCAGTAGCTGTCCGACAGCGTTCCAGGTCTCGCCGACAATCGGGGGGTTGCGGCAGACTGATGACCGTTGGGCTCCGCGCACCGGCGCAGCCCGTGCGCCCTTTCGTCTCTAACCATCCCTGATTCCCATGAGTGCATTCAACGAAGAACGCGTGCTGAGCGTCCACCACTGGACGGACCGGCTGTTCACCTTCACCACCACCCGCGACCCGGCGCTGCGCTTCTCGAACGGCCACTTCACGATGATCGGCCTGAAGGTGAACAACAAGCCGCTGCTGCGCGCCTACAGCATCGTCAGCCCCAACTACGAGGAGCACCTGGAGTTCCTCAGCATCAAGGTGGAGGAAGGCCCCCTCACCTCGCGGCTGCAGCACATCCAGGTGGGCGACTCGATCATCGTGGGCCGCAAGCCGACCGGCACCCTGCTGATCGACTACACGCTGCCGGGCAAGCGCCTGTACCTCTTCGGCACCGGCACGGGGCTCGCACCGTTCATGAGCATCATCCGCGACCCCGAGACCTACGAGAAGTACGAGAAGGTCATCCTGGTGCATGGCGTGCGCCAGGTCGATGAGCTGGCCTACCACGACCTCGTGACGGACCACCTGCCCAAGCACGAGATCCTGGGCGAGATGATCGAGAAGCAGTTGCTCTACTACCCGACGGTGACGCGTGAGGAGTTCCGCAACATGGGCCGCATCACGGACCTGATCGAGACCAACAAGCTCACCGACGACCTGGGCCTGCCGCCCCTCAATCCGGCGGAAGACCGCGTCATGCTGTGCGGCAGCCCGGGCCTGCTGGTCGACCTGAAGCACATCCTCGAAGGGCGCGGTTTCAAGGAAGGCAACACCACGACCCCCGGCGACTACGTCGTCGAACGCGCCTTCGCCGAGAAATGACAGCCCCCCGGCTTTTCACGAGCTTCGCTCGGCCCGGCGGCGGCCGCATCTGACCATGGCCGGACGCAGGGTGCTACCGAAGCCGGCCACCCGCCGCACCGGCGTGCGCGAGGCCGCCGCGCAGGCCACGCGCGACAGCATCCTGCGCGCGGCCACCAAGGTGTTCGCCAAGTACGGCTACGACGGCGGCAGCGTCGAGAAGATCTCGCGCGCGGCCCGTTCGTACGACCGGATGATCTACTACTACTTCGGCAGCAAGGAAGGCCTGTTCATCGCGGTGCTGGAAGGCATCTACCGCCGCATGGACGATGCCGAGGCGGCGCTGCACCTCGATGCGAGCCGGCCGGTCGAGGCGCTGGCGGCGGTGATCCGCTTCGTGCTGGGCTACTACCGCAAGAACCCCGAGTTCGTCACCCTGCTCAACACCGAGAACCTGCACAAGGGCCGGCACATCGCGAAGTCGCTGCGGGCACGCGAATACTCGTCGAAGGCCATCGCCATCATCCAGGAGTTGCTGGAAAGCGGCGTGCGGCAGGGCCTGTTCCGTGCGGAGGTGTCGGCGCGCGACCTCTACCTGCTGATCGCCTCCACCGGCTACTTCTACACCTCCAACCGCCACACGCTGACCGCCTTCCTCGGCGAGCCGCTGGAGACGCCCGAGGCGGTCACGCACTGGGAGGACTTCGTGATCGAGACCGTGCTGCGCACGGTCGAGGCGCGCGGCCCGGACGAAGACACAAGCACAGCAACCACCCACGAGGAACAGCAACCATGGCAGAAGCAGCCACCACCGCCAAGTCGGGCAAAGTCGTCATCCGGAACATAGGCCTGCTGCTTTCGGGCGACATCGACCAACCCATGCTCGACGCCGACACCATCGTCGTGAACGACGGCCTGATCGTCGCCGTCGGCAAGGAAAAGGACTGCGACACCGAGGGCGCGAAGACGGTCATCGACGCGAAGAAGACCTGCGTCGCCCCCGGCCTGATCGACAGCCACGTGCACCCGGTGGCCGGCGACTGGACGCCACGCCAGAGCCAGCTCAACTGGATCGAATCGAGCCTCAACGGCGGCGTCACCACGATGATCTCCGCGGGCGAGGTGCACTACCCCGGCCGTCCGAAGGACATCGTCGGCCTGAAGGCGCTGGCGATCACGGCCCAGCGTGCCTTCGACAACTTCCGCCCCGGCGGCGTGAAGGTGCTGGCCGGCGCACCCGTGATCGAGAAGGGCATGGTCGAGAGCGACTTCCAGGAACTGGCCGAGGCCGGCGTGGGCCTGCTGGGCGAAGTGGGCCTGGGCACGGTGAAAGCGGGCTACGAGGCCAAGGAGATGGTGGCCTGGGCGCGCAAGTACGGCATCCAGAGCACCATCCACACCGGCGGCCCCTCGGTGCCGGGCTCGGGCTACATCGACAAGGACACGGTGCTCGAAGCCGATGCCGACGTCATCGGCCACATCAACGGCGGCCACACCTCGCTGTCGGAGGCGCACGTGTGCGAGCTGTGCGAGAAGTCCGCCCGCGCCATCGAGATCGTGCACAACGGCAACGAGCGCACCGCGATCGCGGCGGCCAAGGCGGCGCTGGACCTCAAGTGCCCCCACCGCGTGATCCTCGGCACCGACGGGCCGGCCGGCTCGGGCGTGCAGCCGCTGGGCATCCTGCGGATGGTCTCGCTGCTGTCGGCGCTGGCGAACATTCCGGCTGAACTGGTGTTCTGCTTCGCCACCGGCAACACGGCGCGCATCCGCAAGCTCAACTGCGGCCTGATCGAGCCGGGCCGCGCGGCCGACTTCGTGTTCATGGACCGGGCGCAGCACACCGCCGGCAAGACGCTGCTCGAAAGCGTTCAGATGGGCGACATCCCGGGTGTGGGCATGGTGATGATCGACGGCATCGTGCGCTGCGGCCGCAGCCGGAACACGCCGCCGGCGACCGAGATCCCGGTGGTGGTGTCGGGCACGCACTGAAGTGCCCAGAGGGCAGCGCGGGGGCAACGCGCTGCTCGATCCCATGAAACGGGCGCGTTGGGTCCTGGGCCGCTGACTCATCTGCGCTCGGGCAATCATCTGATCCCCGCTGCGCTCCTCCCTGCAACTTGATCGCTGCAAAACGGCTTCTTGCACTTCGTCCCAGCGAGTGCGTATTTCCGTCAGCGTGCCTGAGGGCAAAGATCTGGTACCGCCGCGATCAGCGGGCCCGCGCAGAAGGCGTTGCCCGTTGCCCGAGAGCAGGTCGGTGTCGCGGGACATAACGGCGCAGACGCCGTCGGCGCTGCCCGCATCGGCACGCGCGCAGTCTGGATCTCGATGATGGGGAACCCCGGCTTCAGAGCAGCAGGTGCTTCGGCAGCGACGCGATGAGCGCCGCCGGGCCGGGCATCCCCTGCCCCGGGCTGAGGTGCGCCACCATGAGCTCCCACGCTCGCGCAGCATCGCGCGCTCGCAGGGCCTGCAGTATCTGGTCGTGCTGCTCCCAAGACTTGCGGATGAGGCCGATGGCCGCGAACGCGTGGCGTCGGTAGGCGCCGGTGCGCGCGCGCGTCAGCAGGATCTCGTCGCGCAGGTAGCAGTTAGCGCAGGCGCGGTACAGCACCTCGTGGAAGGCGCGGTTGTGCGCCTGCCAGGCCTCCACGTCCTCGGCGTCCACCGCGGGCTCGGCGGCGCGGTGCGCCTCCTCCAGCGCCTGCAGGTCACGTGTCGTCATGCGTTCGCAGGCGAGGCGCGCGCAGATGCCTTCGAGTTCTGCCAGCACCTCCCACATGGCGAGCAGCTGCGGAACGTCCATCCGCGCCACCACCATGCCGCCGCGCGACAGGCTTTGCAGCAGCTGCTGCGCCTGCAGTTGCAGCAGTGCCTCGCGCACCGGCGTGCGTGACACGCCATAGCGTTCCATCAGCGCGCCTTCGTCGATCCCATCACCGGGCAGCAGCTCTCCCTTGCGGATTGCTTCCTCGATGGACAAACGAATCTGATCTGCAATCTTCATGGAGATAAGGGTAAACGCTCATGCAATGTATTCGCACGTCACCTATAAATATATTTATGAGAGTCGTGCAAATGCAGAAAGACACCATGATTGTATATACAGATGCTGCGGCACCACAACCGCAAGCCGTAGCCGACTGGCCAGTGCTGGCAGTCCTGCTGGCGACCGCGCAAGGCGTTCGGCTGGGCGAGCAGGAAGGGCAGGGCATGGGGCGTACCCTTGCCGGGCTGGCCAGGCGAGGGGGCTGGGCGCCGCTGCACGCCGCGGGAGCGGTCCGTGGCTGACCACATCGCCACCGCGATCCGCACCGTGCGGGCGGAACGGGATTCCGGCCGTGTGCAGCACTGGATCGCCCAGCAGCAGGCCCGGCTCGCGGCCGAGGGTCCCGTGCGGCGTTGCCTGGTGCGCCGCTTCGCGGCCGAGTCGGCTCACCGCCCCGGGCTGCTGCAGGGCGTCGCGCTGGCGCACAAGGATGTTTTCGACCTGCCCGGCCACGCGCCCGGCGCCGGGCGCACGCCTCGCGAAAGCAAGGCCCCGCGCGCCTTCGCCGCGCCCCTCGCGCGCCTGTACGCCGCCGGCGCCCTGAACCTGGGCAGCCTGACACTGGCCGAACTCTGCTGCGGCGCCACCGGCGAAAACCGCGCCTTCGGCCGCGCGCTGAACCCGGTCGATCCGCAGGCAGTCGTCGGAGGATCGTCCAGCGGGTCGGCGGTGGCGGTCGCGGCTGGGCTCTGTACCGCCTCGCTCGGGACGGACACGGCCGGCTCCGTGCGGATCCCGGCGGCGACCTGCGGGGTGGTCGGGCTGAAGCCGACACATGGCGCGGTCGACAGCCGCGGCGTGTTCGGCCTGGCGCCCTCCCTCGACACCGTCGGCGTGCTGGCGCGCAGCGCCTCCGATGCCGCGCACGTGTGGACCGTCCTGGCCGCGCCCGGCGACGAGCCCGTGCCCGCGCACCGCTCCGACGCGATTGAGTTCGCCCTGGAGGCACCGCAACCCTGGCGCCTGGCCCTCGCCCTCGACGGCGAAGACGTGGACGAGAACGTCGGCAGCGTGCTGCAGGTCGCCGCTCGGGAGCTGTCGGTCCATTGGCGCATTTCGACGCGCACCGTCGCCGATCGCGCGCGGCTGAATGCCTTCGCCCAAGTCGTGCTGCACGTGGAGGCCGCGACCGGGCACCTGCACGAGATGCAGGAGGGCGTCGACGGGCTCCCCGACGCGGCTCGCGCCGTGCTGCTGCCGGGGCTCGCGGTGCCCGCCACCTGGTATGCCGGCGCGCTCGGCGCCCGGGGCGCGGCGCACGAGGCCTTCCTGCGCGGGCCGCTGCGGGAAGCGGACGTTCTTGTCACGCCGGCGTCGGACCGGCCCGTCCCTGACTGGGACGAGGTCACTCCCGGCTCTGCGCGCCACGACCCGCGGCAGTTGCTCGCGCTGAACGCGCACTTCGCGTACGTCAACTACCTCGGCCTGCCCGCCGTCGTGTTCCCCGTCGGCAGCGACCGGCGTGGCCGCCCGGTGTCGATCCAGGCCATCGCCCGGGCTGGCTCCGAACCCGCGCTGCTCGCCTTCGCCCACCAGGCGATGCGCGCACTGGGCACGCGGGCGCCCGCCGTCACCGAAGAGGATTTCCCATGAGCAAGATCTCCGCCTCCCAAGCCCTTTCGCACCTGCGCGTCATTGACCTGTCGCGTGTGCGCGCCGGTCCCACCTGCGTCCGCATCCTGGCCGACTTCGGCGCCGACGTGATCCGGGTCGAGCCGCCCCAGGGCGTGGACCCCAACGAGGCGATGTTCGCCGCCGACCGCGACAGCGGCGACTTCCAGAACCTGAACCGCAACAAGCGCTCGATGACTCTCAACCTGAAGCGCGAAGGTGCGCTGGAGGTGTTCCAGAAGCTCCTGCGCACCGCCGACATCGTGGTCGAGAACTGGCGCCCGGAGGTGAAGGCCCGCCTGGGGGTGGACTACGACAGCCTGCGCAAGGTCAACCCGCGCGTCATCCTCGCCAGCATCTCGGGGTTCGGCCAGGACGGCCCCTACGCCGGCCGACCCGGCTTCGACCAGATCATCCAGGGCATGGGCGGGCTGATGTCCGTCACGGGCCTGCCGGGCCACGGACCGGTGCGCGCCGGCCTCGCCATCGCCGACAGCAGCACAGGCATCTACGCGGCGGCCGGCATCCTCATCGCGCTGCTCGAGCGCGAGCGCTCGGGCCAGGGCCAGTGGGTGCAGGCCTCGCTGCTGCACACGCAGATTGCCATGATGGACTTCCAGGCCGCGCGTTTCCTCAATGACGGAGACGTCCCGGTGCAGGTCGGCAATGACCACCCGACCAGCAGCCCCATGGGCCTCTTCGAGGCAAGCGACGGCGCGTTCAACCTCGGCGCCTCCGGCGAAGGCAACTGGCGACGCCTGTGCCTGGCCCTAGGCGCTCCCGAGCTGCTGGACAACCCCGGGTTCCGCACCGAGAAGCTGCGCGTGCAGCACCGCGCACGCCTCAATCGCGAACTCGCCGCGATCTTCGCCGGCGCCACCGTTGCGCACTGGGTCGAGCGCCTGAACCGGGCCGGCGTGCCGGCCGGGCCCGTGTATTCGGTTCCGGAGGTCTTCGAGGATCCGCAAGTGCGGCACCTGGGCGTCGCCCAGGCCGTGCGCACCGCGGCAGGGCGCACGATGCGGTTGATCTCGCAGCCGATCACCCTGACGCGCACCCCCGCCGCGATCGCCAGCGCGGCCCCGGTCTGGGGCGAGCACACGCGCGAACTCCTGCGCGAGCTGGAATTCGACGATGGCGCCATCGAGCGCCTGCGCGCCGCGGGGGCCATATGAGCGGACGCATCGTCGCGGAGGTCCGCGGCCCCGTCGGCAGGCTGACCGTCGCCAATCCCGACCGCTACAACGCCATGAGCTTGCCGATGTGGCGGATGTTGCGGGAGGCGGTCCTGCATCTCGAACACGACCCGGAGGTCCGCGTCCTGGTGCTCACCGGCGAAGGCGATCGCGCCTTCGTGTCCGGCGCCGACATCAGCGGCTTTGCCACCGACCGTGACGGCGCAGCCGCGTCGGAAGCCTACGACGAGGCCGTGCGGGCGGCACAGTCCGCCCTCGTCGCCTGCGTCAAGCCCACCGTGGCCCGTATCGCCGGGGTCTGCATGGGCGGCGGGATCGGCCTGGCGCTGTCGTGTGACCTGCGCTACGCGCGCAGCACGGCCCGGTTCCGGATGCCCGCCGCCCGGCTGGGCCTGGGCTACTCCTACACCGGCATGGAGCAGCTGGTGCAGGCAGTGGGTGCGGCCTGCGCGCTGGACCTGTTCCTCACGGCGCGGGCCTTCGACGGCGCGGAGGCCCAGCGTGTCGGCGTGGTGCACGAGTGCTTCGCCGACGACGCCTTCGACCGCGGGGTCGCCGAACGCATCGGCGCTCTGGCGGCCAACGCGCCGCTGACGCTGCGCGCCGCCAAGGCGGCAATCCGCGACATCGTTCAGCCTGCGGGCCCGGCTCGGCGGGCCGAGGTCGAGGCCTGGGTGCGGGCCTGCTTCGACAGCGCCGACTACCGGGAAGGCCAGCTTGCGTTCCGGGAGAAACGCAATCCAAAGTTCGCAGGTTGCTGATCGAGAACGACACCATGAGCCATCCCCGTGTCCCCTACCGCTTTTCCGACGAACGCCCGCCGCTGCAGAGCGTCGGCGGTGCGCGGATCCTCGTGCACGTCGTGGTGAACGTCGAGCACTGGCCTTTCGACCAGGCCATGCCCCGCACCCTGCTCACGCCGCCGCACGGGCGCGCGAGCGTGCCGGACGTGCCGAATTTCAGCTGGGTCGACTACGGCATGCGCTGCGGCCTGCCGCGCATGCTGCGGGCCCTGCAAGAGCGCGCCCTGCCCGCATCCGCGAGCTGCAACGCCAGCGTGATCGACGCATATCCGCGCGCCGCCGAGGCGATGCTCGCCGCCGGCTGGGAGTTCATCGGCCACGGCGTGCACCAGAAAAGCCTGCAGGACGCCGCACCCGAGGCCGAAGTGATCGGTGCCGCGCTGGACAGGCTGCGCGCATTCACAGGCCAACCGCCCAGGGGGTGGCTGTCGCCCGGCCTGCGCGAGACGGAAAGGACGCCGGAGGTGCTGCGCGAAGCCGGCGTGGAATATGTCTGCGACTGGTGCATGGACGATCTCCCCGACTGGCTGCGCACCTCGTCCGGCCCGCTGCTGGCCGTACCCTACAACCTGGAGCTGAACGACTCGGTCATCTACGCCGTCGAGAAACACTCGTCGCCGGAGATGCTGATGCGGCTCAGCCGCACGCTGGCGCTGTTCGAGCGCGAAGTGCGGGGAACGGGGCTGCCCAGGGTGCTGGCGCTCGGCCTGCATCCGCACATCATGGGCGTGCCGCACCGGTTCGCTGATTTCGAAGCGATGCTGGACCGGCTGATGGCCTCGCCGGAGGTGGCGTTCCTGCAGGGTAGCGGCATCGCGCAGTGGTACGGCGCGCAGGTGCCTGCCCCGACCGACGAGGCCGCGCCATGAACGCCGCCGACCGCCTCGTCGCCCACGTGCAGGACCATGGGTACGACGACCTGCCGGACGACGTCCGCGAGGCCGCGAAGACCTTCATCCTCGACGCGGTGGGCGTCGGCATCGCCGGCTCGCGCCATCCCCGGATGGCGCAAGTGCACGCGGCCCTCGTCGCGCTGGGCGCGGGCGCGGGCAGGGCCGGCCCGGGCACGGCCACGGTTTGGGGGTCCGGCGAGACGGCGCCCTGGGAATCGGCGGTCCTGCTGAACGCCTACCAGGTGTTCAACCAGGAATTCGACTGCATCCACGATCGCGCGGTGATCCACGCGATGGCCTGCCTGCTGCCCGCGTGCATGGGCTATGCGCAGGCGCATGGCGGCGTCTCCGGGCGGCAGTTGATCGCCGCCGTCACCCTGGGGCTCGACGTGGCGATCCACGTCGGGCTGGCGCAGCGCGCGCCGATGGCTTTTTTCCGGCCCGCCATGTGCGGCGCCCTGGGCGCCACGGCGGCAGTCGCCAAGCTGTCTGGGCTGGACGGCACGCGGATGCTGGATGCCCTGGGACTCGCCTACAGCCATCTCTCCGGAACCATGCAGGCGCACGTGGAGGGCTCGGCAGCGGTGGGCATGCAGGTGGGCTTCAACGCGCGCGCCGCCGTCACCGCCTGCGCCCTGGCGGCTTGCGACTTTCCCGGGCCGCACGACTTCCTGCAGGGCCGCTTCGGCTATTTCGCCCTGTTCGACTTCGGCCAGGCCGATTGGGCCGCCGCGGAGGCGGACGTCGGGCGCGTGTTCCAGATCGCCCGCATGAGCCACAAGCCGTATCCGACCGGGCGCGCGACGCACGGCGGGATCGAGGGCGCCTTGCGGCTGGCGCGCGAGCACGGATTCGTCGCTGCGGACGTGGAGCGCGTCACGGTGCATGCTTCGGCGCTCGTCAAGCGCCTGGTGGGGCGGCCGGCGAGGCCGGACATGGACGCCGGCTACGCGCGGCTCTGCATGGCCTATGCGGTGGCGACCGCCCTGCAGACGGGCTCCGTGAGCCTGCAGGACTTCCAACCGGCGGCGCTGCGCGACCCGGCCCGACTCGCCCTCGCAGCGCGCGTCGCCGTCGTGGACAACGGCAACCCCGATCCGAACGCCATCGGCGGGCCGCAGGCGGTGGAGGTCCTGCTCAGGAGCGGGCTGCGCCACACGCTGCGGCTCGAGGAATTGCTCGGGCACCCATCGCGCCCCCTGCCCCCCTCCGAGCAGGACCGGAAGTTCGACCGCTGCTGCGCGTTCGCCGCGCGGCCGCTCTCCGCCGCGCAGGCCCATGGCCTGCGCACACGGCTGCGCCGCTTGGAGGACTGCGAGGACGTCGCCTCGCTGCCGCTCCAGTTCCACGGCGAGACCCCTTGAACCACTTTGCAGGCCCGGCCTGCGCACGAAGGAGACATCCATGAAGACCCGCATCCTCGCCGCCCTGCTGGGCGCCGCGTTCTGCCTGCATGCCGCGGCGCAGGAGCTGCCTCGCACCACCCTGAAGGTGGTGGGCAGCGTCAGCACGCTGCCGCCCTACAAGGACCACGAGCTTCCGTTCTGGACGCGCAAGGTGCCGGAACTCTCGGGCGGCCGCGTGACCGCGGAGATCCGCGGCTTCAACGAGATGGGCATGAAGGGCCCGGAGCTGCTGCGACTCATGTCCAGCGGCGTGGTCGAATTCGGCACGGCGCCGCTGGCGTACTTCGCCGGTGACAACCCGATCAACGAAGCCATCGACCTGGCGGGCCTGGCGCCCGACGTGAAGAAGGCGCGCGAGGTCACCGACCTGTTCTCGCCCGTCTACGAAAAGTTGTACGGCGAGGGCTCGCGGGTGAAGCTCCTCGGCATCTCCACTTATCCCGCGCAAGTATTCTTCTGCAATGCGCCGGTACGCGGCCTCGCCGACATCCGCGGCAAGAAGGTGCGCACCAGCAGCCGCACCCAGGCCGAGTTCGTCGAGGCCCTGGGCGGCTCCAGCGTGACCCTCGCGTTCGCGGAGGTCGTGCCGGCGCTGCAGAACAAGGTGGTGGATTGCGCCATCTCGGGCTCGATGTCCGGCTACTCGGCCAAGTGGTACGAGGTCAGCACGCACCTGTTCACCCTGCCGGTGAACTGGAACCAGCAGATGCATGCGGTGGGCCAGAAGAGCTGGGAGAAGCTGGACCCACAGGTCCGCGCCTTCCTGCAGAAGAACATCACAGTGATGGTCAACGAGATCTGGGCGGCGGCGGAACAGCAGACCCGCGAGGGGATCGACTGCAACACGGGCGCGGCCAGCTGCCCGCATCCGGTGAAGGGGCGGATGGTGCTGGTCACGCCCAGCGAGGCGGACCGCGCCCTGCTGCGCAAGGTGATGACCGAAGCCGTGCTGCCCAAGTGGGCCGCGCGCTGCTCGGCCGACTGCGTGCAGAGCTTCAATGCGACTATCGGGCGCAACCTCGGGCTGGTCGCCGCGAAGTAAGGCACGGCCGTGAACATCCCTACTCCCCTCCTGGAGCCCCTGCCGGCCGAGGCGCGGCACGGCACCTCCTTGCTGGATGCCGCGCTGGCGTGGGCCGGCAGGCTCTCGCGCATCGCTGTGTGGGCGGCGGGCGCGCTGACGCTCGCGAGCGTTCTGCTCATCACCGTCGACGTGCTGCTGCGCAAGATCGCCGGCCGCGGCATCGGCGGCAGCGACGAGCTGGCGGGCTACGTGTTCGCCATCAGCACATCGTGGGCGTTCGCGTTCGCAACGCTGCAACGCGCGCACGTGCGCGTGGACGTCCTGTACCACCGGCTGCCCACCCGGGTGGCCGCCGCCGTCGACTGGCTGTGCCTGGTGGCATTCGCCATCTTCTTCGCCTACCTGGCCCGCTTCGGCTTCGATGTGGTGCGGCAGTCCTTCGCGCAGGACTCTCGCTCCAACAGCGCGCTGGGCATGCACCTGTGGATTCCGCAGCTCCTGTGGTTCCTCGGCATCGCCTGGATGTGCATCGTCACGGGGCTACTGCTTCTGCGCGCGGGCAGTGCCCTCGTGCACGGCGACGTGGCGAGCGTGCAGCGGTGGGCCGGCGTGCGGTCCGCGAAGGAAGAAGCAGTCGAGGAAGCCTCGGCCGGAGAACGGATCGTGCAAGGAGAACGGAAATGATCCCAGTCGCACTCGCATTGCTGCTGGTCCTGGTCGGCCTCAGCATCCCCGTGGGGGTCGCCCTCGGGCTTCTTGGGCTCGGGCTCGACGGCATGTACTCCATGCTGCCCCTGTATGGCGCCATCGGCGAGCTCACGTGGAGTTCCAGCACCGAGTTCCTCCTCGTCGCGGTCCCCCTGTTCGTGCTGCTCGGGGAGGTGCTGCTGCGCGCCGGCTTCGCCGAAGGCATGTACCGCGCCATGGCGCTCTGGCTGTCCTGGCTGCCGGGCGGGCTCATGCACGCGAACATCGGCGCGTGCACGCTGTTCGCCGCCACGTCCGGGTCCAGCGTCGCGACGTCGGCGACGGTCGGCACCGTCTCGATCCCGCAGATCGCCAAGTACCGCTACAACGAGCCTCTCTTCCTGGGGAGCATCGCAGCGGGCGGCACGCTGGGCATCCTGATCCCCCCCTCCATCAACCTCGTGATCTACGGGGTGCTCACCAACACGTCGGTGCCCAAGCTGTACCTGGCCGGCATCCTGCCCGGACTGGTGCTGGCGGCGCTGTTCATGCTGACCATCGCGCTGGCGTGCACGCTGCGCCCCGCTTGGGGCGGGGAGCCGGTGCGCGCGAGCTGGGGCGAGCGCTGGGCGAGCCTGCTCGACCTGGTGCCGCCCATGGGCGTCTTCCTGCTGGTGGTCGGTTCGATCTACGCCGGCGTGGCCACGCCCACCGAGGCCGCCGCGCTGGGGGTCGCTGGCGCCGTAGGCCTGGCATGGCAGCGCGGTCGGCTGCGGCTGGAGATGCTGCGCGAGGCAGTGGAAGGGACGATGAAGGCGACGGCAATGATCATGCTGATCGTGGCGGGATCGACCTTCCTGAACTTCGTGCTGGCCTCCACGGGACTGACGCAGGCGATCACCGACTTCATCCGGGGGCTGGGCCTGCCGCCCGCATGGATGCTGCTGGCCGTGGTCCTGTTCTACCTCGTGCTCGGCTGCTTCATGGAGACGCTGTCGATGATGATCACCACGATCCCGATCGTGGCGCCCGTGATGGTGGCGCTGGGATTTGACCCGATCTGGTTCGGCATCATCGTGATCCTGCTGGTCGAACTCGCGCTGATCACCCCGCCGGTCGGTCTGAACCTGTTCGTGGTGCAGAGCGTGCGCAAGGGCGGGACCATGGGCGCGGTGATCGTCGGCGTCCTGCCCTTTGTGCTCACGATGCTGGCGATGATCGGCGTTCTGGCTGCCTTCCCGCAACTCGCGCTCTGGCTGCCCGCCGTGTTCGCCACGAGCGGCGGCTGACCTTTCCCGAGCCTCCCCGCGGCAGCGAAGCCGCCCCCTGCTGACGCGGCCACCCTCGCTGCGGCCATACTCGCCGGATGGACAGACACCAGGCCATCCAGTGCTTCTGCCGCGTCGTGGAGACCGGCAGCTTCGCCGCCGCATCACGCGACCTGGATTGTTCGCGCGCGCTCGTCACCAAGGCAGTGCAGTCGCTGGAGGCATGGACTTCGAGCCAACTCCTGCAGCGCACGACGCGTTCCATGCAACTGACCGCTGCCGGCGAGCAGTTCTATGCGTACTGCAAGCGGGTCCTGGTCGACACCGAGGACACGCTCAACACCATCCGCGATGCGGGGCGCGCGCCGGCCGGGCGCATGGTGGTTGCGACGCCCGTTTCGCTCACGCTCGGCTGGCTCGGCTCGCACCTGCTGGACTTCGCCGCGGCGCATCCGCAGGTGCAGCTCGAGGTGCGTTTGGACGACCGGCCGGTCGACCTCGTGCGGGACGGTGTCGACGTGGCCCTGCGCGGCAAGGGCAAGCTGGAGGACTCCAGCCTGGTGGCCACGCCCATCGGGGACATCGAGCGTTCCGTGGTCGCCGCCGCGGAGTACTGGCGCCGCCGCGGCAAGGCCCGCCATCCACGGGAGCTCCGCCCGGCCGAATGCCTGCCGTATCTCCTGGGCAGCGACGGGTCGCAGTGGCAGTTCTTCGGGCCAGACGGCGAGCACTTCGTGCACGCCGCGAGCCGGCTGCGCACCGACAACAGCCTGTTCCTGCTGGAGGCGCTGCGACGCGGCGAGGGAGTGGGCCTGGTGCCGCGCGTCCTGCTGGCGCGAGCTCCGGAACTCGAACCAGCGCTCGAGGAATACCGCACCGAGCCGCGCACGCTCTACGCGCTGTACTCAAGCCGTCGTTACCAGCCGGCGCGCGTCACTGCGCTCGTGCGGTTCCTGAAGGCGCGCCTAACCGAATCCGCGACCCTGCCCGTCCGCGCCGCCTGACGCCAGCGGCTGCATCTGTTCCGCGCGCGCATCGCGATGCATCGGCGCCACACTGTTCACGCCGCGTGAATGGTCCTGGCGTGCGCGGCGCTTAGGCAAGGCCGCGGCGCGGACCTACCTTCGAAGGACTGACTCCTTCGAGCCCTCCAATGAAACCTGATCCCATCGACGGCCACCCACCTGGTCGCTCGCCGCACGGCACGCAAAGGTCCTCCGTGCCGCACCCGCTGCCCGGCGCTGGCGTTCGCTGGATGCTGCTGTTGGCCGCCGGGCTCGCCTTGGGCGCCGCGCTGCCCCTGGGCAAGCTTGCCGCCGCCGACGGCGTAGGGCCGGTGGCGTTCGTGCTCTTGTCCGTCGTGGCCTCGGGACTCTTGCTGGCGCTACTCGGATGGTGCCGCCACGGGCTGCCTGCGCGTCCGTGGCGCCTGGCCCTTTTCGGGACGGTGAGCGGGCTGCTGGGCCTGGCCGCGCCCAACACGCTGGCCGCCTGGCTTTCCTCCGAGGCCGGGGCAAGCTTCGCGGCACTCGCCTACACGCTGCCGCCGCTGCTCACGCTAGCCGGCGGCATGGCCGCCGGCCTCGAGCCTCCGCGCTGGTCGCGCGTGGCGTCCGTCGGCCTGGGCTTGGCAGGCGCCCTGTGGCTCGCGTGGGCCCACATGGAGGCAGGCGCCGTGTCGCTCGGGGCGATCCTGGCCCTCATGGGCATCCCCGCCGCGATCGCGGCCGGCAACCTGTATCGGGCGTGCTTCCTGCCTTCCGGCGTACCTGCGGAGTGGCTGGGCGCCGCGATGGCACTTGGTGCGTCCGTACTGCTGCTGCCCGTGTGGTCCTGGAGCCCGCCGTCCATGGCCGGCCTGGATGCGGGCGGCCTGCCCTGGGTCGGCCTGCAGGTGCTTGCTGCCGCAGCCGGCGCCATCGCCTTCTTCGAGCTGCAGCGTCGCGCGAGCGCGGTGGTCATGAGCTTCCTCGGCTACGTCGTCGCACTCGCAGGGGTGGTGTTCGGGGCCCTGCTGCTGGACGAGTCCCTGCCCTGGCAGCTCGCGCCGGCGACCGCTCTGATCGTCGCGGGTTTCTGGCTGGTGCAGCGCAAGCCATGAGCAGGCGCATCGTGCGCAATACCAACTTCGCCAGGTTCTGGTGGCGCTGGATCTCGGTGGAGTACGACATCGGCATGCCGGGCTGGCACGCCTTGATGCGCTCGATGGCACGTGGTGGCAACGGGGGCGGCGCAACGGGCGCGCGGCTCACTGGCGCGGGGCACCCTCAGTCCCCGCCAACGACGTGCCGCTGCCTGAGTGAAGCGATGTCCGCCTCGCTGTAACCGACGTCTTGCAGCAGCTCGCTGCCGTGCTCGCCCAGCAGCGGCGGCTGCTGGCGGATGCCCAGCCGCTCGCCACCCAGGGTGAAGGGCATCAGCGGCACCTTCGATTCGCTTCCATCGTTCATGCGCACCGGCGCCAGGCCGCCCGTGGCGTTGAGGTGCGGATCGTCGAACAGCTCGTGCGGCTTGGCGATGGGCGCGAAGGGCAGCTCGTTCTTCTCGAACACCGCGGCCAGCTCGGCCGCGCTGAAGCCAGCCAGGTGCGAGCGCAGCATCGGCATCATCCAGTCACGCGCCCGCACGCGGTCGTTGTTGGTCGCCAGGCGCGGATCGGCCAGCATCTCCGCCAGGCCGAAGGCCTTGCAGAAGATGGCCCACTGCTTGTCGCTGACCGCGGCCAGGAAGATCTGCTCGCCGTCCTTGACGGTGAAGACGTCGTACACGCCCCAGGCCGAAATGCGGCTGGGCATGGGGTCGGCGGGTTTGCCGGTGGCCGCGAACTGCATCATGTGCTGCGCGACCAGGAAGATGTTGTTCTCGAACAGCGCCGACTGCACCTCGCAGCCCTCGCCGGTCTGCTCGCGCTGGCGCAGCGCGGCCATCGCGCCGATGGCGCCGAACATGCCGCCCATGATGTCGTTGACGCTGGTGCCGGCGCGCAGCGGGTCGCCGACGCGGCCGGTCATGTAGGCCAGCCCGCCCATCATCTGCACCACCTCGTCGAGCGCGGTGCGGTGGTCGTAGGGGCCGGGCAGGAAGCCCTTGTGGCTCACGTAGATGAGGCGCGGGTCGAGCTTCTTCAGGCTCTCGTAGTCCAGGCCCAGCTTCTTCATGGTGCCGGGCTTGAAGTTCTCGCTGACGATGTCGGCGGTGGCGATCAGGCGCAGCGCGGCCTGCACGCCCTCGGGCTTCTTGAGGTCGAGCGCGATGCTCTTCTTGTTGCGGTTGAAGGTGGGGAAGAAACCCGCGCCCGAGCCCAGCAGGCGGCGCGTGGCATCGCCCTCGATGGGCTCGACCTTGATGACCTCGGCGCCGAGGTCGCCCAGGAGCAGCCCGCAGGTGGGGCCCATCACCATGTGGGTGAATTCGACGACGCGGATGCCGGCATACGGCAACGGGGCGGGATGGCGCTCAGGCATGTGTGTTTCCTCGGATGAAGCCCTTGGGCAGGCCGGCCTCGGGCGTCATGCCGTAGACCGGTTCGCCCGGCAGTCCCGCCATCAGCGGGGCGCGGGCGGCAATGAGTTTGTCGATGTCGATGCCGGTGGCCACGCCCATGGCCTCGAACATGAAGACCAGGTCTTCGGTTACCACGTTGCCGGAGGCGCCCGGCGCGTAGGGGCAGCCGCCCAGCCCGCCGAGCGAGGCGTCGAAGGTGCGAACGCCTTCTTCGTACGCCGCCAGGCAGTTGGCCAGGCCGAGGCCGCGCGTGTTGTGCATGTGGGCGGCGCCGGCGCGCTCACCCAGCTCGGCGCGCAGGCGGCGGAACAGGCGGCGGACCTGGGCCGGGTTGGCGTAGCCGACCGTGTCGGACAGGCCCGATTCGTCGGCGCCCGCTTCGACGCACTGCACGGCCAGGCGGATCACTTCGTCCTCCGGAACCTCGCCTTGCAGCGTGCAGCCGAAGGCGGTGGAGATGCCGGCCTCCAGCATCACATGCGGCGCGCGTTCGCGGCGCAGTGCGGCGATGGACCGCACCTCCTCGACCATCTGCTCGCGGGTCTTGCGCACGTTGGCCAGCGAATGGGCGACGCTGGCCGACACGGGCATGGTGAGCTTGTGCACCCCGGCGGCCAGCGCGGCCTCGGCACCCTTGCGGTTGGGCACCAGCGCCATCACCGTGAGCCCGGGCAGCGTGGCGGCGTGGCGCACCACCTCGGCGGCATCGGCCATCTGCGGCAGCAGGCGGGCCGGCACGAAGGAGGCCACCTCGATCTCGCGCAAGCCGGCGGCGTGCAGCGCGTCGATCCAGCGCAGTTTGTCCGCGGTGGGCATGGTGGCATGGACGGATTGCAGGCCGTCGCGGGGGCCGACTTCGCTGATCAGGACATCGGGAGGAGGAGACATGGATTTCGCCGTGCGAACGATCATCTTGACCGTTCTAACTTACAGAACTATATTCTTTTGAACAGAATTACACGCCAGCCCGTACCCCGCTGTCAAGCCGCGACGCCATGCCCCGCAAAGCCCAGACCGAATCGGTCGCCGACCTCCACGCCGCGCCCGGCGGCGCTGCCGCGGTCGACCGTGCCCTCAGCCTGCTGTCGTGCTTCCAGCCCGGCGACGAGGCCTTGAGCCTGGCGCAGTTCGCCGAGCGCACCCAGCTCTACAAGAGCACGGCCCTGCGCCTGCTCGCCTCGCTGGCGCATGCGCAGTTGCTGCGCCGGCTGGAAGACGGCCGCTATGCCCTGGGCCCGGAGATCGCGCGCCTGCATGGCCTCTACGCCGCCGCCTTCTCGCTGGACGCAGTCGTGCCGCCGGTGCTGCGCGAACTGGTCGCGGCCACGGGCGAGAGCGCGGCCTACCACGTGCGCCAGGAACAGGGCGGCACCTGGGCGCGCCTGTGCCTCTACCGTGTGGATTCACCCCACGTGGTGCGCGACCACGTGCGCCCCGGCGACCTGCTGCCCAGGGACCGCGGCGCCGGCGCGCGCATCCTGATCGCCTTCGGGCCGGAGGCCGAACGCCCGCGCGGCGCGAAGGAGCGCCGGCTCTACGACGCCATCCGCGCGCAGGGCTATTGCGCCATGGTCGGCGACCGCTCGGCCGAGCTGGGCGGGATCTCGGCGCCGGTGTTCCATGCCGATGGCCGGCTGGCCGCGGCGCTCACGCTGACCATGCCGGCGCACCGCTATGACGAGCGGCACGTCGAGCCGGTGCTGGCGTGTGCGAAGCAGCTCACGGGACTCGTATAGGCGCGCGCACCGGGATCATTCGGCGGCATCCGTCGTAGGTCAGCCCCAGCGTCTCGAGCAGCGGCTTGTAGGCCCGATAGGGAGGCACCCGAGAAATCCACGTTGATTCGTCGCTCGGCGAAAGTGCGGCGTTCACGCGACGTGCGCGCGCCTTCGCCTCGCGCAGCCCTGCCCGCTCAGCGTGCCGGCGCGTGGTCGCGCAGCGCCGCCAGCACGGCCGCGTTCTGCTCCGGCAGCCCGACGGTGATGCGCAGCCACTGCGGCAGGCCGTAGTTGTCGAGCAGCGCGACCTCGATGCCGGCCGCCAGCAGGCGCGCATGCACGGTGCGGCCCTCGCCGACCTGGACCATCAGGAAGTTGCCCGCCGAGGGGATGGACGCCAGCCGCAGTTCGTGCAGACCGTTCTCGAGCTGCGCGCGGCCGACGTGATTGAGCTGGTAGCTGCGCGCGAGAAAGGCATCGTCGCCCAGCGCCGCGACCGCGGCCGCCTGGGCTGGCGTGCTGACGTTGAAGCGCGGCCGCCTGGCGTTGAGCCGCGCCGCCAGCGCCGGCTGCGCGACGCCGTAGCCGATGCGCATCCCGGCGAGCCCGTAGGCCTTGGAGAAAGTGCGCGCCACGATCAGGTGGGGGAAGCGCCGCACCCACGCGATGCTGTCGTAGCGCTGGGCCGGCGCGAGGTATTCGGTGTAGGCCTCGTCCAGCAGCACGGTCACCCCGGCCGGCAGCGATTCGAGAAAGTCGAGCAGCGCCGCGGCCTCGAGGAAGGTGCCGGTGGGGTTGTTCGGATTGGCGATGAAGACCAGGCGCGTGTCCTCGCCGACCGCCGCCCGCATGGCCGCGAGGTCATGGCCGAAATCGCGCGCGGGCACCACGGTGCTGCGCGCATGCGCATGCGCCGCCGCCTGGCCGTAGACCACGAAGCCGTACCGCGAATACACGACCCCTTCCCCCGGCTGCACGCAGACCTGCGCCGCGAGTTCCAGAATCTCGCTGGAGCCGCAGCCCAGGGTGAGCCAGTCCATCGGCACGTCGAGACGGGCCGAGAGCGCATGTTTGAGCGCGGTACCGTTGCTGTCGGGGTAGTGGCCGGCGCCCTGCAAGGCGGCCGCCGCGGCGCGGCGGGCGGATTCGGGCATGCCGAGCGGGTTCTCGTTGGAAGCCAGAAGGATCATCGGGGCGCCCCTATTGATTCAAGGGATCGAATCTAGGGCGCAGGGGCGGGCCGCTCATCAGGGCCTACCCTTTGCCGGCTTTCCAGCATTTCTAAGACGACCGGGGGTCCCATCTGCGCCGATTACCTTCATTCTGGTCATTGATAAAACGCTCTTTTGGGATCTTACAGACCAAGGGAGTATCGAATACAGTCCTCGGCTGTATTCGTCCGTCTTGAGTTCAAGGAGCAGAAAACATGACCGCCCGCACGACCGTCCACGGCCTCCAGGTCGCCACCGACCTTCATCGCTTCATCGAAGAACAGGTGCTGCCGGCCACCGGCGTCGCCAGCGACACTTTCTGGAAGGGCTTCGACGCGATCGTCGCCGACCTGGCACCGAAGAACGTCGCGCTGCTCGCCGAGCGCGACCGCCTGCAGGCCGAGCTGGACCGCTGGCACCAGGCCCATCCGGGCCCGATCACCGACATGCCGGCTTATCGCGCCTTCCTCGAAAAGATCGGCTACCTGCTGCCCCAGCCCAAGGGCGTGAAAGCCACCACCGCGAACGTCGATGCCGAGCTGGCGCTGCAGGCCGGCCCGCAACTGGTGGTGCCGATCCTCAATGCCCGCTACGCGCTGAACGCAGCCAACGCGCGCTGGGGCTCGCTCTACGACGCGCTCTACGGCACCGACGCCATCCCCGAGACCGGCGGTGCCGAGAAGGGCCCCGGCTACAACCCGGTGCGCGGCGCCAAGGTCATCGCGTTCGCGCGCGAGGTGCTGGACCAGTCCGCGCCGCTGGCCAACGGGTCGCACAAGAACGCGACCGGCTACGCGGTGAAGGACGGCCAGTTGATGGTCGCCCTGCAGAGCAGCAGCACACCGCTGGCCGATCCTTCGCAGTTCATCGGCTACCAGGGGGATGCCTCGGCGCCGAGCGCGGTGCTGCTCAAGCACAACGGCATCCACCTCGACATCCGCATCGACCGCAGCACGCCCATCGGCAAGGGCGACCCGGCCGGCATCAGCGACGTGGTGCTGGAAGCGGCCCTGTCCACCATCCTCGACCTCGAGGACTCGGTGGCGGTGGTCGATGCACAGGACAAGGTGCTCGCGTATTCGAACTGGCTGGGCATCCTGCAGGGCACGCTGACCGAGGAAGTGGCCAAGGGCGGCAAGACCTTCACCCGCGGCCTGAACCCCGACCGCGAATACACCGGCGCCGACGGCCAGCCCGTCAAGCTGCATGGCCGCTCCCTGATGTTCGTGCGCAACGTGGGCCACCTGATGACCAACCCGGCCATCCTCTACGGCGACGGCAAGGAAATCCCCGAGGGGATCATGGACGCGGTGATCACCACCACCATCGCGACCATCGACCTGAAGCGCAAGGGCAACTCGCGCACCGGCAGCGTCTACATCGTCAAGCCCAAGATGCACGGCCCGGCCGAAGTGGCCTTCGCCAGCGAGCTGTTCGGCCGCGTCGAGCAGATGCTGGGCCTGCCCGCCGACACGGTGAAGCTGGGCATCATGGACGAGGAGCGCCGCACCAGCGTCAACCTGCAGGCCTGCATCGCCGAGGCGGCAGGGCGCGTGGCCTTCATCAACACCGGCTTCCTGGACCGCACCGGCGACGAGATGCACACCGCCATGCGCGCCGGCCCGATGCTGCGCAAGGGCGACATGAAGACCACGCCCTGGATCACGGCCTACGAGAAGAACAACGTGATGGTGGGCCTGTCCTGCGGCCTGCGCGGCAAGGCGCAGATCGGCAAGGGCATGTGGGCCATGCCCGACCTGATGGCCGCGATGCTGGAGCAGAAGATCGGCCACCCCAAGGCCGGCGCCAACACGGCCTGGGTGCCCTCGCCCACCGCGGCCACGCTGCATGCGCTGCACTACCACCGCGTGAACGTGGCCGAGGTGCAGAAGGAGCTGGAGAAGATCGATGCGGATGCCGAGCGCGACAACATCCTGAACGACCTGCTGAAGGTGCCGGTGGCGCCTGAAGCGAAGTGGAGCGCCGCCGAGCGGCAGCAGGAGCTGGACAACAACGTGCAGGGCATCCTCGGCTACGTGGTGCGCTGGATCGACCAGGGCGTGGGCTGCTCCAAGGTGCCCGACATCCACAACGTCGGCCTCATGGAAGACCGCGCGACGCTGCGCATCTCCAGCCAGCACATCGCCAACTGGCTGCTGCACGGCGTGGTGACGAAGGAAGAGGTGGACGCCACCTTCCAGCGCATGGCGGCCGTGGTGGACCAGCAGAACGCGGGCGATCCGCTGTACAGGAACATGGCCGGCAACTTCGCGAGCTCCGCTGCGTACAAGGCTGCGCAGGACCTCGTGTTCAAGGGCGTGGAGCAGCCCAGCGGCTACACCGAGCCCCTGCTGCACGCGTGGCGCCTGAAGGTGAAGGCCGGCCAGGCCTGATCCGAGGTTGCGCATGCCCGCCACCAAGGAAGAGATCGCGGCGTTCATCGCCAGGGAGTTTCCGCAGACGAAGGTGGCCGTGCTCGAAGCCGGCGACCGCGGCGCGACCGTGGCGCACGAGATCGGCGCTGCCGAACTGCGGCCGGGCAACACGGTCTCGGGCCCGGTGCTCATGGCCACGGCCGACGTGGCGCTCTATGTCGCCATCCTCGGCGAGATCGGCATCGTCCCGCTGACGGTGACCACGAGTTTGAACATCAACTTCCTGCGCAAGCCGGCGGCCAGCGCGCGCATCCTCGGCGTGTGCAAGCTCATCAAGCTGGGCCGCACGCTGGCAGTTGGCGAAGTCAGCCTCTATTCGGAGGGGAGCAGCGACATCGTGGCCCATGCCGTGGGGACCTACGCCATTCCTGCGCGCGGCGCATAGGCCGCGCGTGCCTGCTCATTCGCCCGTGCTGGCGGCCGCCTGACGCCGCGGCCCTTTCAGCGCGCGGCGGACCTCGGCGGGATCCATCCCGTACATCTCGGCGAACTCATCGACGCCGCGGCCGCTGGCCTCGAAGGCACGCCGCAGCGCTTCACGCCTGGCGTTGCGCTCCCCGAGCTCGGCGAAGGCTTCGTCAAGCGCCGCGTTCGCGGCCTCGTCTCGTCCGCCGACGGCCATCACGTAGTCCTCGCGCGACAGGCCGGAGGCCTCGATGGCGCGGATGAGTTGCGCGCGCAGCTGCGGGCGCAGATCTTCGCTGCTGCGGCCCTGGCGCCGGCGGAAGACTTCGAGGATGGCGTGATGCACATGTCCCGGCGCGACCGGCTCGACTGGGTTGCCGTCCAGGTCATGGCGCGGCTTGCCGGAGGCGACCGCTTCGAGGTAGCGGGTGGAGCGCGCATGCAGGCCCATCGCGATCTTCAGGTCCTCGGGCTTGAACACGTCGGGATGCCGGGCCAGCAGGTCCTCGTAGACGCCGAGCTTCAGCGGCAGGAAGCGCGCGCCGAACAGTTGCGGATAAAGCTCGAACAGGCGTTCCAGCACGGGATGGGGTTTGCGGGGCCGCGGCTGTTGCTGCTTCTGCGGCGCGTCGGCAAGCGGCTGCGTCCCCTGCGGGTTTGCCTGCGGCTGGCCTGCATTCCGGGGCTTGCGGCGTCGACGCGAGGCCTTGCCGGGGGCGGCAGCAGGCTGCGGGATGGAAGACGGGGTGTCGGTGTCTGCAGGGTTCGGAGTCATGAGAATTCAGGTGCGCCAAGCCGGCGCCTCGCGCCAGGACCAAGCCCCGAACTGTAATGCGGCGCGGTGCGGCCGCGCCGCCATGCCCTTCCGAAGTCACGCTGCTCGTCCTACACCCATGCGCGCGGACCACCGACCACGACCCCGGGCCATGGGTCTACGTTGGGAAACGCTGAGGCCACAGCCAACGTCACATCCACCCCTCAAGGAGAACACCATGACATCCATCTCGATCTCGAACGTACTGAAGACATCCGCGGCCGCCCTGGCCCTCGCCGGCGCAGCCGGCTTCGCGATCGCGCAGGGCAACCCGCCGACCACCAGCTCACCCAACCCCGCGACCGGCGCGGGCCAGCAAAGCCAGAACAACACGCCGATGGGCACGACCGGCACCACGCCGCAGAACCAGAGTGCCGGCACGATGAGCTCGAGCCCGGCGCCCCGCGACAACATGTCGGGCAGCGGCACGATGTCGTCGTCGACCGACACCACGAGACCGGCGACCTCTTCCGCGGACACGACCCGCATGGCCCGCGCGGACCGCAACTGAGTCCGTCTGCCATGAGCCTGAGCCGCACGGCCGTGCCATCGGCGATCGCCGCGCGCTGCGCGGTGGATCGCGCCCGGCGACTGTCTGCGTCCGCGTCGGGCGTGGCGCTGCTCGCCCTGGGGGCAGCGCTCGCCCTGCCCGCGCCCGCGCGCGCGCAGGGCGATGTGGGCACCCTGGTGCAATGGGTGCGCGCGACCGGCGACAACGGCGGCGCGGCCTTCGCGGTGGTCGACAAGAAAGGCGCACGCGTCCACGTGTTCGACGCTTCGGGCAAAGAGCGCGGCTCCTCGCCGATCCTGCTGGGGCTGGCGCGCGGCGACGACTCGGTGCCGGGCATCGGCGAACGGCCGATGGCGCAGATCCGCCCCGAAGAGCGCACCACGCCCGCCGGCCGCTTCGCGAGCGAGCCGGGCCGCAACCTGCAGGGCGAGGACATCGTCTGGGTCGACTACGACGCCGCGGTGTCGATGCACCGCGTGCGCGCCACCAATCCTGCGGAGCGACGGCTGGAGCGGCTGGCAACCCCCACCATCGCCGACAACCGCATTTCCTACGGCTGCATCAACGTGCCGGCCGCTTTCTACGACATGCATGTGAAGCCGCTGCTCGGCACGCGGCGCGGGGTCGTCTACGTGCTGCCCGAGACACGCTCGCTGGCGGCAATGTTCGGCACCCGGGTCGCGGGGGCCGCGACGGCCGCCACGCCGGCGCGCTGAGGCCGTCTCAACCGCGCCGCGCCACCTCGGTCTCCGCGCGCAGCCAGCGGACGAAGTCCTGCGCATCGGCGTTGTAAGCCGCACGACGCGAGGTCTCGATGAAGTAGGCGCGCCGCGAGGACGCCCCCATCCCGAACGGCGCCACCAAGCTGCCGCCTTGCACCAGGTCGCGCAGCAGCGGCATCCGCCCGATCACCACGCCCTGTCCGGCCACCGCGGCGGCCACGGCCTCGGTGTAGTGGGTGAAGCGCACGGTGTTCTTCGTGCGCACGTCCGCCAGCCCCATGAGCTCCAGCCACGGCTCCCATTCGACGGTAGGCGGGTCTCCGGGGTGCATCATCTCGATGGTCAGCAGCGTCTGCTGCGCCAGGTCGTCCGGCGTGCGCAGCAGCTTCGCGACCTGCGGGGCGCACAGCGGCATCACCGACTCCTCGAACAGCGCCGGACCGGTGCCGCGCTCGATCGGCACGAAACGCACCGCCACGTCGAGCCGGTCCTGCTCCAGGTCCAGCACCTCCAGCTTGGCCGACACCCGCACGTCGACCTGCGGATGGTCGGCGGTGAAGCGCGCCAGTCGCGGAATCAGCCAGAACGACGCAAAGCCGGGGGTGCAGGTGATGGCGACCTGGCGCAGCGTCGGCATGGCACGCAGGCGCGCGGTGGCGTCGCGCAGACGCTCCAGGCTCTCGACCACGGCGCGCTGCAGCACGCCGCCGGCCTCGGTGAGCGCCAGGGCACGGTGGCGGCGCTCGAAGAGCAGCAAACCGAGGCTGGCCTCGAGCTGCTGGATCTGGCGGCTGACGGCCGACTGGGTCAGGAACAGCTCCTGCGCCGCCTGCGTGAAGCTGAGCGTGCGCGCCGCGGCTTCGAAGCTGCGCATCAGCTCCAGCGGCGGAAGCCCGGTCACGGGCGGCCGCGAAGAGGGTTTCGCATTCTCTGCACGCATGCAACGAGTTCCTATTGAACGTGTGACGCGGGGGGACCGGCTCACTATATTCATTCCAACACCGAATGCAACGGAGCCTTCTATGCCTGCCACTTCCACGACTTCCGACACCTTGCACCTGACGCTGGCCAAGCGCGGCATCTTCGCTGTCCCCGACGGCGAGGGTGTGGGCGTCGAATGCCGCAGCGGCAGCGTGTGGATCACGCTGGACCATGACCGCCGCGACATCGTGCTGTCGCCCGGGGAGCGCTTCGTGGGCGACCGGCACCGGCGCATGCTGGTGTCGGCGCTGGAGCCGGCTTTCATCACCGTGTCGGGCTCACGCCCGGCCACGCCGCCGGCACGCCGGCGCGCGGCGTCGCCTTGGCGACTGGCGGTCCGCGGGATGTCCCCGGCTTGACCTTCCGGGGCCGGCGTCGAACCATCGACGCGTGGCCCGGACCCTGCAGCGCAGCGCGCCGTCACGCCCGTGACGGCGTTTTCGCGTCGCGACGCCATCGGCCACGATCTTCCCCAGCAGACAAGGACGACACATGGCAGAGGCATACATCGTGGCCGCGACGCGCACGGCCGGTGGCCGCCGCGGCGGGCGGCTTTCGGGCTGGCACCCGGCGGACCTGGCGGCGCAAGTCATCGACGCGCTGGTCGCGAGAAGCGGCATCGACCCGGCCGCGGTGGAGGACGTGATCCTCGGCTGCGTGAGCCAGGTCGGCGAGCAGGCCAGCAATATCGCGCGCAACGCGGTGCTGGCCTCCACGCTGCCCGAATCGGTGCCGGGCACCTCGGTCGACCGCCAGTGCGGCTCCTCTCAGCAGGCGCTGCATTTCGCGGCCCAGGCCGTCATGTCGGGCAGCATGGACACGGTGATCGCCGGCGGCGTCGAGAGCATGACGCGCGTGCCCATGTTCACGCCCAACGCGCTGCCGGCCAAGGCCGGCCTGGGCACCTACATGAGCCCGGCGATGCAGCGCCGCTATCCGGGCGTGGAATTCAGCCAGTTCACCGGCGCGGAGATGATCGCCAAGAACCACGGCATCGAGAAGGAGGCGCTGGACCGATACGCCTTCGAGACCCACCGGCGCGCGATCGCCGCCACCCGCGAGGGCGCCTTTGCGGCCGAGGTCCTGCCGGTCGAGGTGCGCCTGGCCGACGGCAGCGGCGCGGGCGGGATGCACGGCGTGGACGAGGGCATCCGCTTCGACGTCACGCTCGAAGGCATCCAGGGCGTGAAGCTGATCGCCGAAGGCGGCCGCTGCACCGCCGCCACCGCCAGCCAGATCTGCGACGGCGCCAGTGGCGTGCTGGTGGTCAACGAGCGCGGGCTGAAGGCGCTGGGTGCGAAGCCGCTGGCTCGCATCCACCACATGAGCGTGATGGGGCACGACCCGGTGGTGATGCTGGAGGCGCCGATCCCCGCCACCGAGCGGGCCTTGCGCAAGGCCGGCATGGCCATCGGGGACATCGACCTCTACGAGGTCAACGAGGCCTTCGCGCCGGTGCCGCTGGCCTGGCTGCAGCGCCTGGGCGCCGACCCGGCGCGGCTGAACGTGAACGGCGGCGCGATCGCGCTGGGCCATCCGCTGGGTGCCTCGGGCACCAGGCTGATGACCACGCTGATCCACGCGCTGCACCAGCGCGGCAAGCGCTACGGCCTGCAGACCATGTGCGAAGGTGGCGGCATGGCCAACGTGACCATCGTGGAGCGCCTCTGATGTCCGCCGTGGTGTGGGAACTGGAGGAAGGCGTGGCGACGCTGACGCTCAACCTGCCGGCCAAGCTCAACCCGATCGCGCTCGACCTGCAACTGGCCCTGCGCGAATGCTTCGCCCGCGTGCGCGAGGACCGCGCCGTGCGCGCCCTGGTGCTGACCGGCGCCGGCCGTGCCTTCTGCGTGGGCGCGGACCTGAGCGCGATGCGCCCGCCTGCCGAGGGACAAACGCTGGGCGACCAGACCGCGCAGTGGATGCAGTCGACCAGCAATCCGCTGATCGAGGAAATGCGCACGCTGCCGGTGCCGGTGGTGTGCGCCATCAATGGCCCCGCCGCCGGTGCCGGCGTGGGGCTCGCGCTGGCGGGCGACGTGACGGTCGCCGCGAAGAGCGCCTACTTCTACCTGTCCTTCCTGCCCCGGCTGGGCATCGTGCCGGACCTGGGCTGCACCTGGATCATCCCGCGCCTGGTCGGCCCGGCGCGCGCCATGGGCATGAGCCTGCTCGACGAGCGCATTTCCGCCGAGCGCGCGGCTCAATGGGGGCTGATCTGGGCCTGCATGGCGGACGACATGCTGCTGCCCGAAGCCCGGCAGATCGCGCAGCGGCTGGCCCGGCTGCCTGCGCATGCGGTGGTCGAAGCGCGCCGCGCCTTCGAAGCCTCGGCGCGCCACACGCTGCCGGAGCAGTTGCACTACGAGAGCGAGCGCCAGCGCGAGTTGATCGACCGGCCCGAATTCGCCGAGGGCGTGGCCGCCTTCCTCCAAAAGCGCGCACCGAACTTCCCCGAAAGACCGGCATGATCGACCGCACCCTCTTCGGCCCCGACCACGAGGCCTTCCGCGACAGCTTCCGCCGCTTCATGGACAAGGAGATCGCGCCCTTCCACGAGAATTGGGAAGCGCAGGGCTACGTCGACCGCGCGCTGTGGAACAAGGCCGGCGAGAACGGCTTCCTGTGCATGTCGCTGCCCGAGGAATACGGCGGAGCCGGCGCCGACCTGCTCTATTCCGTGATCCAGTTCGAAGAGCTGTGGGCCCGCGGCTTCACCGGCGTGGGCTTCGGCCTGCACAGCGAGATCGTGGCGCCCTACATCCTGCGCTACGGCACCGATGCCCAGAAGCGCAAGTACCTTCCCAGGCTCGCGAGCGGCGACATGGTGGGCGCCATCGCGATGAGCGAGCCCGGTGCCGGCAGCGACCTGCAGGCGGTGCGCACCGCGGCGCTGCCGCAGCCGGGCGGCGGCTGGCACCTGTCCGGCAGCAAGACCTTCATCACCAACGGCTGGCACGCGGACCTGGTGATCGTGGTGGCCAAGACCGACCCCGAGGGCGGTGCCAAGGGCACCAGCCTGTTCCTGGTGGAGCGCGGCATGCCCGGCTTCGAAAAAGGCCAGCGGCTGAAGAAGCTGGGGCTGAAGGCGCAGGACACCTCGGAGCTTTTCTTCAACGACGTGCACCTGCCGCCCGACGCGCTGCTGGGCGAGCAGAACCGGGGCTTCGTCTGCCTCATGGAGCAGTTGCCCTGGGAGCGGCTGCAGATCGCCATCAGCGCGGTGGCCGCCTCGCAGGCGGCCATCGACCACACGATCGCCTACGTCAAGGACCGCAAGGTCTTCGGCCAGGCCGTGGGCGCCTTTCAGAACACGCGCTACACCCTGGCCGAGCTGCAGACCGAGGTGCAGATCGCGCAGGTCTTCGTCGACAAGTGCATCGAGCTCCTGCAGCAGGACAAGCTGGACACCGCCACCGCCAGCATGGCCAAGTACTGGACCACCGACCTGCAGTGCAAGGTGATGGACGAGTGCGTGCAGTTGCACGGCGGCTACGGCTTCATGTGGGAGTACCCGGTGACGCGAGCCTACGCCGATGCGCGGGTGCAGCGCATCTATGGCGGTACGAACGAGATCATGAAGGAGGTGATCACGCGGGCGATGGGCTTGCCGGGGCGGTGAGCCGGGACTGAGCCTGCGTCACGTCCAGTTCGCAGCCAGCAGCGGCGCCAGGCTGTCCCGGTAGCTGGGAGGCAGCGTGCTCTGGCCCGGGGGCGGGACATCGAAGACGGCCATGGCTTCCACGAGCTGCTGGACCCCCCGCTCTACCAGGATCCTGCCGTCGCTGAGTTGGACCTGTTCGATGCGGGAGCCACTGTTCGAGTACCAGTTGTTGACGGTGACCCGGTCGGTGGTCCCGATGATGCTGATCTCCAGATGGTTGCCGGTTTGGCGGAACCAGAGCTGATCCATCGAGATCTCCGGGGCGAACTGCAGGACATCGGTGTTGCCGCTGGTCGTGTCGTCTTCGATCACCGTGTCCTGTCCCGAGCCGCGCCCGAAGCGATAGATGTCGTTGCCGGCGCCTCCGGCCAGCAGGTCCGCACCCTCGCCACCGATCAAGACGTCGTTGCCGAGCCCGCCGCTGAGCACATTGGCCGCGCTGTTGCCCGTCAGGGTGTCGTTGCAGTTGCTGCCGAAGAGGTACTCGATGTTGCGCAGCGTGTCCGTGCCTGAGCCGCCGGTGGCTTGTGCGCCGGCGGAAGCCAGGCTGACCGTTACCGCCGAGCCGGCATACACGTAGGAAACCCAGTCGTTGCCACCCAGGCCATCGAGCACGTTGTCGCCGGCGCCGGCGTAGAGGACGTTGCTCAGTGCATTGCCGGTGCCGTCGATGGCCCCGGCCGAATTGAGGAGAAGATTCTCGACATTGGCAGCCAGCGTGTGGGTGACGCTGGCACGCACGATATCCGAGCCTTCGCCAGCCAGCTCCAGCACGAGCACATCGTCGCCCGCGCCACCATTCAGCGCATCCTGGCCCGAGCCGCCCAGCAGCTTGTCGTTTCCGTCGTTCCCCGACAGGGTGTCGTTGCCGCCGAGGCCGGCGATCACATCGTCCCCTGTCGTGCCTTGCAGCAAGTCATCGCCTTCCGTGGCCGCACCGGCGACACCGCCTTGACCTGCGAGTTGCCAGGACTGCAAGGCCCCCTGCGAATCGAAGAACCGGCATTGCGCGGCAGACAGCAGGCTCGCCTGCTGGTTGCGCAACAGCACGGCCTGGCCTTCGCCGAGGTCCAGCCGCGTGTCGGTTCCCACCTGTGTGCGGGCGAGGCCGGCAAAGTCCAAGCCGCCGAAACCGATCAGGGCGATGGTCTCCGCCGCAGACCCGGCCGTGCCCGCCCCCAGGTCGACGATCGTGTCCTGCGCGCCAGCATCCTTGGCGATCACGAACAGATCGCTGCCCGCACCGCCCGTCAGCACATCGTTGCCCCTGCCGCCATCCAGCGTGTCGTTGCCTTCGCCGCCCAGCAGGGTGTCCGCGCCGCGTCCGCCGAGCAGCACGTTATTCAGTGCGTTGCCTGTCAGGGTATCGCTGCCATCGCCGCCGAAGGCGTTCTCGAACTCGCCGCTCAAGGTGAGCGCCTTGCCTGCGAGCGTGCTCGTGCTGCCGCTGTTCAGGTTGAGGATGCTGTTGCCGGTCACTGCGCTGGCATTCAGCGTGTCTCTTCCGCCGTTGCTGTCCGCCAGGGTGCCGCGCGTGCTGCCGGCGAAGGCCGCGAACTCGTTGGTATAGACGTAGACATCGTTCGAATCGGTGGCGCTGCCGTACAGGTCCAGCCGCACGTTCTTCAGTGTCCCCGTATGGCCTGTCACCGCGTCGATCACCTGCAGCGTCCAGTTGCCAGCGCTTTGCTCGCCCCGCAAGCGGGTGCTGTTGAAGCTGAAGCTCAAGGTCCCCGACGATGCATCGCCGAGGTCGCTCGCGCCGCTGCCAGGTGCCTTGCCAGGGCGGTTGACCAGCACGCTCTCGGTGCCGCCCGGCGAGACGAGTTTGACGATGAGGTCGCCCCATCGCTGGTGGTCCAGTTCCAGCGTGACCTGCGCGCTCTCCACTTCCACCCCGGCGGCCATTGCGAACGTGCGCGTCACCATCCCTGAGCCATCGGGAATGGAGACGTTGAGGACCCCACTCGAGGCTCTGGCAACGTACTCGTTGCCGGCGGTGTTCTGCTCCGTCCAGCTTTCGGCAAGGCGCGCGGCCGCGCGGGCATCCACCTTCCCGAAGCCATAGTCGTGGCTGACATGCATGCCGCCACCGTTCCAGTGGCTGCCGGCATTCGTGGCCCAATCCGCCCCGTTGAGCTTCTCGACGTTCGTGAGCGTGTCGGCACCGTCGGCGCCGCTGCGGGTGTCGACGACGCGGAACCGGGCGCTGCCGTCGGCATCGGCGATCCGGGTGATGCGGTAGTCGGCGTAGGAGCCGGCGTATTCGGCAACGTCGATGCCGTCGCCGCCGTCGAGGCTGTCGTCGCCGCGCCCGCCGGTGAGCACGTCCTTGCCGCTGCCGCCTTGGAGCGTGTCGTCTTCGAGGCCGCCGTCGAGCACGTCGTCTCCCAGGCCACCGATCAGTCGGTCCTTGCCGCGGTGGCCGCGGATCAGGTCGTTGCCGGCGCCGCCGTCGATCACGTCGTTGCCGTCCTCGCCGCTCAGGGCATCGTTGGCCGCGCCGCCGATGATCAGGTCGTCGCCTGCGCCGCCGCGCACGAAGACGCTGGAGCGTCCGCCGCCCACGAAGGTGTCGGCCCCGTCGCCGCCGACGGCGATCTCGACTTGGCTTTCGGCCATGTCCAGCATGACGCCTGCGCTGCCGACGACTTGCACCACGTCCAGGCCCTCGCCGCCGTCGATGAAGGTGTCGGCGGCATCGACCAGCAGCACGTCGTCGCCGGCACCGCCCGAGAGGCGGTCGGCGCCCGTGCTGCCGGCCAGCCAGTTGGCCTGCGCATCGCCGATGATCGTGTCGTGGCCGGCGCCGCCGGTGACGTGGCGCACCGACAGGGCCGCGGCGCTGAGCGTTTCGTGGACGGTCGCGACCGTGTTCTGCGAGACGAAGGACGTGAGGCCTGCCGTGCCTTCGGTGGACACGGTAAGGCCCGAGCCCGTCTGCGCAAGGCTCGCGCCTGCCGGGTTGGCGAGGAAGTTGGCGGCGATGGCTTCCTTGGTGATGCCCGCCTGCACGAAGCTGCCGCGCGCCAGCACCTCGTTGCCGTCGCGCACTTCGCCGCTCTGTGCGGTGGTTGCCAGGCTGATGCCGGTGATGCTCAGGTCCGCGAAGGTCTTGAGTTCGCCTGCGTCGGTCTTGCCGTCGTGGTTGGCATCGACCCACACGCGCAGGCTGCTCCAGGCCGCGTCGGCGCTGTTGAAGACGTTGTCCGCATGGGGCCTGGTGCCTGCGACGCCGTTGCTGCCGGCCATGCCCTTGTAGTACTCGGAGAGGGTCTCGGCGACGTTGTCGATGCGGCCGTTGCCGTTCAGGTCGTGCACCACGATGCCGTCCTGGGCCGACACCCAGCCAGTCTGCTCCAGGCTGCCGCCGTCGTTGTCGGCGTCGAAGAGGACGGGGGCGCTGCCGTAGCTGGTGAGTTGGACGCCATCGCCGTCGAGGTCCAGCACCAAGGGATCGGCCGGGAAGAGGCTGTAGTTGGCCGACCTGCAGTCGCGTGTCCTGCGCCATCGTGAAGCCGTTAAAGGCGCGAAGGTCGTCGTCGGTGATGGTGTTGCCTCGGGCGTTCTGGTCGGCGCGGATGCTGGAGAGGGTGCCGCCGGAGCCGAGGATGGCGGTGTGGTCGTTGCTGTAGGCGAAGGGCAATGCGCCGCTCAGGATCGCGGGCTGGCTCAAGATGGCGCCCACGCTGGAAGCCTGCTTGGCGCGGGCATCGTTGGCGTCGAGGATGCCGTTGCCGCCGAGCTGGATGCGGAACAGGCGCTCGGCGTCGAGTTGCTGCGCAACGGACGCAGGGGCTTCGGCCCAGTTCGCACCTCCGACATAACTGGCATCGCCGAGGGGCCTGACCCATTTGTCCGTGGCGCCATCGTAGAAGTAGCCTCGGACGAAGTTGGGATCGGTGACCGTGTCAGAGCCGATGCGGCTGTATTCGAGATAGATGTTTGTGACGCGAAGGCCCCAGGCGAGACTGCTGCCAACACCAGTCAGCGCGCTGCTCGCGTGGCCCGCGAAGCTGCCTTTGGTCATGTCATCCCACGTCGCCTGCGCCGCGGCGATGTTGCCGGCTTGCAGGTCGGCGCGAAGGGGCTCCCAGGCGGTCCAGTAGTCGATGCCGAGGGCGGCGTTGAAATTGCCATCGGCGTCCCTGGTGTTGGATGATGCGCTCAGGTGCGTCTGATAGATCTTGTCAACTGGAATTTGCAGTGCTTTTGCGGGATCTGGGGGTAGGCCATTCTTTCCATCGAGGTACTCGCGCCTGGCGTCCAAATCCGCTCTGACCAACTCCACCCCCAAGGTGTTCCAGTCCGCGGGGGTCATCGTGATTCCCTTTTCTGCCGCCACCGCTGCGGCATACCGATTGGCAATAGTTCCGTCGAAGGTGTTGTTCTGAACGACTTGCGCCGCCAACACGGCGTAGGCGTTGTGATGCCCAGTTTCCCGCAAAGTTACTGCGTCGAGGTAGTTCCGGTAGGCCAGTCGTTGCTCACGATCGATGTAGCTTTGAAGAATGGCGATATCTGCTTGATTCAGTCCTGACATGATTGAAAGATCTCTCCCTGATCTGTTGAGTGGGTGAATGAATGACTATGGCTCAGCGCGGAGGCTTAACCATTTGCGCAGCGGATGCCGCGCTAAGAGCAGCGTCCAACAGGGCCCGCGTGCGTTCTTCCATCTGCTGCCAGTGCGGCAACAGGCTGAGGTGGTAGGACAAGCGAACCCTGGCATTGAGATGCTCGTGGTAGAAGTAGTGATTGCAGTGCGGATTGATGTTCATATGCCATCCACCCCTCTTCTTGTATTCGTCGGACTGGTAGTAGACCTCCCGCTCTTCCAGGGACATGGCCAGCTCTTTGTCGACGCTGTTCGTCTTGAGGTATAGCCAGGAAGCGCACTTCATGTAGCGTGCACCACCGTGCACATCGATCGGAACATATAGGTCGTCTTGACGCTCCATCCCGCACTGCTGCATCTCGCCCTCGAACTCACATGGCTTCGCAAAGCGCGCGCGCGCGTAGTCAACTCCCCAGTGCTGCAAGCCGTACTTGTCGGGATATCTCTTGCGCGCGGTCAACCGCTCGATGTGGTCCTTGACGGCCTCATCGACGGTGCCCTCCCACCATGGCAGTGACCCAACAGACTTGACCGACATCACATTGAATCGGACCAATGCGGGTCGTTGACCGTTCCGAATGAACTCACGGATGTTCTCAGTCGATCGCGGCTGCATCTCCGGCCCGAGGGCGTTCAGAAAGAGCTCCTGATCTCGAAGCTCACCACTGGACATCACCTGGATCTCACCGATGTATCCCATCGGGATATGAAACGCCTTCCCCCCCAACGTGGTCTCATAGATCGCATCAGGCGGAGCAAGATACAAGCTCTGCAGCGCCTTCCTGTGGCATTCGGCCGGAGTGATCGTGCAGAGATAGTCCTTGAGACTGAACTGCTCCGCGCTACCCGGCCGCTTGTCCTCGTCGGCCTTGCCGCACCCACACAGCCAGGCCGCAGTGACAGCGAGCGCGAAGGGCCCCAGAAGGCGTCGGGAACGTCCAAGAAGCCCTGTCATGGGCGTGACCTCCAGACTCCCTCTTCGGTCAAACGATCCCAGTCGACGTCCTCCAAGTCGATCGGCTCGCCGTCGGGCATGAAGAAGAACCGGCCACTCTGCATCAGGCTGACGATGCCGCTCATCGACGCTTCCGCGGCACACCGCCACAATTTGAATTCCTCACGCTTGAGCAGCAGATCATTCCTGATCATTTCCAACTCCAGCAGGGACGTACCGTCCGGGGTGGGGTCGGCCGGCACATCCGCCGCCAATGCCGATTCAGGCGGTCGGCCCTCAACCTGGCGGCAGAGAAGCCGCAATACCAAGACAGCCCACGAGTTATGCCGTCCTGTCTCGCGCACGCTTGCTGCATCGAGCTGACGCCAGTAGCCCAAAGCATCGCCACGGTCGACATGGCCTTGCAGAACGGCGATATCGATTGGATTCAGTCCTGAAACGATCGAAGACTCCCCTGGTTCGTCGTGTTTGCTTTTTCTTGAACAGCGTCGGCCGGCGAACCATCGACCGCATCCAGCGCAACCCGCAACGCTAGCGACCGACCGTCCGCAGATCAATGGGAAGAACTTCCCGATCTGCGCACCCTCGCCGTCAATCCCCACCCATGCGCAGATAGATCGCGACCGCTTCCGCACGGTTGCGCGCGCCCAGCTTGGCGTACAGGCAGGTCAGCTGGTTGGCGACGGTCTTCTCGCTGCGGTACGAAGCCGAGGCGATCTGCAGGTTCGTGAGGCCCGCCGCGAGCCAGCGCATCAGCGCAACGTCCTTCGGGCTGAGCAGCGCCAAGGCTGCCGAGCGGGGGGGCGCGGCGGTCCCGCACGGCTCGTCGACGGTGTCGAGCGCGGCCGCGTCCTTGCGCGTCATCTCATGCATCACCGCTCCCTCAGGCTTTCCTGCCCAGCGCGCTGGATGGGGCTCAGCAGGTACTCGATGATCCGCCGCCTGCCCGTCTTGATCTCCGCGGTCACGTTCATCCCCGGGCTCAGCTTCACCGGCCTGCCGTCGACATCGATGTGGCTGCGCGCCAGCACCAGCGTCACCGGAAAGATCGCGCCGCGCTTCTCGTCGCTGACCGCATCGGCCGTGACGGTGCGCACGACAGCATCCACGGTGCCATAGCGCGTGAACGGGAAGGTCTCGAACTTGATCTCGGCTTGCTGCCCGGCCTCGACAAACCCGATGTCCTTGTTTTCCAGCGTCACCTCGGCCGTGACGCTCGCACCCTCGGGCACGATCACCATGAGGGGCTGCGCCTCGGTGACCACGCCGCCTTCGGTATGCACGGCGAGTTGCTGCACGGTGCCGGCCACCGGCGCCCTGAGGGTGGCCTGGCGCTCGCGCTGGCTGGCCTTGGCCAGCTCCTGCGTGACCTGCTGACGCTTGAGTTCGGCCGCGGCCTCGCGCGCGCTCAGGTTGTGCCGGGTCTCGGCCACGTAGGCGCTGCGGGCGTTCTCGCTTTCCCTCAGGGTGGCCCGGGCCTCCACCAGGCGGGCGCGCTGCGTGGCAAGGTCACGCTCCAGTTCGATGCGCTCGCGCATGCGGTCCTGGTTGGCATGGCCGGACATGAAGCCCTGTTCGGCGAGCTTCTTGAAGTCGGCTTCTCGCTGGCTGGCGATGGGCAGCGTGGCCTCCAGCTTGGCGACCATCTCACGCACGGTGGCGATCTCCGCCTGCCGGCGCTCGATCTCGGCGGTGGACTTGGCCAGCCTGGCGCTGAAGTCGTTCCATTCGTCCACGAGCTGTGCATTTGCGGCGCTCGCGTCGCGCTCGCTCCAGTTCGCGGGAATGCTCCGGCCCAGGTGAGGTATCCGCGCCGAATCCTGGAGTGCCTGCAGCAGCACGCGGGCGCGCAGCACTTCGGACTGTGCCGCCTTGAGCTGCTCGTCGGCGCTGGTCCTGTCTGCATGCGCACGGGTCGGGTCCAGTTCGACGAGGGCTTGGCCGGCCTGCACGCGGTCACCGTCCTTGACCAGCACGCGCTCGACCACGCTCGCTTCGAGCGGCTGGATGAGCTTGGTGCGCTCACTCACGATGATGCGGCCCGGGGCCACGGCAACGATGTCGATCTCGCCCGCGATGGACCAGGCCAGCGCAATCAGGAAGAGCACCATGAGCGCCAAGGCGAAGCGCCTCGGGGCCGGATGCACAGGCGTGTCCTGCAGGCTCAGTGCGGCAGGAAGGAAGGCCGTTTCATCGGCCAGGCGCCGCGGGCCGGCGAGTTCGTGGCGATGCGCCCAGGCGGCCCCGAAGATGGCGCGGTAGCGGGCAAGCAATTCGAAGGCGGGATGTCTCATGCCTCTGCGCCCTCGGTCGGATGTCCTCCTGCCTGCATCGCCCACAGCCGCGCGTAGATGCCCTGGGGCGTGCCGAGCAACGCTTCGTGCGTGCCGCTTTCCACGATGCAGCCCCGGTCCATCACGACGATGCGATGCGCCTGGCGCACCGCGGAGAGCCGGTGGGCAATGATGAAGACGGTGCGCCCCTTGCAGATCTGCGCCATGTTGCGCTGAACGATGGCCTCGCTCTCGTAGTCGAGCGCGCTGGTGGCCTCGTCGAAGATCAGGATGCGCGGCTGCGTGAACAGGGCCCGGGCGATGGCGATGCGCTGCCGCTGCCCGCCCGACAGGCTCGCCCCCTGTTCGCCCACCACCGTGTCGTAGCCCTCGGGCAGTTCGCTGATGAATTCGTGCGCGCCGGCCAATCGTGCCACCTGCAGGACGGCGTCGATCGGCGCAGCCGGATCGGCGATGGCGATGTTCTCGCGCACGCTCCGGTTGAACAGCACGTTCTCCTGCAGCACCACGCCGACCTGCCGCCGGAGTTGGGCTGCATCGATGAGCCCGATATCGACGCCGTCGATCAGCAGGCGCCCCTGCTCGGGCGTATAGAGACGCTGGATGAGCTTCGTCAACGTGCTCTTGCCGGAGCCGGAGCGCCCGACGATGCCCACGACCTCGCCGGGGCGCACTTCGAGGCTGACACCCTGGAGCGCGAGCGGCGCCTCGCGGCGATAGCGGAAGCTCAGTTGTTCCAGAGTCACCCGGCCCTGGAGGGCAGGCAGCGGAGCGGCCGTGCTGGACGGCACTTCGGTGCGGGTGTGGAGGATGTCGCCCAGCCGCGCCATGGAGGTGCCGGTCTGCTGGAAGTCGCTCCAGAGCTGTGCCATGCGCATGATGGGCTGCGCCACGCGCTGGGCAAACATGTTGAAGGCGACGAACTGACCCACGGTCAGTTCGTTGTTCATGACCAGGCGGGCGCCCCACCAGAGGGTGGCTGCGCCGACGAGCTTGCTGATCAGGTGGACGCCTTCATGCGCCCAGATCGCGAGGTTCTGGACACGGAAGCTGGCGCAGACGTAGGCGGCGGACTGGTGGTCCCAGCGGCGTCCGAAGGCGGGTTCGAGCGCGCCGGCCTTCACGGTCTGGATGGCGCCCACGGTCTCTACCAGCATCGCCTGGTTCTCCGCGCCGCGGGCGAACTTCTCGTCCAGGCGCCGGCGCAGGAGGGGCACGACGGCGAGGCTCAAGCCGAAGTACAGCGGCAAGCCGACCAGCACGATGAGGGTCAGCGTCACGCTGTAGAACAGCATCACCGCAATGAAGACGAGGGAGAACAGCACGTCGAGCAGCACGGTGAGCGCGTTGCCGGTGAGAAAGCTGCGGATGTTTTCGAGTTCGCGCACGCGTGCAATCGAGTCGCCGACGCGCCGGGCCTGAAAGTAGGCCAGGGGCAGATGCAGCAGGTGGCGGAACAATCGTGCGCCGAGTTCGACGTCGATCCGGCTGGTGGTGTGGCCGAAGATGTAGCTTCTGAGGCCGGTGAGCACGCTCTCGAAGACGACGACGACCAGCAAGCCGCAGACGAGCACATCGAGCGTCGTGAGGCCGCGGTGCACGAGCACCTTGTCCATCACGACCTGGAAGAACAGCGGGCTCACGAGCGCGAAGAGCTGGAGCGCGAAGGAGATGGCCAGCACTTCACCCAGGAGGCGCCGGTACTTGACGAGGCTGGGGATGAACCATGAGAAGTCGAACCTCGCCAGCTCGCCGGCGAGGCTCGAAGGACTGGTGACGAGGATCAGTTCGCCGGTCCACTGCGATGCGAAGACGTCGAGCGGCTCGATGACGGTGCACGATGGCGCAGCGGACGGGTCATGCAGCAGCACACGCTGCGCGTCGCAGCGCGCGAGGACCACACAGCGCGCCTCGCCGCCGTCTTCGCTGCGCAGCAGCGCAAGTGCGGGCAGCGGGGTCAAGCTCAGGCGATCGAGGCTGGTGCGTGAGTGCTTGGCCTTCAGGCCGATCTGCCTGGCCGCCTGCAGGATGACGGTGGCATCGACCACGTCGCCCGAGTTCAGGCCCAGTTGATGCGCCAGCCTCACGGGATCAGCCGCCGTCTGATGCACTTGTGCCAGCATGCAGAGGGCCGCCAATGATGGATGGGCTGCGGATACGGGTGCGGCGGCCGGCGTTGCCCGCTCAGTCGCGCCGCCGATCGACGCAGCGGCGATGCGTTCTTCTGTCATTGATTTCTCCCTGTCTTTTGGCGGCCGGAGAATATCCGAAAAAAAATGGCCGGAACGCGCAGAATGACCCGTTCTCAAAGTCGGTAGCACTTGTGCTTTACACAACCGCTGAGGGCGCATTTCAGGAGTTGATGCAATGTCAGTGAATGCCTTCTATGCCCAGTCCGGCGGCGTCACCTCGGTGATCAACGCCTCGGCCGCCGGCGTCATCGAGACGGCGCGCCGCCACGCCGATCGCATCGGCACCGTCTTTGCCGGGCGCAACGGCATCCTCGGCGCGTTGGCCGAGGACCTGATCGATACCGGCCTCGAATCGGCCGAGGCCATCGCCGCACTGCGCACCACGCCCGCGGGCGCCTTCGGCTCCTGCCGCTACAAGCTCAAGTCGCTGGAGAAGAACCGCCGCGAATACGAGCGGCTGATCGCGGTCTTCCAGGCGCACGGCATCGGCTACTTCTTCTACAACGGCGGCGGCGACTCCGCCGACACCTGCTTCAAGGTGAGCCAGCTCTCGCAGTCGATGGGCTATGCGCTGCAGGCCATTCACGTGCCCAAGACCATCGACAACGACCTGCCGCTGACGGATTGCTGCCCGGGCTTCGGCTCGGTGGCGAAGTACGTCGCGGTCTCGACGCTCGAAGCCTCGCTCGACGTTCGCTCGATGGCGGCGACGTCGACCAAGGTCTTCGTGCTGGAGGTGATGGGCCGCCACGCCGGCTGGATCGCCGCGGCCGGCGGGCTGGCGGCAGACCATGGCATTCCGGTGGTGATCCTCTTCCCCGAGATTCCCTTCGACCCGCCGGCCTTCCTCGCGCGCGTGGATGCGCTGGTCAAGCACCACGGCTATTGCACGGTGGTGGTGTCCGAGGGCGCGCACCATCCCGACGGCACCTTCCTGGCCGAACAGGGCACGAAGGATGCCTTCGGGCACGCGCAGCTGGGCGGCGCGGCGCCGGTGGTGGCGCAGATGGTGAAGGAGGCGCTGGGCTACAAGTTCCACTGGGCAGTGGCCGACTACCTGCAGCGCTCGGCGCGCCACATCGCGTCGGCGACCGATGCACGGCAGGCCTACGAACTCGGCCAGCGCGCGGTGGAACTTGCGCTGGAAGGCAGGAACGCGGTGATGCCGACCATCGAGCGCACCTCGGATTCGCCTTATGCCTACCGCATCGGCAGCGCGCCGCTGGACCAGGTGGCGAACGCCGAGAAGTTCATGCCGCGCGACCACATCTCGGCCGACGGCTACGGCATCAGCGACAAGGGGCGGGCCTACCTGTTGCCACTGATCCAGGGTGAAGACTACCCTGCTTATCGCGACGGGCTGCCGGTCTATGTGACCTTGCAGAACCATCCGGTGGCGAAAAAGCTTCCGCCTTTCGAGATCTCGAAGTGAGCGCCGCGGGGCCACGGCCTGACGCCACCCGTTGCCCGCTGTGCGGCGAAGCCAACCGCTGCGCCATCGAACTCGAACGGGAGAGCGGGCAGGCGCAGGGGCCGTGCTGGTGCATGCAGACACCGATTCCGCCCGACGTCCTGGCCCGCGTGCCGGCATACGCGCGCGGCCTCGCATGCATCTGCGCACGCTGCGCTTCCGGCCTTGCTCCCTCTCCCTCTGGGAGCGCGCCGGGGTGAGGGCACGGGGCCCCTTGCCTCGACGAAGCGCTTGAATCAATCGCCCGGTGCCCTCACCCCAACCCTCTCCCAGAGGGCAAGGGCTCAAATCAGCCTGCGCCCGGCTTCTCTTCCGCCGCGCCCACATCTGTCGGGTTCTCTGCCGCAGGGCTCCCTGCCGGAACGCTCTCTGCTGAAGGGCTCTCTGCTGTCAGGCTCTCGCCGCCTTTGCGCTGCTGCGCGATCACCTCGTGAATGAACTGGAGCTTGCGCACCGCCTCGCGCGGCAGCACGAAGGGATAGAAGTCGGGCTGGCCCATGCTGCGCGAGAGCTCGTTGAGCACGTTCGTCAGGCGCACCCAGCCATTGAGGAAATCGAGGAACTCGGCGGCCTCGGGATGCTCCGGCTGCCAGAGGTCCGTCAGCTCGAACAGGTCGCTCGTCAGTTCGACGTTCTGCGCGTCCACGCCGAAGCTCTTGGCCGTGTCGGCCGTGTCCGCCATGTGCAGGTAGTGGGCCCAGGTTTCCGCCCAGTCCTCCCAAGGGTGCGCGCTGGCGTAGCTGGTCACGTGGTGAAGGGCCCAGTCCGGCGGGGGACCGTTGTTGTAATGGCTCTGCAGCGCGGCCGCGTAGTCTGCGCGCTCGTCGCCGAACAGCTCGCGAAAACCCTCGAGCCATGGCGTGGGGTGCACCAGCAAGTCCCAGTAGTAGTGGCCGATCTCGTGGCGGAAGTGACCGAGCAAGGTCCGGTAGGGCTCCCGCATCTCGGCACGGATGCGCTCGCGCACCGCATCCTCTGCTTCCTCGGCGTTGAGTGTGATCACGCCGGTGTCGTGGCCGGTCATGACGTGCGGCCCGCCGGGCACATTGCCGAGGAAGTCGAAGGCCAGGCCGTGCCCCGGATCGGTCAGGCGCGTCACCACCGGCAGCTTCAGCGCCAGCAACTGCGAGATCAGGCGGCGCTTGGCCAGTTCCAGCTTGAGCCAGAGTTCACCGTTGCCCTCGATGGACAGGTCGGGAATGGTGCGCGTGACGCTGCAGGCCAGGCACATGCCGGGCACCAGGCCGTCGGTGTTGAAGGAGGCATCGTCACCTTCGCGCGGCGCGGGCACCATCCAGTTGCAGGCGGCCGGCGTCATCAGGTTCGCGCAGCAGCGATAGGCCCGCCCGCCGGCGTCACCGAAGACGGTGTAGGTGTCGGGCTCGGCACCTTCATGCGTGGCCGGCGCCAGCGGCACCACGCCGAGCTGCTCGACCACGTAGCCCAGCGGCGTCTGGCAGGCCAGGCAGCGGTTGTTGCGCAGGAACACGGGGCGGCCGCACTGACACTGGTACGCGCGCGTGACAGTGGGCGCCTTCATCTCGGCGGCGAGCGAGGGCGCGGCAACAGACTCGCCGGCAGGCGCACGATTTTCGACGGGTGCAGTTTCCATGATGTTCTTCTCGCGGTCTCGGAAGCAGCGGGCCATTGTGCGCGTGCCCTCCCGCGCGGGCCGGCGCTCAAACCCCGATATCCTTGTAGGACAGCCGACCCGGCTGCCACCGATGACCGATCCCTCCTCCCCGCTCCCCACCCTGGCCCAACGCTACGGAAGCCGCTACCGATGGCTGCTGCTCTTCTCCGTCATGGTGGGGGTGATGGCGTCCATCATGTCCTCCACCATCGTCAACGTGGCGATCCCGGACATGAGCCACCACTTCACGCTGGGACAGGAACGGGCTCAATGGGTCAGCTCGGGCTTCATGGTGGCGATGACGGTCTCGATGCTCGCCACGCCCTGGCTGCTGGCGCGCTACGGCTACCGCAGCACCTATGTCGGCACCATGGTGCTGCTGCTGGCCGGGGGCGTCACGGGCGGGCTCGCGAACGACTTCTCGCTGGTGCTGGCCGCGCGCGTGGCGGAAGGGCTGGCGGCCGGGGTGGTGCAGCCGATCCCGGCCATCATCATCCTGCGTGCCTTCCAGCCCCATGAGCAGGGCCGCGCCAGCGGCATCTTCGGCATGGGCGTGGTGCTGGCGCCGGCGATCGGGCCCAGCATCGGCGGCGTGCTGGTGGACCTGTTCGGGTGGCGCTCGATCTTCTTCATGGTGGTGCCCTTCTGCCTGGCCTCGATCTGGCTGGCCTGCCGTTTCGTGCCGACCACCGCGCCGGGCGGCGCGACCGCGACGCGCGGCGCGGCGCTGGACTGGGGCGGCCTGGCGCTGGGCACCGTCGGCACGCTGTGCCTGCTGAACGGACTGGTGGAACTGCGCGGCGATGCCCCCCTGCGGGCCGCCGCGCTGCTGGCCGGTGCGGGCCTGGCCTTCGGCGCCTTCGTGGCCTGGCAGCGCCGGATGGCGGCGGCGGGCGGCGTGCCGCTGATGAACCTGGCGTTGTTCCGCCACCGCCAGTTCGCCATGGGCAGCGTGGTCGCCTTCATCTACGGCACGGCGCTGTTCGGCTCGACCTACCTGCTGCCGGTCTACATGCAGGTGGGGCTGCACATGTCGGCCTCGAACGTGGGCACCATCCTGCTGCCGGCCGGCATCGTTCTGGCCGTGGCCATCGCGATCGTCGGTCGGCTGGCGGACCGGCAGCCGACCTGGCTGCTGGTGAGCACCGGGCTGGCGCTGCTGGCCCTCTCGTTCGCGCTGATGCTGGTGCTGCGGCTGGACAGCACGATCTGGCTCCTGGTCGCCTTCGCCGTGATCGGCCGCATCGGGCTGGGCTTCATCCTTCCCTCGCTCAACCTGGGCGCGATGCGGCCGCTGGAAAAGCCGCTGATCCCGCAAGGCGCGAGCACGATCAACTTCCTGCGCATGCTGGGCGGCGCGGCCGGCGTGAGCCTGTGTGCCGTCGTGCTCGAATGGCGCCTCGCTGCCCACGGCGACTCCCTGGCGAATCCGCTCACCAGCCCGGCGCGGCTGGCGGCTTTCGACGAGGTGTTCGCGTGGCTGGCGGCACTGTGCGCGCTGGCCTTGTGTGCGGCCTGGCAACTTCGAGAAAAGTAGCTCTCCCCCAGGCTCCCCCACTTCGTGTGGTCCGCCAACCCCCTCTCCGGGGGCAACACCAGCGGCCCGGCGAAGCCGGTTCCGCGGTGTTCCTGGCATGAGCCCGAAGCGGCGTGGAACGGGTGGCGCATTGCAGTTTAATAAGCGCATGTGCCAGCTCCTCGGGATGAACTGCAACACGCCGACGGACGTGACGTTCAGCTTCACGGGCTTCGCGCAGCGCGGCGGCCGCACCGACCACCATGCGGACGGCTGGGGCATCGCCTTCTTCGAGGACCGCGGATTGCGGCATTTCGTGGACCACCAGCCGGCCTGCGAGTCGCCGGTGGCCGAGCTGATCCGGCGCTACCCGATCAAGAGCCGCAACGTCATCGCGCACATCCGCAAGGCCACGCAAGGCGCGGTGAACCTGCAGAACTGCCATCCCTTCGTGCGCGAGCTGTGGGGCCGCTACTGGGTGTTCGCCCACAACGGCGACCTGAAGGACTTCCGCCCGCGGCTGCACGGCAACTTCCACCCGGTGGGCCACACCGACAGCGAACATGCCTTCTGCTGGATCATGCAGGAGATGGCGAAGTCGCACGCCGGCGTGCCCACGGTCGAGGAGCTGACGCTCACGCTTCGTGAACTGGCGCCGCGCATCTCGCGCAACGGCACCTTCAACTTCATGCTCTCGAACGGGCAGGCGCTGTGGTCCCACGCCTCCACGAACCTCTGGTACATCGAGCGCCGCCACCCCTTCCTGACGGCCGAGCTCGCGGACGAGGACCTGACGATCGACTTCGCGCAGCACACCACGCCCGACGACCGCGTGGCGGTGGTCGTCACCGCGCCTCTGACCACCAACGAGACCTGGACGCCTTTCGCGTCCGGCGAGCTGGCGGTGTTCGTCGACGGCCGGCGGCACGGCTGAAGCGCTGCGCACTCGACCTGCGGCAGCGCCATCGGATCGGCCGCAAGCTCAGCGCAGTTCCGCCTCCAGCGCATCGATGAACATGGCCGGCACGTCGAAGCCGGTCTGCTCGGTGATCTCCTGGAAGCAGGTGGGACTGGTCACGTTGATCTCGGTCAGCGCGTTGCCGATCACGTCGAGCCCGATCAGCAGCAGGCCGCGCGCACTGAGCACCGGGCCGATCGCCTCGGCGATGCGGCGGTCCTGGTCGGTCAGCGGCTGGGCCACGCCCTTGCCGCCAGCGGCCAGGTTGCCGCGCACCTCGCTGCCCTGCGGAATGCGCGCCAGGCTGAAGGGCACGGGCTGGCCGGCGATCACCAGGATGCGCTTGTCGCCCTTGGTGATCTCGGGCACGAAGCGCTGCACCATGATGGTCTCTTCGCCGTGCCGGTTGAGCGTCTCGACGATGGAGCCGAGGTTCAATCCGTCGGACCGCACGCGGAAGATGCCCATGCCGCCCATGCCGTCCAGCGGCTTGAGGATGATGTCCTGGTGCTCCGCATGGAAGGCGCGCACCGCTGCAGGATCGCGGGTGACCAGCGTCGGCGTGGTGTATTCGGCGAACTCCATGATCGCCAGCTTCTCGGGATGGTCGCGCAGGGCGCGCGGGCGGTTGATCACGCGCGCGCCCTCGCGCTCGGCCTGCTCGAGCAGGTGGGTGGCGTAGATGTACTCGGCGTCGAAGGGCGGGTCCTTGCGCATGAGCACCGCGTCGAAAGCGTGCAGGGGCCGTTCGATCACGGCTTCTTCGCGAAACCAGTCCGGCTCGCCGGTCAGCGTGATCTCGCGCACCTTCGCGACGACCGGGCGGCCGCGCTGCCAAGTGAGGTCCTGCGGCACGCAGGCCGAGAGCTTGTGCCCGCGGCGCTGGGCCTCGCGCATCATCGAGAAGGTGGTGTCCTTGTAGATCTTGAACTGCTCGAGGGGGTCGGCAACGAAAAGGAAGTGCATCAGGGTGTCTCTCCGGTGGTCGGTGAGGAGCGGGCCGCCGCGTCCGCCGCGGCCCGGGCGTCTTGCCGAATCTTGCAGGCAGGTGCGATGACCTTGCCGGCGAAGGGTTTGCGCCGCCCCGCCTGCTGGATCGCGAGTGCGACCGCCCCGGCCACCACGCCCCAGAAGGCGGAGCCGATGCCGGCGATGCTGAGGCCCGAGAGCGTGACGAGAAAGGTGATCAGCGACGCCTCTCGATGCGCTTCGTCCCGCACCGCCGCGGCCAGGCCGCTGCCGATGGTGCCCAGCAGCGCCAGCCCGGCGATGGCGGCGACCAGCTCCTTCGGAAAGGCGGTGAGCAGCCCCGTGACCGCGGCGCCGAAGATGCCGACCACCACGTAGATCGCGCCGCAGCTCACTGCCGCGGTGTAGCGCCGCGCCGGGTCCTCGTGCGCCTCGCGGCCCATGCAGATGGCGGCGGTGATCGCGCTCAGGTTGAGGGCAAAGGCGCCGAAGGGGGCCAGCACCAGGGTGGACAGCCCGCTGAGGGTGATCAGCTTCGAGACCGGCAGGTCGTAGCCGGCCGCGCGGATCGCCGCCACGCCGGGCAGGTTCTGCGAGGCCATGGTGACGACGAAGAGCGGCAGCGCCAGGCTGACCACCGCCTGCCAGCTGAAGACCGGCATGGTGAAGACGGGCGTGGCCACGCTGAGCTGCACGCCGCCCCACGCCAGCTCGCCGCGCACGGCCGCGAAGACGATGGCCGCCAGCAGCGTCAGCGGCACCGCGTAGCGCGGCAACAGGCGGCGCGTGACGAGGTAGCACAGCAGCATCAGCAGCACCAGGGGCAGCGCGGTGCGCGCCGCGAGGAAGGCCTCCAGCCCAAAGCGCGCCAGCACGCCCGCCAGCAGGGCCGAGGCCAGCGCCATCGGGATGCGGTTCATCACGCGCTCGAACCAGCCGGTGGCCCCGGCCAGCGTGATGAGCACGGCGCAGACCACGAAGGCGCCCACCGCCTCCCCCATGCCATATCCAGCCCCGGCCACCGCCAGCACCGCCGCGCCGGGCGTGCTCCAGGCGATCATCACCGGCTGGCGCCACCACAGCGAAGGCAGCGCCGAGGCCAGCCCCATGCCGATGCCCAGCGCCCACATCCAGGAACTGATGAGCTCCGGCGTGGCCCCGAAGGACTGCGCCGCCTGGAACACGATGGCCACGGAACTGGTGAATCCCACCAGCACGGCCACGAAGCCGGCGGTGAAGGACGAGAGACTCAGGTCCTTGAAAAACGTCATCCCGGAATTGTGCCGCCGAGCGCCGAGTCAGGGCCCGCGAAGCCAGGACCGTTCGGGAGCACCCGTGGAACCGGCTTTGCTGGGCCACCGGGTGCGCCCCCGGTGAGGGGGTTGGCGGACCACACGAAGTGGGGAAGCCTGGGGGAGAGCAACATGCTCCGTGGAACCGGCTTTGCCGGGCCACCGGGTGCGCCCCCGGTGAGGGGGTTGGCGGACCACACGAAGTGGGGAAGCCTGGGGGAGAGCTAAATCTCTATCTTGGAGCCCAACTCCACCACCGCGTTGTTCGGCAGGCCCAGAAAGCCCGCCGCCCCGCTCGCGCTGTGGTGCATCTGCGCGAAGAGCTTCTCGCGCCACGGCGCCATGCCGCTGCCGAGGGTGGGAATCACCACGTCGCGCGACAGGAAGTAGCTGGTGGTCATGGGTTCGAGCTGGCAGCCGCGCAGGCGCGCATGCTCGAGGGCGCGCGGCAGGTCCACGTCGTTCTTGAAGCCGTAGTGCACGATGACCTGCCAGCAGTGGCGGCCCAGCGGCTCCATCTCGATGCGCTTGTCCATGGGGATCCAGGGCACCTCGTGGTTGCGCACGGTGACGAACAGGTTCTGCTCATGCATCACCTTGTTGTGCTTCAGGTTGTGCAAGAGCGCATTGGGCACCACGCCCGGCTCGGCCGTCATGAAGACCGCCGTGCCTTCCACCCGCGCGGGCGGGTTGACGAAGACGGAGTCGAGAAAAGCGCGCAGGTCGATGGCCTCGGCCAGCTGCATCTGGCCCATCAGCCGCCGGCCTTCCTTCCAGGTCAGCATCAGCATGAAGATGGATCCGCCGATGAGCAGCGGGAACCAGCCGCCTTCGAAGAGCTTGAGCAGGTTGGAGGCGAAGAACAGGAAGTCCACCACGAAGAACCAGCCGGTGGCGGCGAGGCAGAGCCACAGCGGGTACTTCCAGGCGTAGCGGATCACGAAGAAGGTCAGCACCGTGGTGATCATCATGTCGGTGGTGACGGCGATGCCGTAGGCCGCCGCCAGGTTGCTGGACGAGCGGAACATGACCACGGCCAGCACGATCGCGGCGAACAGACCCCAGTTGACGAAGGGTATGTAGATCTGGCCGGCTGTTCGCACGCTGGTGTGCTCGATGTTCAGGCGCGGCAGGTAACCCAGTTGGATCACCTGGCGCGTGACGCTGAAGGCGCCGGTGATCAGCGCCTGCGACGCGATGACCGTGGCCGCGGTGGCCAGCAGCACCAGCGGGATCAGGGCCCACTCGGGCGCCATCATGAAGAAGGGGTTCTTCACGGCCGCCGGGTTCTCCAGCAGCAGCGCGCCCTGGCCGAAGTAGTTGAGCACCAGCGCGGGCATCACGATCGAGAACCAGGCGATGCGGATCGGGCGCTTGCCGAAATGGCCGAGGTCGGCATAGAGGGCCTCGGCACCGGTCACGCACAGCACGGTGGCGCCCAGGATGATGAAGCTGGTGCCCGGGTTGTCCCACATGAAGCGCAGCGCGTAGTACGGGCTGATGGCCTTGAGGATCTCGGGGTGGGTGAGGATCTGGGTGACGCCGAGCAGCGCGATGGCGATGAACCAGGCCAGCGTGATCGGCCCGAAGAAGCGGCCGATACCCGCGGTGCCGTGCTTCTGCAGCGCGAACAGGCAGAACAGCACCACCAGGGTGATCGGAATCACGTAGTGCCGGAAGTGCGGCGACACCACCTCCAGGCCCTCGACCGCCGACAGCACCGAGATGGCCGGCGTGATGACGCCGTCGCCGTAGAAGAGCGAGGTGCCGAAGATGCCGACCACCAGCAGCACGTGGCGCAGCCGCGGACGGTCGACCACCGCCTGCGAGGCCAGCGCCAGCATCGCGACCAGGCCGCCCTCGCCCTCGTTGTCGGCGCGCAGCACCAGCACCACGTACTTCAGCGAGACGATGACCGTCAGCGTCCAGAAGAACATCGACAGAATGCCGTAGACGTTCTCGACGGTGAACTGCACGTGGCCTTGGCCGAAGACCTCCTTCACCGCATACAGCACGCTCGTGCCGATGTCGCCGTAGACGACGCCGATGGCTGCGAGGATCAGCGCGGCGGAGGAGGATTTGGTCGGGGACACGAAGAGGGTGCACAAGGGCGTCCGGCGTGGGATGCACGCGCGGGCGCCGTGGGGCCTCGTCCGGCCGCCGCGCCGCCCTCCGCCCTCGGGATTTGCGTTGGTGTGGGGCCGCTATTTTGCCGTCAGCCGGTCGGTCCGCAAGGCAGGATGGCCAAAAAACTACTCGTAGGTCTCGGCGTCCGGGTTGGTCGCCTCCATCTCGTAGCTGGCGGCGACCATGGCCAGGCGGCCGATCACGCCGTACATGTAGAAACGGTTGGGCGCGCTCGCGCCGGGTTTGGCGCCGGGCTGCGGTAAGTGCGCACTCTCCGAGAAGGCCAGCGGCACGAAGCTGGCCCCGGCCATGTTGAGGTTCTCGTCCGGGCTGCGCTCGGCATGGACGCGGTAGAAGCCGCCGACGACGTAGCGGTCCATCATGTAGACGACCGGCTCGGCCACGCCGTTGTTGACCCGCTCGTTGGTCAGCACGCCTTCCTGCACGATCAGGTCGGTCGGGCCCTGGGGCGTTTCCTGTCCGGGCGAGGCAGGGGCCTTGCCGCGGCTGCGGCGGCTGAAGATCTCCAGGTCCTTGACGTCGCGCACGGTCATCACGCCCATGGGGTCGGCGCCGTTGTCGGCCTTGACCACCACGAAGGGCTTCTCGTTGATGCCGTATTCCTTGTACTTGCGCCGGACCTTGGTGAGCAGCGCATCGACATGGCTGGTCAGCACGTCCAGGCCCTTGCCCTCGGCCAGGTCGACGCCGCCGGCGCGCGCATGCATCGGATTGATGAGCCAGGGGTCGATGCCCAGCAGCTTGCCGAAGCGCTTGGACACCTCCTCGTAGCTGTGCAGGTGGTTGCTCTTGCGGCGCACCGACCAGCCGGCATGCAGCGGCGGCAGCAGGTACTGCTCGTGCAGGTCCTCCAGGATGCCCGGGGTGCCGGCCGAGAGGTCGTTGTTGAGCAGGATGGTGCAGGGGTCGAAATGCTTGAGCCCCAGGCGCCGGCGGCTGCGCACGACCGGCTCCAGGCACACGCTCTCGCCATGCGGCAGCTCGATCTTCTTGGGCGACTTGATGGCCGGGTCGATGGAGCCCACCCGGACGTTCAGCCCCGCCATGTGGAAGATGCGCACCAGCCGGGCGACGTTGGCCAGGTAGAAGGTGTTCTTCGAATGGTTCTCGGGGATGACGAGCAGGTTGCGCGCCTCGGGACAGATCTTCTCGATGGCGGCCTGCGCGGCCTGCACCGCCAGCGGCAGCATGTCGTCCGTCAGGTTGTTCCAGCCGCGCGGGAAGAGGTTGGTGTCGACCGGGGCCAGCTTGAAGCCGGCGTTGCGGATGTCGGACGAGCTGTAGAAGGGCGGAGTGTGCTCCATCCACTCCAGGCGGAACCAGCGCTCGATGGCCGGCATGGAATCGAGGATGCGCTGCTCGAGCTCGTTGATCGGGCCGGTCAGGGCGGTGACGAGATGGGGGACCATGCGGGGCCTTGTCGTTTGCGGTCTAAGCCGAAATTTGGAGTGAAATTGTAGGATTCGACCCGCGGCGCATGAAACACGAGGGCCGCGAAGCAGGCCCGTTCGGGAGCACCCTCGGAATCGGCTTTGCCGGGCCGCCGGGTGCGCCTCCGGCGAGGGGGTTGGCGGACCACACGACGTGGGTGAGCCTGGCGGAGAGCGTCATGTCCTCACTTCGCCTTGGCCCAGCACCACGTACTTGAGCGATGTCAGGCCTTCGATGCCCACCGGCCCGCGGGCATGGAACTTGTCCGTGCTGATGCCGATCTCGGCGCCCAGCCCGAACTCGAAGCCGTCGGCAAAGCGGGTGCTGGCATTCACCATCACGCTGGCCGAGTCGACCTCGCGCAGGAAACGCTGCGCATGCAGGTGGTCCCGGGTGACGATGGCGTCGGTGTGATGGCTGGAGTAGCGGTTGATGTGGGCGATGGCCTCGTCCACGTCAGCCACCACCTTGATGCTGATGACGGCGGCGAGGTACTCCTCGGACCAGTCCGACTCCTCGGCATCGACCACCTTGGCGCCCGCCGGCAGCAGGCCTTCGGCCCGCAGGATGCGGGCGGCGGCCGGGTCGCAGCGCATTTCCACGCCCTTGGCGGCGAAGATGGCGCCGATCTCGGGCAGGAAGCTCTCGGCCATGGAGGCGGCCACCAGCAGGCCCTCGGCAGCATTGCAGGGGCTGTACTTCTGGGTCTTGGCGTTGTCCACGATGCGCACCGCCATGTCGAGCTCGGCGGTGTCATCGACGTAGACATGGCAGTTGCCGTCCAGGTGCTTGATGACAGGCACCTTGGCCTCGCGGCTGATGCGCTCGATCAGGCCCTTGCCGCCGCGCGGGATCACCACGTCGACGAAATCGGGCATGGCGATCAGCCGGCCGACCGCCTCGCGGTCGGTGGTCTGCACCAGCTGCACCGCCTCGACTGGCAGGCCGGCTTCGGCCAGCGCCTCGCCGACCAGGGCGGCGAGGGCCTTGTTGGATTCGATGGCCTCCGAGCCGCCGCGCAGGATGGCTGCGTTGCCGCTCTTGATCGCCAGGCTGGCGGCCTCGATGGTCACGTTGGGGCGGCTCTCGTAGATCATGCCGAAGACGCCGATCGGCACCCGCATCTGGCCGACGCGGATGCCGCTGGGCTGCTGGCGCATGCCGATGACCTCGCCGATCACGTCCGGCATGGCGGCGAGCTGTTCGCAGCCGAGCGCGACGGTTTCGAGGGCCTTGGGGCTGAGCTTGAGGCGGTCGACCAGGGGGGCGGACAGGCCGGCAGCCTGCGCCCGCTCCACGTCGCGGGCGTTGGCCGGGGCCAGGGCCTCGGCGCTTTCGCGCAGGCGGCGGGCCAGGGCGCGCAGGGCCTGGCTCTTGGTGGCGGCGGAGGCCTTCGCCATCCGGGCGGCAGCCGCTTTGGCCTGCATGCCCAGGGTCTGCATGTATTCGTTGACGTTGAAGGCGTTCATGGGGCGAATTGTCCCACGCGAGGTCCGCGCGGCCGCCCTTCGCGGGGAAACGGCGCGTTCCTGAAAATGCAACGAATCGCCCGGGGGCGCCCGCTCGGAATTCAGCCGCGCGCCGGCGCCGCGCAGGCCCGGCAAAGCATCAGCGCCAGCCGCTGCAGCGCCTGCCAGCCGCCGGCCGGCCAGTCAGGCTGCTTCAGGCCTTTGACGATGCCATCCACGACGTGGGCGGCGCGCAGCAGGCGGGCCAGGGCGCGATCGTCCAGCTTCGGCAGTACGCGCTCGAAGGCGCGCTCGCGCGGGCCCCAGATACGGTTCTCGCGCAGCGCCATGGGCAGGGGACGGCCGGCGGCCATGGCGTCCTTCACCCGCTTGAGGGCGCGGATGTCCTCGGCCAGCGTGTAGTGCACCAGCACCTCGGCCTCGCCCTCGGCTTCGAGGCCATCGAGCATGCGGGCCACGCGCTGGGGGTTGCCACCCAGCACGGCCTCGGACAGCTTGAACACGTCGTAGCGCGCGACGTTGTTGACCGCGGCCTCGACCTGCTCCCACCCCAGTTCGCCTGCAGGGTAGAGCAGCGCCAGCTTCTGGATCTCCTGGTGGGCAGCCAGCAGGTTGCCTTCCACCCGGTCGGCAAAGAACTGCAGCGTGCGCTGGCCTTCCTCGCCAGCCTTCACGCGCTGGTCCTGCCGCGCCAGGCGGTGGGCGATCCACTGCGGCAGCGCGCTGCGCTCGACGGTCTCGACCGCCAGGCTGACGCCATGGGCCTCCAGCGCCGCGAACCAGGCAGCGGTGCGGGTGGCCTTGTCCAGCCGCGGCAGCATCACCAGGGTCAGGGTGCTGTCGTTGCCGGCGGCGTTCTCGGCGATCTCCTGCAGCGCGGCGCTGCCGTCCTTGCCCGGCTTGCCGGAGGGGATCCGGACCTCGACGATCTGCCGCTCGGCGAACAGGCTCAGCGATCCGCCGGCCGCCAGCACCGCGCTCCAGTCGAAACGGGCGCCCGCCACGGTGTAAGAACTGCGCTCGGTGTAGCCCTGCGCCCGCGCAGCGGCGCGGATGGCATCGGCCGCTTCCTGTGCAAGCAGGGCCTCGTCGCCATGGATGACGTACAGCGGCCTGAGCCCCTTCTGCAGGTGCGCATCGAGCTGGGCCGGCGCGAGCTGCATCGGGTCAGAGCGTCTTGACGGCTGCCAGGCGGCGCAAGGTCTGCTGGGCGATGTCGCTCTGCATGTCGCGGTACAGCAGCTCGGTCTCGCCTTCCTTGGCCAGGGCGGCGGTTTCGTTGTAGGTGATGTCGCGGAACTGCTCGATCACCGTCGGGGGCAGCAGCTCCTTGCCGGCCGGCGTGCGAAGGCGGATGCGCATGGTCAGCCGAAGCTGCAGTTCGCGCACCTGGCCGGCCGAATTGGTGGAGAGCACGGCCGTGCCACGGTTCTCCGACAGGACCTCCAGGATGGCCTCGGCGCGGCCCATCTCTTCTTCCGGCACCAGTTCGACGTTGCCGGCGGCGCGGAATTGACGGCGCAGCGAGTTGACGAACGCCGACTTGCCCGGCACGGCCAGCGACTTGAAAGCGAAGTCCGGCGCGCGGCGCAGCTGGAAGCCGCAGCCCGCGAGCGCCAGCGTGGCAGCGGCGCCGGCCAGCAGGGCACGACGCGACGTCGAAGCGTTGTCCATGATCCTCACACCACCACGTTGACCAGCCGGCCCGGCACGACGACCACGCGCTTGGCGGGAGCCCCGTTGGCGAACTTGACGAAGTCCTCGCTCGCCAGGGCGATCTTCTCGATCTCGGGCTTGGTCGCGTTGGCCGGCACGCGCAGCGAGCCGCGCAGCTTGCCGTTGACCTGCAGCATGAGTTCGATCTCGTCCTGCTCCAGGGCCACGGCATCGACCACCGGCCAGGGCGCGTCGAGCAGCGGGCCCTGCAGCTTGTCGTAACCCAGCTCGTGCCACAGCGCATGGGTGATGTGCGGCGTCGCCGGGTAGAGGCATCGCAGCAGGATGCCGAAGCCCTCGCGCACGGCTGCGCGGTCGCCCGGGCTGCCATCGGACTTGAAGCCTTCCAGCGCGTTCAGCAGCTTCATCGCGCCCGAGACCACGGTGTTGTATTGCATGCGCTGGTAGTCGTAGTCGATCTGGCGCAGCACGGTGTGAACCTCGCGGCGCAGGGCCTTGGCCTCCTTGCCGAAAGCCGAGCGCGGGTCGACCGTGTCGAGGTCCACCTTGTCAGCCTCGGGCACCGCGGCCTCGGCGGTCCCGAGCGCGGCGCCGTAATTCCAGACCCGGCGCAGGAAGCGGAAGCTGCCCTCCACGGCGGCGTCGTTCCACTCCAGCGTGGCCTCGGGCGGCGCGGTGAACATGGTGTAGAGGCGCGCGGTGTCCGCGCCGTACTTCTCGATCAGGTCCTGCGGGTCGACGCCGTTGCGCTCGCTCTTGCCCATCTTGCCGACGCCGCCGTACTCGACCGCCGTGCCGTCGGCCAGCGTGCCGCCGGTGATGCGGCCTTGCGCGTCGAGCACCTGCGTCACTTCCGAGGGCGGGAAGTATTCCTTGCCGCCCTTCTCGGTGCGCCGGTAGTAGATGTGGTTGAGCACCATGCCCTGGGTCAGCAGCCGGCTGAAAGGCTCGTCCGCCGCGACCAGGTCCATGTCGCGCATCACCTTGGTCCAGAAGCGCGCGTACAGCAGGTGCAGGATGGCATGCTCGATGCCGCCGATGTACTGGTCCATCGGCATCCAGTAACGGGCGCCGTCCGCCACCATCGCCTCGTCGTTCTTCGGGTCGCAGTAGCGCATGAAGTACCAGGCGCTGTCGACGAAGGTGTCCATGGTGTCGGTCTCGCGCCGCGCCGGCTTGCCGCAGACGGGGCAGACCACGCCGGCATGGAAGCCTTCGTGCCTGTGCAGCGGATTGCCCGAGCCGTCGGGCACGCAGTCGGTGGGGAGCACCACCGGGAGGTCCTGCTCGGGCACGGGCACCGCGCCATGTTCCTCGCAGTGGATGATGGGGATCGGCGTGCCCCAGTAGCGCTGCCGGCTGATGCCCCAGTCGCGCAGGCGCCAGGTGGTCTGCATCTCGCCCAGGCCTTTCTGGCCGAGCGCGTGGGCCACCGCCTTGACCGCTTCCGCATGCGACATGCCGCTGAAGTTGTCGGAATTGATGGTCACGCCGCGGGTCTTGTCGGCGTACCAGTCCTGCCAGCGGTGGTAGTCGAAGTGAGGCTCGTCGTCGACCAGCACCACCTGGATGATCTCGATGCCGTACTTGTTGGCGAAGGCGAAGTCGCGCTCGTCATGTGCGGGCACGCCCATCACCGCGCCGTCGCCGTAGCCCATCAGCACGTAGTTGCCGACCCATACCGGAACCGGCTCGTCGGTGATGGGGTGATGGACGAACAGGCCGGTCGGCACGCCCTTTTTCTCCTGCGTCGCCAGCTCGGCCTCGGTGGTGCCGCCGGCCTTGCAGGCCTCGATAAAGGCGGCGACCTTCGGGTCGGACTTCGCGGCATGCGCAGCCAGCGGGTGCTCCGGGGCCACCGCGCAGAAGGTCACGCCCATGATGGTGTCGGCACGCGTCGTGAAGACGTACATGCGGCCGCCCTGGATCAGCTCGCCCTTGTCGTCCCGGATGTCGTGGGTGAAGGCGAAGCGCACGCCTTCGCTCTTGCCGATCCAGTTCTCCTGCATCAGCTTGACGCGTTCGGGCCAGCCCGGCAGCTTGTGCTGCGTGTATTCGAGCAGTTCCTCGGCGTAGTCGCTGATCTTCAGGTAGTAGCCGGGGATCTCGCGGCGCTCGACGGTCGCACCGGTGCGCCAGCCTTTGCCGTCGATCACCTGCTCGTTGGCCAGCACGGTCTGGTCGACCGGATCCCAGTTGACCACCTGCGTCTTGCGATAGGCGAGGCCCTTCTCGAGCATCTTGAGGAATAGCCACTGGTTCCACTTGTAGTAGGCCGGATCGCAGGTCGTGACCTCCCGGCTCCAGTCGATCGCCAGGCCCATGGCCTGGAGCTGGCCCTTCATGTAGCGGATGTTCTCGTACGTCCACCGGGCCGGCGGCACGCCGTTCTTGAGCGCCGCGTTCTCGGCCGGCAGGCCGAAGGCGTCCCAGCCCATCGGCATCAGCACGTTGTAGCCGCTCATGCGCAGGTAGCGCGTGAGCATGTCGTTGATGGTGTAGTTGCGCACGTGGCCCATGTGCAGCTTGCCGCTGGGATAGGGCAGCATCGAGCAGGCGTAGTACTTCTTCTTGTTCGCGTCCTCGGTCACGCGGTAGGCGTCGGCCGCGGTCCAGGCCGCCTGGGCGGCCGACTCGACTTCGCTGGGTTTGTAGCTGGGATTCATGGGGGCAGATGCAACAACGGCCCGGCATCGGGCGGCCGGGGAAGGAGGATTATCGCGGCTGGCAACGTCCGCTCCGCCCCCGCCTTGACGAAACCGCGCAGCCCATTCGGGAGACACCGTGGAACCGGCTTTGCCGGGCCACTGGTGTTGCCCCCGCAAAGGGGTTGGCGGACCACACGAATGGGGGAGCCCGGGGGAGAGCTATTTTTTCTCCGTCACGAAACCGATGCGGCTCAGGCCGGCCTGGTTGGCGATGCCCATCAGCTCGACCACCCGGCCGTAGGGCACGGCTTGGTCGGCGCGCAGCTGGATCTCCGTGTCCGGGCCGGCGGCGGCCGCCTTTCGCAGCCGCTCGGCCAGCGCCTCGGTGCTGACGGGCTGGTCGTTGAGGAAAATCTCGCCGGCCGCGTTGACCGAGAGGCTCACGAATTTCGGGGTGTCGGCGGGCTGTCCGGCCGCGGTGCGCGGCAGGTCCAGCTTGATCGAGCTGGCCATCAGCGGGGCCGTGATGATGAAGATCACCAGCAGCACCAGCATCACGTCCACCAGCGGGGTGACGTTGATGTCCGACAGCGGACGCTGCCCCCCGGCACCGATGGCCCGGCCGCCGGTGGCGGTGCTGCCGAGGGAGGTGCGCCCGAAGGCCATGTCAGGCGGGCATGGGCCGCGCGGGCGGCAGGGGCGCCTCGCGCGCCGGCGTGTCGCCCAGGGCGCCGAGCAGATCGTGCGCAAAGCCCTCGAGCTCGGCCTCGATGCGGCCGACCACCCGGCCGAACACGTTGTAGGCCAGCACGGCAGGAATGGCCACCGCCAGGCCCAATGCAGTCATGATCAGCGCCTCGCCCACCGGGCCGGCCACCTTGTCGATGGTGAAGCCGCCGGCTTCGCCGGCGATGCCGGTCAGAGCCCCATAGATGCCCCAGACCGTGCCCAGCAGGCCGACGAAGGGCGCCGTCGCTCCCACGGTCGCCAGCAGGATCTGGCCGGACTGCAGGCGCCGCAGCGCGGCGTGGAGAGCGTCGCGCAGCACCCGCGTGAGGCGCTGCGCCCGGCCGACGGCGCCGCCAAGGGTGGAAGGGTCGGGCTCGACAGCCAGTTGGCGCACTGCGTGCACCGCCGGCCAGACCAGGGCCGCGCGGTCGAAGCTGCGCAGCTTCTGCTCGGCGTCGCCGAGCGAGGCCGACTGCCAGAAGGCGGCAATGCTGCGCGCCACGTCGCGCGTGCCGCCGCGCAGCAGCCATGCCTTCCAGAGAATGATCACCCAGCTCGATACCGACATCAGCAGGAGCAGCGCCGCCACCGAACGGCTGAGGCCGTCGCCGTGGGTGAGCAGCTCCAGGACCGTCATCGCAGGCCGAGCACGTCGAACATGTCGAACAGGCCGGCCTGGCGCCCGGCCAGGAAGCGCACGGCGCGCAGGCTGCCCTGGGCGTAGGTGGCGCGGCTGGCGGACTTGTGCGTGATCTCGATGCGCTCGCCGGTGCCGGCGAAGAGCACCGTGTGGTCGCCGACGATGTCGCCGCCGCGGATGGTCGCGAAGCCGATGGTGGATGGGTCACGCTCGCCGGTGACGCCCTCGCGCGCGTAAACGGCGCAATCCTTCAGGTCACGGCCCAGCGCCTCGGCGATCACCTCGCCCATCTTGAGCGCCGTGCCCGAAGGCGCATCGACCTTGTGCCGGTGATGCGCTTCGATGACCTCGATGTCATAGCCGGTGGACAGCGCCTTGGCCGCCATCTCCAGCAGCTTAAAGGTGACGTTCACGCCCACGCTCATGTTGGGCGCCATGACGATGGCGATGTCTTTCGCCGCGGCGGCGATCTCGGCCTTCTGCGCTTCGCTGAAGCCGGTGGTGCCGATCACGGCCTGCACGCCGAGCTCCCGGCACACGGCCAGGTGGGCCAGCGTGCCTTCCGGGCGGGTGAAGTCGATCAGCACCTGGGCGTTCTTGAGGCCTTCACGCGGGTCGGCCACGATGGGCACGCCGCTGTTGACGCCGAGGAAGGCGGCGGCATCGCTGCCGACGGCCGGACTGCCCGCGATGTCGAGGGCGCCTGCCAGGCGGCAGTCCTCGGCCGCGCGCACGGCCTCGATCAGCATGTGGCCCATGCGGCCGGAGGCGCCGGCCACCGCCACGCGGCGCGGGGAAGAAGTGGAGGAGGAAGAGTCGGTCACGCGGTGGAGCCTTCGGGAATTGCCGGCCGGTGCGACCGGCCCGGTCAGCACGCTCAGGGCTAACGGCCGGATTCGAGCGGCGGATAACTGGGAGGAAGCGGCGCCGAGGCCGCGGTGGATGCCGACTCGGCCTCGGCGGACTTGTCCTTGTCCTTCGAGGGCTCGAACTTCTTGAGCTGGCCCTCGGTGGCCTCCAGCACGGGCACTTTGCCTGCACGCCCGCGGGCGTCGACGGCGGCGACGAATTCCTGCTCGCTGGGCATCGGATCGCCCTCGAAGCGATCGAGGATCTCGCCGTTGAAGAACAAGGTCAGGCGGCGTTGCTGCGGCTCGATGCCCTGGCGCCGGATGGTGAACACGTAATCCCAGCGGTTCGCGTGGAAGACGTCGTTGAGCAGCGGGGTGCCGAGGAGCTCGCGCACCTGCTGGCGCGACATGCCGGCCTTGAGCAGCTCGACCTGCTCCTTCGAAACGAAGTTGCCCTGCACCACTTCGACCTTGTAAGGAGTGATGGCGTACAGCGCATTGCGCGAACGCTCGGTGAAGCTGCTGCAGCCCCCCAGGCTCAGCATCGCGGCGACGGCGCCGGCGAGCAGCCAGAGGCGGCGTTGAGAAATCTCAGGCATGAAAAAGGGCCAGGAGGGCAAGCGATATGATCGAGTCATTGTAGCGGCTGGCCCCCTGCCGGCCCTTTCAGGGGCGGAAGCGAAAACCACCATGGGCAACATCGACGAACTCAAGAATACCGGCCTCAAGGCCACGCTGCCGCGCCTCAAGATCCTCGAGATCTTCCAGAACGGTGGCCAACGCCACATGACGGCGGAAGACGTGTTCCGCGTGCTGCTCAACGAGCATTCCGACATCGGCCTGGCGACCGTCTACCGCGTGCTGACGCAGTTCGAGCAGGCCGGCATCCTCGAGCGCAGCCACTTCGAGAGCGGCAAGGCAGTCTACGAACTGAACGAGGGCAAGCACCACGATCATCTGGTGTGCACCGGCTGCGGCCGGGTCGAGGAGTTCTACGACCCCGAGATCGAGCAGCGCCAGCAGATCGTGTCGAAGGACAAGGGCTGGATCCTGCAGGACCACGCCATGTCGCTCTACGGCCTTTGCGCCGACTGCGCCAGCAAGAGATAAGACGCCGGGCTCTTCAACGCTTCGAGCGTGTCATTCCCTCGGGGAAGGCGCGGCCGGCGGCGCCCTCGCGCCTAGTCGTCGTCCCGGGCGCCTTCCATGGCCTTGTGGTGGCGCGCCACGAAGTCGGCGTAGGTGTCGATGCCGCGCAACTGCAAGATCGAGTTGCGCACCGCTGCCTCCACCAGCACGGCGATGTTGCGGCCCGCCACCACCTGGATGATCACCTTGCGCACCGGGATGCCCAGCACGTCCTGCGTCAGCGGCGCCGAAGGCATGCGCTCGTAGTCGCGCTCGAAGCTGTCGCGCCGCACCAGGTGCACGATGAGCTTGAGCCGCATCTTTCGGCGCACGGCCGTCTCGCCGAAGATCGCGCGGATGTCCAGCAGGCCGATGCCACGCACCTCGAGGAGGTTCTGCAGCAGGTCGGGGCAGCGGCCCTCCAGCGTGGTTTGGTTGATGCGATAGAGGTCGACCGCGTCGTCCGCCACCAGGCCATTGCCGCGTGAGATCAGTTCCAGGCCCAGCTCGCTCTTTCCGAGGCCCGATTCGCCGGTGATCATCACGCCCATGCCCAGGATGTCCATGAACACGCCGTGCATCGAAGTGCGCTCGGCAAAGTGCTTGGACAGGTAGGCGCGCAGCAGGTCGATGACGAAGGCGGAGGATTCCCGCGTCGCAAACAGGGGCAACTGGGCCCGCTCGCAGATCGACAGCAACTGGTCGGGCGCGGTCTGGCCGTCGGCCAGGACCAGCATGGGGGGCTCCAGCGTGACGATGCGGGCGATGCGGCGGACGCAGTCCTCGGGCGAGCCGCGCGTCAGATAGGCCACTTCGCGCGCGCCGAGAATCTGCACGCGGTAGGGGTGGATGTAGTTGAGGTAGCCGACCAGGTCCGCCGCCGACTGGGCCCGGCTGATGACGCCGGGATCGAACTGCCGCTCCGAGGCGCCCAGGCCCGCGAGCCACTCCCACCGGAGCGAGCCTCGGAACTCCTCGAACATCGCATCGGCGCTGATGACGGTCGGCTTCATGCGCCTGACGGTCCCGGGCGACGGAGGTGCGTCAAACGACCTGGGCCGATTGCCATCCTGCGATCAGGGCGTGCAGCTGCGCGGCGTCCTTGCTGGACTTGATCTGCTCGCGCAGACTCGCATCGCTGAGCAGTTCGGCAATCTCGGAAAGTATTTCCAGATGTTTCTGGGTTGCCGCCTCGGGGACCAGGAGGAAGATCAGGAGAACCACCGGCTGCTCGTCCGGCGCATCGAAGCCGATCGGGTTTTCCAGTTGGAACACGGCAGCCATGGGGGACTTGAGGCCCTTGATCCGCCCATGCGGGATGGCGACACCATGGCCCAGCCCGGTGGAGCCGAGGCGCTCGCGGGCGAAGAGGCTGTCGGTAATCAGGGCGCGGCCCAAACCGTGCAGGTTTTCGAACAGCAAGCCGGCTTCTTCGAAAGCTCGTTTCTTGCTTGTGGCATCGACGCTCACGAGGACTTGAGCGGGCGGCAGGATGGACGCGAGTCGATTCATGGTGGAGCGGGGCGGGGGCGATTATGCACCTGCTCCGCAAAAAGCAAAGGGCCGCTCGAAGGCGGCCCGCAAGAGTGTTTGCCCGAAGTGGCACTACATCACGCGCTTGGGTGTTGCGTGCACGTGATCCTTGACCAGTTCCTTGTGCCGCTTGACCTGGCGGTCCAGCTTGTCGACGAGGGCGTCGACGGCGGCATAGAGATCAGCGTGGCTCGACTCGGCGAACATGTCACTGCCCTTGACGTGAATATTGCATTCGGCCCGTTGGCCTTCCTTTTCCTTCTGCTTTTCCACCGTGAGGATCACCTTGACGTCGACCACCTGGTCGAAATGGCGGGTGATTCGGTCCAGCTTGCTCGTGACGTAGCTGCGAAGCGCGGGGGTGACGTCGAGGTGATGACCGCTGATCGTCAAATTCATGAATAGCCTCCTGGAATTGACGGTTGGGGAAAAGACCTTGCTCCATAGCTGGAGCCGGGCCGGCGAAAAAAAAGGGGCGAGGGGAAGAGAAGAGAAGGATGAGAGGAACTGTCGGTTCACTATGCCCATGCTGTCATCGAATTGCAATCCCTTCGAGCGCAAACCCGAGCGCAGTTCCGGGGATCCAAACTTGGCCGCGATCGCGCATGAGTTCGAAAGACCGCACAACCCGCTCTGGGACCGCGACGGCACTGGATACCCATCCATGCCTGCGCAGCGCCATGAACGGCCCCGGTGACATAATCGCGCCTCGCTGCAACCGGAGACTCCGCATGGAAACCGTTCCGCCTCGGCAGCTTTCAACTCCCCGGTGACGCTTTGCTGGCCAGGGATTTGAAAGCGCCCCCCGAACCCCTCGCCAATCGCCCCCAGAGCCCCCCGGAGTGAGCCATGCTCAACATCTTCACGCTTGCCAATGGCCGCCTCGTCCAGGAAGAGATCGAGGCGCTTGAAGAATTGTCGAAGTTCCAGCCGATCTGGGTCGACCTCGAAGCACCCACGCTGGAAGAAAAGCGCTGGATCAAGCAGTACTACGGCCTGTCCATCCCCGAGGATGCGATGGACGAGGACATCGAGGAGTCGGCCCGCTTCTACGAGGAAGACAACGGCGAGCTGCACGTGCGCAGCGACTTCCTGATCGATGACGACGAGAACCCGCGCTCGGTGCGCGTGGCCTTCATCCTCAACCAGCACAACACCGAGTTGCGCAGCCGCGGCGTGCTGTTCTCGATCCACGACGAGGACGTGCCGGTCTTCCGCCTGGTGCGCATGCGCGCCCGGCGCGCGCCTGGACTCATCGAGGATGCCAAGGAAGTGCTGCTCAAGCTCTTCGATGCCGACGCCGAGTACTCGGCGGACTCGCTCGAGAACATCTACGACGAACTCGAGATCGCGGGCAAGAAGGTGCTGGAAGGCAACGTGAGCGACGAGCTGGCCGGCGAGGTGCTGGCTGCGATCGCGCGGCAGGAAGACTTGAACGGCCGTATCCGTCGCAACGTGATGGACACGCGCCGCGCCGTCAGCTTCATGATGCGCAGCCGCATGCTCAACGCCGAGCAGTTCGAGGAGGCGCGGCAGATCCTGCGCGACATCGAGTCGCTGGACAACCACACGGCCTTCCTGTTCGACAAGATCAACTTCCTGATGGACGCCACCGTCGGCTTCATCAACATCAACCAGAACAAGACCATCAAGATTTTCTCGGTGGCGAGCGTGGCGCTGCTGCCGCCGACGCTGATCGCGAGCGTGTACGGCATGAACTTCAAGCTCATGCCGGAGCTGGAATGGGGTTACGGCTACGCGTACGCGATCGCGCTCATGGTCGCCAGCGCGCTGGTGCCGATGTGGTACTTCCGCCGGCGCGGCTGGCTCAAGTAGCGACGCCGCCCCTGCGGTGACTCCTCACCCTACTTCTTGTCCCGCAGCTCGCGGCGCAGGATCTTGCCCACCGGCGTTTTCGGCAGCTCCGTGCGGAACTCGATCACCTTGGGTTGCTTGTAGCCCGTGAGATTGGCGCGGCAGAACTCGCGCACCTGGGCCTCGGTCAACTCGGGGTTCTTCTTGACAATCACCAGCTTGACGGCCTCGCCGGTCTTCTCGTCGGCGATGCCCACGGCGGCGCATTCGAGCACGCCGGGGACCTGCGCCACCACGTCCTCGACCTCGTTGGGGTACACGTTGAAGCCCGACACCAGGATCATGTCCTTCTTGCGGTCGACGATCTTGAAGTAGCCGCGCTCGTCCATGATGCCGACGTCACCTGTCTTGAAGTAGCCATCGGCAGTCATGACCTTGGCCGTTTCATCGGGGCGCTGCCAGTACCCGGCCATCACCTGCGGGCCCTTGATTGCGATCTCGCCGGGCTGCCCCAGCGGCACCTCGTTGCCTTCATCGTCCAGCAGCTTGAGCCAGGTGCTCGGCAATGGAACGCCGATGGTGCCGGTGTAGGCCGTGCTGGTGGTGGGATTGCAGGTGGCCGAGGGCGAGGTCTCCGACAGGCCATAGCCTTCGCAGATCGGACAGCCGGTCTTTTCGAGCCAGAGCTTCGCCACCGCGCCCTGCACCGCCATGCCGCCGCCGACGGCGACCTTGAGGTTCTTCCAGTTGACGGTATTGAAGTCCGGGTGGTTTGCCAGGCCGTTGAAGAGCGTGTTGACGGCCGGGAAACTGTGGAAAGTGTGCTTCGACAGCTCCTTGAGCACGGCCGCGATGTCGCGCGGATTCGGAATGAGGATCAACTTGCCGCCGGTGCGCATGGTCAGCATCATGTTCACCGTGAAGGCGAAGATGTGATAGAGCGGCAGCGCACACACACTGGTGGACTGCTCGCCGGCGGGGACCTTCTTCATCACCGGCTCGTTCCAGGCTTCGGACTGGAGCACGTTGGCGATCACGTTGCGGTGCAGAAGCACCGCGCCCTTGGAGACGCCGGTGGTGCCGCCGGTGTACTGCAGCGCCGCGACGTCGTCCGGCCCGACGGCCGTCGGCTGCAGGGTGCGGGAAGCGCCCTTGTCCAGCGCATCGTTGAAGCGCACCGCACCCGGCAGGCTGTACTCGGGCACCATCTTCTTGACGTTGCGCACCACGTAGTTCACCAGCGCACCCTTGAGCAAGCCCAGGCGGTCGCCCATGCCGCTGAGCACCACGTGCTTGACCGGCGTCGCGCCGATGCACTGCTGCAGCGTGTTGGCGAAGTTCTCCATGATGACGATCGCCTTCGCGCCGGAGTCCTTGAGCTGGTGCTCGAGCTCGCGCGGCGTGTACAGCGGATTCACGTTCACCAGGATCAGCCCGGCGCGCAGGATGCCGCACACCGCGATCGGGTACTGCAGGCAGTTGGGCATCATGACTGCCACGCGCTCGCCCTTGCCCAGGCCCAGCCCCTGCAGGTAACCGGCAAAGGCGCGGCTTGCCTTGTCGACGTCGGCGTAGCTCAGGTCCTTGCCCATGAAGCTGTAGGCCGTGCGATCGGCGAAGCGCCTGAAGCTCTCCTCCATGATGCCCACCAGCGAGGTGTAACCCGAGGGGTCGATGTCGGCTGGCACGCCCTCCGGGTAGCTGCTGAGCCAGGGACGGTCTGTCATGGATGTGTCTCCTCAAACGAATTCTTGGGTTCTGCTCGCAAAAGCGCCGCCCCGGCCAAGGCGGCGCGGGGCGGCGAGGCACCTTGGCGCCGCGCGTCTTCTACTCGATCGCCTTCCCCATGTCCTCGACCACCTTCTTGGCGTCGCCGAAGACCATCATCGTCTTGTCCATGTAGAACAGCTCGTTGTCCAGCCCGGCATAACCCGCGGCCATGCTTCGCTTGTTCACGATCACCGTCTTGGCCTTGTACGCCTCCAGGATCGGCATGCCGTAGATCGGCGTGCCCTTTTGCAGCGCCGCCGGGTTCACCACGTCGTTGGCCCCCAGGATGATCGCCACGTCCGCCTGCGCGAACTCGCCGTTGATGTCCTCCATCTCGAACACCTGGTCGTAGGGCACCTCGGCCTCGGCCAGCAGCACGTTCATGTGCCCCGGCATCCGCCCGGCCACCGGGTGGATCGCGTACTTCACCGTCACGCCCTTGTGCGTGAGCTTCTCGGCCAGCTCGTTGACCGCGTGCTGTGCCCGTGCCACCGCCAGGCCGTAGCCCGGCACGATGATCACCGTCTCGGCGTTGGAGAGCATGTAGGCCGCGTCGTCCGCGCTGCCGCTCTTGACGGGGCGCTGCTCCTTGGCGCCGCCCGTGGCGGTGGCCGCCTCGCCGCCGAAGCCGCCCAGGATCACGTTGAAGAACGAGCGGTTCATCGCCTTGCACATGATGTAGGAGAGGATCGCACCCGAGCTGCCCACCAGCGAGCCGGCCACGATCAGCATGGCGTTGTTCAGGCTGAAGCCGATGCCCGCGGCCGCCCAGCCCGAGTAGCTGTTGAGCATGGACACCACCACCGGCATGTCGGCCCCGCCGATCGGGATGATGATCAGCACGCCCATCACGAAGGACAGCACCAGCATCGCGAAGAAGGCCGTCCAGCTCTCGGTGAAGACGAAGACCAGCCCCAGCGCGATGGTCAGCAGCCCCAGCACCAGGTTGAGCAGGTGCTGGCCCTTGAACTGCACGGGCGCGCCCTGGAACAGGCGGAACTTGTACTTGCCCGAGAGCTTGCCGAAGGCGATGACCGAGCCGCTGAAGGTGATGGCGCCGATGGCCGCGCCCAGGAACAGCTCCAGCCGGTTGCCCGCCGGGATGGCATAGCGCGCGATGCCGTCGATCAGCACCGTGCCCTCGGGCGTGGCCGCGCCGATGACGCCGGCCACCGGAGGCGGCGTGATGCCGAAGGCCCAGGGCTCCACCACCGCGGCGATGGCGATGAAGACCGCCGCCAGGCCGATCATGCTGTGGAAGAAGGCCACCAGCTCGGGCATCTGGGTCATCTCCACCGTCTTGGCGCGCCAGGCGCCGTAGCCGCCGCCGACCACCAGGCCCAGCAGCACCCAGGCCATGCCCTGGGCCTTGCCGCCCGAGAGCTGCACGATCAGCGCGGCGGTGGTCAGGATGGCGATGGCCATGCCGACCATGCCGAAGATGTTGCCCCGGATGGAGGTGGTGGGGTGGCTCAGGCCCTTGAGGGACTGGATGAAGCAGACGCTGGCGATCAGGTACAGCAGGGTGACGACATTCATCGACATCGCGTCACTCCCCCGCCTTCGCAGGCTTCCTGTCCTTCTTCTTGAACATCTCCAGCATGCGCCGGGTGACCAGGAAGCCGCCGAAGACGTTGACCGCGGCCAGGGCCACGGCCAGCACGCCCATGCTCTTGCCCAGCCAGCCGCTGGTGAGGGCCGCAGCGAGCATCGCCCCGACGATGACGATGGCGGAGATGGCGTTGGTCACGGCCATCAGGGGCGTGTGCAGCGCGGGGGTGACGGTCCACACCACGTGGTAGCCCACGTAGATGGCCAGCACGAAGATGATCAGGTTGATGACGGTGTGCGAGACGGGATCCATGGCGTTCTTCTCCTCTGGGCTCGTTTGTGTTTCTACTTGCGGGTGACCTGGCCGTCGCGGGTCATCAGGCAGGCCGCGACGATGTCGTCTTCCAGGTCGATCTTGAAGCCGCCTTCCTTGGGCAGGACGAGCTTGAGAAAGTCCAGGACGTTGCGCGCGTACAGCGAGGAGGCGTCGGCGGCCACCAGGGCCGGCAGGTTGGTCTCGCCCACGAGGGTGACGCCGTGCTTGATGACGGTCCGGCCAGGCTCGGTCAGCGGGCAGTTGCCGCCCTGGGGGGCCGCCAGGTCGACGATGACGCTGCCGGGCTTCATGGCCTTGACCATGTCCTCGGTGACGAGCACGGGGGCCGGGCGGCCGGGGATGAGGGCGGTGGTGATGACCACGTCGGCCAGGGCGACGCGCTTGGCCACTTCGACCTTCTGGCGCTCCAGCCAGCTCGGGGGCATGGGCCGGGCATAGCCGCCGACGCCTTCGGCGGCCTCCTTCTCTTCCTGGGTTTCGTAGGGCACGTCGATGAACTTGGCGCCCAGCGACTCGACCTGCTCCTTGACGGAGGGGCGCACGTCGGAGGCCTCGATGACGGCGCCCAGGCGCTTGGCGGTGGCGATGGCCTGCAGGCCGGCCACGCCCACGCCGAGGATGACGACGCGGGCGGCCTTGACGGTGCCGGCCGCGGTCATGAGCATGGGGAAGAAGCGCTGGTACTTGTCGGCGGCGATCATGACGGCCTTGTAGCCGGCGATGTTGGCCTGCGAGGACAGCACGTCCATGCTCTGGGCACGGGTGGTGCGGGGGGCGGCTTCGAGGGCGAAGCCGGTGACGCCGGCGGCGGCCAGGCGCTGCAGGCCTTCGGCGTCGAAGGGGTTGAGCATGCCCACGACGATGGTGCCGGGCTTCACCAGAGGCAGCTCGGCCTCGGAGGGCGCGCGCACCTTCAGGACGAGTTCGCAGGCGAAGGCCCCGGCCGCATCGGTGATCTCGGCACCCGCGGCCTGGTAGGCGGCATCGGTGATGGCGGCCGTCACGCCGGCACCGGATTGCACGCGCACGGTATGTCCCTGTGCCGTGAGTTTCTTGGCCGTCTCGGATGTGACGGCCACTCTGGTTTCGCCGGGCACAGTCTCGGCCGGCACGCCTATCAGCATGGGATTCTCCTCGGGGGCTAGCGTTGGAATTCGGGCCGAGCTTACATGAAGATGACAGCCGCAGGGGTGGACAGACCCCTGCGCGTCCGGCCGCGCAGAATGTCGCACGGCGTCGCAACACAAGGTTTCAGGGCCCCATGCTTCCTGTACAGTTGCCCCCCGGGAGCGCGACCGGTACGCGGAAGGCCGGCGCGTAGATCAAGAATGACCAGGGAGATGCGATGCGGATAGCGACGCTCGACAATGAGCCGCACGAGATGAGATGGATCAGGCGCATGTTGACCACGATCGGTCACGAGTGCCATGCATTCGCCACCGGCCAGTCCCTGCTGAATGGACTGCGCGCCAGGAGCTACGACCTGCTGCTGATCGACTGGCGGCCGCCGGATCTCCACGGGTCCCAGCTGGTGGAATGGCTACGCGAACGATTCGGCAACCGGATGCCTTTGCTCCTGCTTGCGCGCCAGCGCGACAAATCCGACCTGATCGCATCCCTGCTGGCGGGCGCAGACGACTTCATGCTCAGGCCCCTGGGCCGCGCCGAGCTACAGGCCCGCGTGCACGCCCTGCTGCGCCGCGCCTACCCGACCCGCTTCGACAACGAACTGGTCTGCGGTCCCTACCACTTCAATCCCGTCGCGCGCACGCTGCAGCTGCACGAGAAGCCGGTGCAGCTCAAACATCGCGAGTACGAACTTGCGCTGTATCTGTTCCGCAATGTCGGCCGCCTTCTCCCGCGCGAACACCTGATCCGCACCGTCTGGGGCCAGGATCTCGCGTGCAAATCGCGTTCGCTCGACACGCACGTGTCCCGGCTGCGCGCCCGCCTGGACCTGCGTCCCGACAACGGCCTCGTGCTCACGTCCGTCTACGGCATGGGCTACCGCCTCGAATTCCTCGGCAACGAATTGAACGATTCGCCCTATCCCACGGCCACCGCAGCAGAATGAACATCGCCTTCAACCAAGGAGTCCCTTCACCATGAAACGCATCTTCCGCTTCTTGTCCGCGGCCCTCCTGCTGATCGGTTGGCTGCCCTTCTCCTTTGCACAGGATGCAGACCCGAGCGAGCTGATGCGCGGCGGCCTTCAGGCCATCCAGATGATCGACCAGAACAAGACCGGCGAACTGTGGGACGGCGCCACCGCTGCGGCCCGCAAGCGCGTCGCCCGCGCGGATTTCGTGAACCAGGTCGCCAAGGCCCGCGCGCCGCTGGGGGCCTCGCAGCAGCGCACCTGGGTCGCGATCAACCGCCAGGTGGTCGGCGAAGGCGATCCGGACCTGGCCGGCCAGTACGTCAGCATCGAGTACGAGACGCGCTTCGCCAACAAGGCCAATGCCACCGTACGCGAACTGGTGACCTTCCAGCTCGGCGACGACCGGGTCTGGCGCTTCTCGGGCTACGTCCTGCGCTGAGAAGGCGTGGACACCCCCGACGCGCCGCATACATTCACAGCGTCCGAGGCCATGGTGCATCGCTGGAAGCCCAACGTCACCGTCGCCGCGGTGATCGAGCAAGATGGCCGATTCCTGGTGGTCGAGGAAGAGACACGCGACGGCCTGCGGCTGAACTCGCCCGCGGGCCATCTCGATCCGGGCGAGTCGCCGATCGCGGGCTGCGCGCGCGAGACGCTGGAAGAAACCGCCCACCACTTCACACCGACGGCGCTGGTGGGCATCTACATGGCGCGCCAGCGCGGCACCCGGGGCGAGGACGTCACCTACATGCGCTTCGCCTTCACGGGCCACCTGGGCGCTGCGGAGCCGGGCCGTGCGCTGGACCATGGCATCGTTCGCACCCTCTGGATGACGGCCGACGAACTGCGCGCCAGCCGGTCACGCCACCGCAGCCCCTTGCTGATGCAGTGCGTGGACGACTACCTCGCCGGGCATCGCCATCCGCTGGACCTCATCCACGTCGATGCCTCGGTGACCGGCGAGAACGACGGGCGGGACGAACCCGAGGACGGGGACGCGGCCCGATAAAGCTCAGTTCAGCGCCCGGGCGATCACGCCGCCGCCCAGGCACACCTCCGCGTCGTACAGCACCGCCGACTGCCCCGGCGTAACCGCCCATTGCGGCTCGGCGAAGGCCAGACGGAAGGTGCCATCGGCACCGTCGGCCAGGGTGCAACCCGCGTCGGCCTGGCGGTAGCGCGACTTCGCCCCGTAGGCGCCCGCGGCCGGCGCCTCGCCAGCCACCCAGCTGGCGTCGTCCGCCTCCAGGGCCAGGGACAGCAGCCAGGGATGGTCATGGCCCTGAACCACCCACAGCGTGTTGCTGTCGAGGTCCTTGCGCGCCACGAACCAGGGTGCATGATCGCCGCCCCCACGCTGCGCGCCCTTGGGCTTGAGCCCGCCGATGCCCAGGCCCTGGCGCTGGCCCAGGGTGTAGAAACTCAGGCCCTGGTGCTCGCCGATGCGGCGCCCCCGGTCGTCGCGGATCGGCCCGGGCTCCTTCGAGATGTAGCGGTTGAGAAATTCGCGGAAGGGCCGCTCGCCGATGAAGCAGATGCCGGTGGAGTCCTTCTTCTTCGCGTTGGGCAGGCCGATCTCGTCGGCGATGCGGCGCACCTCGGTCTTGTGCAGCTCGCCGACCGGGAACATCGTCTTCGACAACTGCTGCTGGTTCAGGCGGTGCAGGAAATAGCTCTGGTCCTTGGCCGGGTCCAGGCCCTTGAGCAGCTCGTGGCGGCCGGTCGACGGGTTGAAGCGCGTCCGCGCATAGTGGCCGGTGGCGATCTTCTCGGCGCCCAGGCGCATGGCATGGTCGAGAAAGGCCTTGAACTTGATCTCGGCATTGCACAGCACGTCCGGATTGGGCGTGCGGCCGGCCTGGTATTCGCGCAGGAACTCTGCGAACACGCGATCCTTGTAGTCGGCCGCGAAGTTGACGTGCTCGATCTCGATGCCCAGCACGTCGGCCACGCTGGCGGCATCGACGAAGTCGATGTTCGACGAGCAGTATTCGCTGTCGTCGTCGTCCTCCCAGTTCTTCATGAAGATGCCGACCACCTCGTGGCCCTGCTGCTTGAGCAGGTGCGCCGTGACCGCGGAATCCACCCCGCCGCTCAGGCCCACCACGATGCGCTGCTTGTTCATGGGCGGCGATTGTCCCAGCCCGGCCAAGCCGGTGCCGGCACCCGGGTAATCACCGAAGGAAGGCCGGCAAAGAAGTTTGAAAGAAGTGTCGCCGAGGTTCACACTCCATCGCCCGACCCGGAAGGAGCACCTATGGATCACCTGAGCGGCATGGACGCCTCGTTCCTGCACCTGGAGACGCCCGAGCAGCCGATGCACGTGGGCAGCCTCCAGTTGATCGACCTGCCGCCCGGCTACGCGGGCGACTTCGCCGAGGATGCCAAGAAGTACCTCAGCGGCCGCCTGCACCTGGCCTCGGTCTTCGTGCGCAAGCTGGCGATGATGCCCTTCGACCTGGCGAATCCGGTCTGGGTGGACGACGACGACCTGGACCTGGACCACCACATCCACCACGTGATCATGCCCCGGCCCGGCACCATGGTGCAGCTGGAGCGCCTGGTCGGCCGGCTGCATTCCTCGCTGCTGGACCGCAGCCGCCCGCTGTGGGAGATCCACATCATCGAGGGCCTGCAGACCGGCCAGGTGGCGCTCTACTGCAAGATGCACCACGCCGCCATCGACGGCCAGGCCGGCGTGGCGGTCGCCAAGGCGCTGTTCGACATCTCGCAGACGCCGGCGCCGGTGAAGCCGCCGCGCGCCACGCGCCGGGCCGAGTCCTCCCAGCTGGGCATGGCCGAGCTGGCCACGGCCGCCCTCAGCAACACGGTGCAGCAGTACGTCAAGCTGATCCAGTCGATACCCGCCACGGCCAAGGCCATCGGCAACGTGCTGGGCTCGTGGTCGCAGGCCGCGGGCCAGCGCGGGGGCTTCGAGCTGCCCAAGAGCCTGCGGACCGCGCCGAGGACGCCCCTGAACGTCTCGATCACCAACCAGCGCGCCTTTGCCGCGCGCTCGGTCCCGCTGGGCGAGGTGAAGCAGATGTCCAGGGCCACCGACACCAGCCTCAACGACATCGTGCTGGCCATCTGTGCCGGCGCGCTCAAGCGCTACCTCGCCGACTACGGCTGCAAGCCCGACAAGCCGCTGGTCGCGGGCGTGCCGGTCTCCTTGCGCGAACAGGGCAACACCGACTTCAACAACCAGGTATCGGTCATGCTGGTAAGCCTGGCGACCGACATCGCCGATCCACTGGAGCGGTTGGCGGCCATCCACGAATCCTCGAGCGAGGGCAAGAAGCTCAGCGGCAACCTGAAGGCTGCGATCCCGACGGACTTCCCTTCCCTCGGAGTGCCTTCGCTGGTGTCCGGGCTGGCCTCGCTCTATGGGCGCTCCGGCCTGGCGGACAAGCTGCCGCCGGCCGCCAATGTCGCCATCTCCAACGTGCCGGGGCCCTCTTTCGCGCTCTATTTCGCGGGCGCCAAGGTGGCGGCCTACTTCCCGGTCTCGATCCCGGGCCACGGCATGGCCCTCAACATGACGGTGCAGAGCTACAACGGCGCACTCGAGTTCGGCCTGACGGCCTGCCGGCGCGCCGTGCCGGACGTCGCCGACCTGGGCGACTACGTGCTGGCCGAGCACCGCAAGCTGTACGGGCTGATCGTGGGCGACAAGGCCCGAGACCCGGTGCCCGAGGCAGCGGCTGCGGCGCCCGCGGCCGCACCGGCCAAGAGGCCCGCTGCCGAACCTGCTGCGGCAGCGCCCAAGCGCGCGCCGAGGAAGCGCGCCGCGTCCCCCAAGGCAGCCGGCCAGAAGGTCACGGCCGAGGCCGTGCGTCCGGCGGCGGCGCGCCGCAAGTCCGCCGCATCGAAGCGGGCATCGCCCTTGAATTGAGGACGCCGAGCCGTCAGTCGCGCAGCCCGGCCAGGATTTCGTAGGACTTCAGCCGGGCCTGGTGGTCGAAGACCTGCGAAGTAATCATCAACTCGTCGGCCCCGGTGCGCTCGACGAAGGCCTGCACGCCGGCTCGCACGGTGTCGGGCGAGCCCACCGCGGCACAGGAGAGCACCGAATCCAGCAGCGCGTTCTCCGCCGGCCCGATGCGGCCGCGATAGTTCTCCACGGGGGGCGGCAGGCGCCCCGGCCTGCCGCTGCGCAGGTTCACGAAGGCCTGCTGCCACGAGCTCGAACGGAACACGGCCTCCTCGTCGGTCTCGGCCGCGAACACGTTGAAGCCCAGCATCACGTAAGGCTTGGCCAACTGCTTCGACGGCTTGAAGGTTTCGCGGTAGATGTGGATCGCCTGCATCATCTGTTGCGGCGCGAAGTGGGACGCGAAGGCATAGGGCAGGCCCAGGTGCGCCGCGAGCTGGGCGCCGAAGGTGCTGGAGCCGAGTATCCAGATCGGTACCTCCAGCCCCATGCCAGGCACCGCGCGCACCGCCTGCTGCGGCTCTTTGGAGAGGAAGTCCATCAGTTCGACCACGTCCTGCGGGAACTGGTCGGCATCGGACTGCAGGTCGCGCCGCAAGGCCCGTGCGGTGCGCTGGTCGGAGCCCGGGGCGCGACCCAGGCCCAGGTCGACGCGGCCCGGGTACAGCGACTCCAGCGTGCCGAACTGCTCGGCGATCACCAGGGGCGAGTGGTTGGGCAGCATCACCCCGCCGGCGCCGATGCGGATGGTCGAGGTTCCCGCCCCCACGTACGCCAGCAGCACCGCCGTGGCCGCGCTCGCGATGCCCGGCATGCCGTGGTGCTCGGCCAGCCAGTAGCGCCGGTAGCCCAGGCGCTCGCCGTGCTGGGCGAGGCTGAGGGAGTTACGGAAGGACTGCGCGGCATCGCTGCCTTCGGTGATGGGGGAAAGGTCGAGGATGGAGAAGGGCGGCATGATCGGCGGATCATGGCGCGATTGCGTCATTCCCGCTCGTGCAGGCGTATTGCGGGTTCTGATAAAACGCCGCCCTGCTTCACCACTTGACCCCCGATCGAGACAGCGAGGTCCTCATGTCCCAGTTCTGGTTGATGAAATCCGAGCCCGACGAGTGCTCGATCGACGACGCGCTGGCCGCACCGGATGCGACGGTGCCCTGGACCGGCGTGCGCGGCTTCCAGGCGCGCAATTTCATGGCCAGGCAGATGCAGATCGGCGACGGCGTGCTGTTCTATCACTCGAGCTGTCCTCAGCCGGGAATCGTCGGCATCGCACGGGTGGCCTCGTCGGCGAAGCCCGACCCCACCCAGTTCGACCCGCAATCGCCCTACCACGACCCCGCCTCGAAACCGGAGCACCCGCGATGGGTGCTGGTGGACGTGCAGGCGCTGCGCAAGACGCGCCTGCTGGGCCTGCCCGAGATGCGGGCCACCCCGGCGCTGGCCGACATGATCGTGCTGCGCCGGGCCAACCGGCTGTCGATCACGCCGGTGGACCCTGTGCACTGGCACCTGATCGTGGACAGAATGCTGGCCTGAAGATCGCCCCGGGCGACGCCCGGCTCTCCGCCCGCCGCCGGGGACCCCGTCAGAGGGCCGACAGCACCAGCCGGCCGCGCTGCTCGAGGTGGACCCAGTCCACCACCTCGCCCCCCGGCCGGTAACCGCGCACCAATTGCTGCAGTTGCTGCCGGATCAGAGGCGCATCGTTGACGTCCAGCGCGGCCTGCAGCCGCTCCAGCTGCGGCGTCAGTTCGGACCACGAGAGAAACTCGTCGCGTGCCTTCATGATGCGCGGGTGCGCGGTGGGCAAGGGGTCATCGCCGATCAGGGGCTCCTCGTACAGCTTCTCGCCCGGCCGCAGTCCCACCACCCGGATCTCGATGTCGCCGTCGGGGTTGTCGGCATCCCGCACCGTCAGGCCCGAGAGTTCGACCATGCGCCGGGCCAGGTCGGCGATGCGCAGTGGTTCGCCCATGTCGAGCACGAACACCTCGCCGCCGGTTGCCATCGCCCCGGCCTGGATCACCAGCTGCGCGGCCTCCGGGATGGTCATGAAGTAGCGGGTGATGTCGCTGTGCGTGAGCGTGATCGGCCCTCCGTTTCTGATCTGCTGGCGGAACAAGGGGACCACGGAACCCGAGGAGTCCAGCACGTTGCCGAAGCGCACCATCGAGAAACACGTACTGCCCGGCCTGTGGGCGCCCTGCTCGGCCAGCGCCTGCAGGCCCATTTCTGCCAGGCGCTTGCTGCTGCCCATGATGTTGGTGGGCCGCACCGCCTTGTCGGTGCTGATCAGCACGAAGTCGTGCACGCCATGGGCGGCCGCGGCACCGGCGGTGATGAGGGTGCCGAACACGTTGTTGCGCACGCCCTCGGCCGGGTTGTGCTCCACCAGCGGCACATGCTTGTAGGCCGCGGCATGGTAAACGGTCTGTGGATGCCAGGCGGCCATGATTTCGCGCATGCGGCGCGCATCGACGACGGAGGCCAGCAAGGGCACGATCCGCGGCGCAGCCGGACCCCGGGCTTCCAGGGCCTGCAACTCGCGATGGATGGTGTAAAGCGCGTATTCGCAGCGGTCCACCAGAAGCAGCACGGAGGGGCCGGCGTGGACGATCTGCCGGCACAGCTCGCTGCCGATGGAGCCGCCTGCGCCCGTCACCAGCACCACCTTGCGATGGATCTTGCTCGCCAGCAGGGCGGCATCCGGCGGCACGGCCTCGCGGCCCAGCAGGTCCTCGATATCCAGCTCGCGCAGGTCGCTGACCTGGACCTTGCCCTGGGCCAGCGCCATCAGGCCGGGCAGGGTGCGCACCGAGACGCGGGCTTGCCGGATCTGCTCCAGGATCTCCTGGCGACGGCGGAGCGATGCGGAGGGGATGGCCAGGAAGATGTCGCTGATCTGCAGTGAGGCCACCTGCGCCTTCAGCGTCGCGGGATCGTGAACCGGGAGGCCATGGATCAGGCCGCCGTGCAGGCGCCGGTCGTCGTCCAGGAAACCCATCAAGCGCAACGCCGGGCTGGTGGACATCGCCTGCGCGAGCTTGCGGCCGGCGTCGCCGGCGCCGTAGATCAGGACGCGCGGCTGTGCCTTGCGCGCGATGGCGGACTGGTAGAGCCCGCCCAGCCACCAGCACGCGACGAGCCGCGATGCGCCCACGGACACCAGCAGCAGCAGGGGCTGGATCAGGCCCACGGACCGCGGCACACCAGGCACGCCGATCAGCGTGATCACCCCAGCGAACAGCGCCCCGTAGGTCGCCACCGCCTTCAGGACCGCGCCGAGGGCCGGCCAGCCGCTGTAACGGAAGATGGCGCGGTACAGGCCGAACTTGACGAACAGCGGAAGGGCGAGCGCGAGCGACACGCCGACCGCCCAGGCGTCGCGGCCCGTTGGCGACGCCCAGCCTTCCAGCCGCAGCGACAGGGCCATCCACATCGTGAGCGCACACAGCCAAGCGTCGATCCCGAGCGCCAGTGCGCGCTTGGCAGCACGAGGCAGGGCCAGCAGCGGCGCGGCGGCCCGGTTCAGCAAGATGGAATGCGGACGCATCGGTCGGGCTTTCTGCTCGTGCAATGCCGAGCCTCACGCGCTCGCTTCGTGCAGCACCCGCCCGATCGCCGCGCAGGTCCTGGCGATCTCCGCCGACGTGAGCGTCGGGTGCACCAGGAACATCAGGCTGGTATCGCCCAGTTCGCGCGCAACGGGCAATCGCTGGGCGGGCCGCCACCCCGTGCCGTCGAAGGCCTTCTCGAGATAGACCTCGGAACACGATCCGTGGTAGCAGGGAACGCCCAGCGCCTGGATGGCTTCGAGGATGCGGTCGCGGCTCCAGCCGGGTGCCAGCCGCTCGGGTTGCACGTACACGTAGCACTTGTAGTACGCATGAATGCAGGAGCCCGGCAGGCTCGGCACGCGAACGGCCGCGTGCGGCCTGCAGGCCGCACGGATGGCTTCGGCATGGCGCGTGCGCTTCGCGGTCCATGCCGCCATGCTGCGCAACTGCATGCGGCCGAGGACCGCCTGCATCTCCAGCATGCGCCAGTTGGTGCCGAAGCTCTCGTGCAACCAGCGGAACCCCGGCGGATGCCGGCGCTCGTACACCGCTTCGTGGCTCTTGCCGTGGTCCTTGTATTGCCAGACGGCGCGCCACAGCTCCCGGTCGTTCGTCGTGACCATGCCGCCTTCGCCGCCCGTGGACATGATCTTGTCCTGGCAGAAGGACCAGGCGCCGGCGTGGCCGAGGGTCCCGACCGAGCGGCCCTTGTAGCGCGCGCCGTGGGCCTGCGCGCAGTCTTCGATGACCTTGATGCCGAGCCGCGCGGCCAGCGCCAGGATGGGGTCCATGTCGCAAGGCCAGCCCGCCAGGTGCACGCAGATGACGGCCCGGGTGCGGGGCGTGACGACCCGCGCGATGGTCTGCGCCGAGAGATTGCCGCTGTCGCGCTCGACGTCGGCGAACACGGGCGTCGCACCGGCGTTGACGACGCAGGACACGCTCGCAATGAAGGTGCGGGGCGTGACAATGACTTCGTCGCCCGGGCCGATGCCCATCGCCTTGAGAACGGCGTCCAGTGCCAGCGTGCCGTTGCACAGCGACACGGCATGCGCAGCGCCGGTCCAGGCAGCGAATTCGCGCTCGAACGCGCGGCATTCCTCGCCGGTCCAGTAGTTGACCTTGTTGGAGAGCAGCGCCCGCACCACGGCTTCGGCCTCCTCGGTGGTGAAGCTGGGCCAGGGGGAGAAAGAGGTGTTCAGCACGATCGGCCCTTGACGAGTGGTCTGGCAGGATTTCCGGCGACGGTCACGCCTGCGGGCACATCGCGCGTGACAACGGCGCCCATGCCGACGACGGCACCGCGGCCGATGGTCATTGGCTGCCCAGGCCGGCCGTGCTTGATGACGGCCCCTGCACCCACGTAGGCGTGGTCCTCGACGACGACGTTGCCGTTGCACTTGACGCCCGGCGCGAAGGTGACGAAATCCCCGATGACGCTGTCGTGCTCGACGTAGCAGTAAAGGTTGGCGTGGAAGTGCCGCCCGATGCGGACGTTCGAGCCGAGGGTGACGAAGGGGCTGAGGATCGCGCCTTCACCGAGCGTGACGTCGTCCATCACCACCGCGTTGGCGGCGATGAGCGTCCAGGCTTGAACGCCGCCGACGCGGCAGCGGTCGGCGAGCCGCTCGCGGATTCCGCTTTGGGCAATGGCCAGCACGGCGTGGCGCGTGGTGGCCGGGGCATCCAGGAATTCCTCATAGCGCAGCAGGCGCTGGCCGTTCACCACCGCAGACTCGGGCCGGTCGTCCACGAACACCAGCCGCGCAGGCGCGATGCCCTGGGCTTGCAGCTGCGCGCGCGCAAGGGGCATCACGCTTCGTCCGCAGCCACTGGCGCCGTAAACAGCGAACAGTGCGCCGTTCATCGCTCGCGCTCCAGCTGAACGCCGGTAAAGCGCGGCATGGTGGCCTCGCCCGGCGCGCTGATGCCATCGCGGAACAGAACCTTGCACACGGTCAGCCACAAGATGCGGATATCCAGCCACAGCGAGTGATGCTCCACGTACCAGACGTCGAGCCTGAACTTCTCTTCCCAGCTCAATGCGTTGCGCCCGTTGACCTGGGCCCACCCCGTGATGCCGGGCCGCACCTCGTGACGCCGCGCCTGCTCGGGCGTGTAAAGGGGGAGGTACTCCATCAGCAGCGGGCGCGGGCCGACCAGACTCATGTCGCCCTTGAGCACATTCCACAGGCCGGGGAGCTCGTCCAGGCTGCTGGAGCGCAGGAAGCGGCCGAATGTGGTGAGTCGATCCGCGTCTGGGAGCAAGCGGCCATCGCATCCACGTGCGTCCGTCATGGTGCGGAACTTGACCATCCGGAATGGACGGCCGTGAAGGCCCGGTCGGGTCTGGACAAAGAAGACCGGGCCTCCCAACCTGCGGCGCACCAGCCAGGTCAGCCACAAGAGCGGCAACGCAAGCAGCGCCATTGCCACCGCCGACACGAGGATGTCGCACAGGCGCTTCATGCGGCCTCACACCACCGCGCATGCTGCGCGCATGCCTCATCCAATACCCTCGCCAGTCTTTCCGAGAGTTGCGCAAACCCATGGTTCTGCTCGACATACTCGCGTCCTGCCGCTCCCATTTGCCTACGCTTCTCCGGCGACGCTGCGGCCATCTCCAGAATCGATTGCGCCAGTCCTGCAGCGTCGCCAACTTCGACGGTGAAGCCCGCGCCTGCATCTCGGACAGGGTTGTTCGCGGCATCGCAACTGAAGACAACAGGGCGCTCGCTTGCCATGAAGTCAAACAACTTGTTGGAGCTGATCCCGTAACGGAATACCGGTGCGTCCGTCAGGCTGAAAACGAATGCGTCTGCCTGCGCAGCCAACATCGGGATCCTGGACTTGGGGACCGGCGGCTCGAACCGAATGTTGTTCAGTCCAAGTTCCCGCGCCCGCAGCATCAGCGCCGGCTTCAGCGGCCCATCGCCAATCATGCGCAACACCAGCCGTCGACAACCCTGCTGGTCCTGCACCACCTTCATCGCTTGCAGCACGTTGTCCAATCCATTGGCTTGCCCGTGCGCACCGAAATACATCAACGTGAATGGCTCGGACGGCGCTCGAAGGGGATGAGGCGAGCGCGGGAACAGGGCCAGATCCACGCCATTGGGTATCCAGACAATCCGATCTTTCGGAATGCCGAGGGGAACGATGTACTCCCATGCACGAGGCAATAGCACAACAATGCGTGCGGCTCTCCGATAGAGCCAGGCTTCCAGTTGCCGAAAGACCCAAGTCAGGAAAGCGCCTTCCTTCAGCCGGCCGAGGTCGATGAGCGTCTGAGGCCACAGGTCGCGCACCTCGAAGACAAAAGGCACATCGAAGCGGCGCGCCAGACATGCGCCCGCCACAGCCGCAAAAGGATGCACGCTCGACCCGATCACTGCGTTCGGCCGCGGCAGACCCCGTGTGGTCCGTGGAAAGATCGCGCGCCACGCGAAAGCCAGCATGTTGAGCATGCGCCCTCCGCCATTGCCCCGGTAGGCGGGTGTGCGGACCCAGAGAAACGGAACGTTGCCTATTCGTTCATGACGCGTCGCCTCATGCGCCGCGAGTCTCTGGCGACCCGTGTTCAGCTCCACGCTGGCGGCAATCACGCTGGCCTGCCAGCCACATGGCTCCAAATGCTCGGACAAATGGTAGTGGCGCGTGCCGCCCGGTCCACCCGGCTCCTGCGCGTAGTGATTCAGAATCCAGACTTGCTTCATGCGTTCAAGTCCCTCGCCAATCGCTCAACGATCCTCGAGGCCGCATTCCCATCACCATAGGGTTGAACGTTCTGGCCAGAACAACCCAAGGCAGCCAGTATCTCGACGGCCACATGTGCGCTATCCAGGGGCGGGACGAGCCTGTTCCAGCCGGCATTGACAAGTTCGATCCACTCGGTCTCGTCGCGCAGCGTGACGCAGGGAACCCCATGGAAAAACGCTTCCTTCTGCACCCCCCCGGAATCGGTGACGATCAAGGCAGCGTTCCTCTCGAGTTGCACCATGGCGAGGTAGCCGACCGGCGCGATGAGGTGCAACTGCCTGCCGAGCGCCTCAAGCCTTCCGGATCTCATCAACGCCGAGCGCGTCCGAGGATGCAGGGGCCATACCACGGGAATCGTCCCATGTGTCCGCACCAGTGCATCGGAGATGGCTTCCAAACGTCGAGGGTGATCGGTGTTCTCGGCCCGATGGATCGTCGCCAAGACATAGCCCTTAGGCTCGAGACCCAGGCCCGCCGGCAGCGCCTGCGCAGCTGACATCTGCGCACCGTGGTACATGGCCGCGTCGTACATCACATCACCTACGGAAATGATCGACGCCTCGGCAAACCCCTCCCGTTGGAGATTGCACGCGGCATCTTCCGTTGGCGTAAACAGCCAACGCGAGATCCGATCCGTCAAGATGCGATTGATCTCTTCCGGCATGGCCATGTTGAAGCTTCGCAAGCCCGCTTCGACGTGAGCGACGGGTATCTGCAACTTGGCCGCGGCCAATGCACCCGCCAAGGTTGAATTGGTGTCTCCATAGACCAGAAGGCAGTCGGGGCACTCCGATCGCAACAGGCGCTCCGTCGAAACCAACATTCGTCCGGTCATTTCGCCATGCGTGCCACCATGAATCTCGAGATGATGAGCAGGGGGCGCCATCCCCAGCTCCTCGAAGAAGACGTCCGACATGTTGGCGTCGAAATGCTGCCCGGTGTGAATGACAACCTCGCTCAAGCGACCGGTCCTCGCCATCGCACGAGAGACGACGCTGGCCTTGATGAACTGAGGCCGTGCGCCGAGCACGGTCACAACCTTTCTCTTCTTTCGAATGCTCCCGGGAGAGAGCGCCTGATCCAGGCTGGCGCGTGCGACCTGCGTCATGCCGATTCGCCCGTGGCTGTTGCGCGACGATGAATCCGAATCGTCTCGCGGTACGCCTCGCACATCAGCGCCAGTGACCTCGACCACGTGTAGTGGGTGAGCACATGCTGCCGGTCCGCTGCCCCCATCCTCTCGCGCAGGTCTGGGGATCGAGCCAGTCGGACGATCGCATCGGCTGCTGCCACCGGATCGTTTCTTGGAACGACATAACCCGTGGAGCCGTTCAACGTGACTTCTGCGGGACCGTCGGCGTCCGAGACCACCACCGCCTTGCCGGCGGCGCTGGCCTCGAGGATGGCCACGCCGAAGCTTTCCGAGTCCAGCCGGCTCAGGGCGACGAAGATGTTCAGCCGGTCAAGGAGCGCAGGCACGCGCTCATGCTCGACAGGGCCGTGAAACAAGACCATTTCCGCCACTCCCAATCGCACAGCAAGTGCCTTCAACGACTTCTCTTCGGGACCACTGCCGGCTATTTCGAGGCGCAAGGCGCGCGGCTTCAGTTGCTGGAGCGCTAGCGCAAAGGCCTCGATCAGCGTATCGATGCCGTACTTGTGCTTGAGCGCCTTGACGGTGCCAATCACCAGGCAACCGGACTCGGCGCTTCGACTCGAAGGGAGGAAAACCCGTTCGTCTACACCGAAGGGCGTGACGAAGATGTGCGGATGCGGCCAGGTCTCGGCAGCCCGACGCGCCATGCATCTGCTGGTCGAGCCCAGGGCGCTGGCCTGCCGCAGATTCGACGCCAGCAGCCTTCGATGAAATGTCGACTTCTCCGGAAAGTCGTACACGTCGCTGCCCCACATCGAAAGCAGCAGCGGTTGAAAGCGGCTCAGTCGCGCAAGAAGGCCGTAGCCGGTCGCGTAATGTGCATTCAAGATATCGGGTTGAATGCACCGCAACAGGTTTCTCAGGGAACCCGCCGCAGCCAGATACCCCCAAGGCGCGCCGATGGGCAACGAATGGAACGCAACGCCGCCGTCCAACGCGCCAGTCAGCCGGTGAGCGCTGATCAGATGGACCTCGTGGCCATCGGATGCCAGTCCATTGGCCCAGCGCACAGTGTGTACGCTATGGGCACCCGCCAAAAGTGCGATCCTCATACGCGACTTTCCCCCCCTCGCTTGGCAACCACAATTCTTCGAACCGCCGCCTGTAGAAAGTCGATCACCAGGACCAGGACGCACAGGTAGAAGAAGTAGCCGAATCCGATTGCCGAGTTCCCGCGAGCCACCATCAGCATGCCGACGGCGGTCGGCGCGATCAGGTACAGCGACGCACGATGGTTCATCGAGATCAAAGAGATCTCGATGAGCAGGCAGATCATCGATACGAACATCAGCCCGACCAACAGGCCGAGCCAACGCCCCGATAGAAAAAGCTCGCCATACAGCATCGGGTGGAGTGAGCCGTAAGCTCCCTTGACAAACGCCTCATTGATCGCCGCGTAGTAGGCCGATGCATCGAATCGCCCGCGGGCAAGTGCCTCGACCCACAGGCTGTAGGTCACGTCTTCGGGTTTCGGAAAAGGCGCCAGGCTGCCAGGCACGAACAGCAGCAGCACCCTGGCCGCCGATGTGAGAAAGCCGTACGCCTCGCCGCCGGCAACCTCGACCGAAAAGACAAAATAGCTGGGGATCGAGCTCTCACCGCCTGTGGGGTCCACTTCATCGAAGGGGACGAACAATTTGTCGGAGAAGATGGAAAAGTCGCCGGCCAAGAGCGCCTGCAAAACAACGGCTGGACTGATGCCTCGAAGGAGTCGCAGCAAGAAATGGATCACCAGCGCCAGACTCAAGAGCAGAACGACGGGTCCAACTTTCCACCGCCGGCGTTCGCCAGTGACATTGCGGCGCCATAACCAGAACGCGATCGTGGTCAGGACTGCGGCACGCGACCCTGAAAGTGAAAAGACGAAGAGCACACACGCTGCATACGCAAGAAAAGCCAACTTGCTCTTACTGAACGCAGTGACCAAGCCGGGAAAGGCCAGAAAGCACAGGAAGGTGGCCAAGGTGATGAAGAGACCGTCCTCTCCTCGACTTTGCATGCCAGTCAGGCTCAGATCATTTCTATAGAGAAGAAAGAGCGCAAGGCTCGCGACCAGCGCCATTGCGGCAGGCCGAAGGTGGTCATCCAGGCAATGCTCGAAGCGCCATGACCAGACTTGCCGTGCGTAACGCAACCTGGGCGCGGCCAGTCTGAAGAGCAGCAAGATCGACAAGTTCAGCGTGAGCGATCCAAAGAAGTAGACGTAGGTGGAGACGTCGAGGATCGTCGACTCATAGTGCTGCGTCAGCTGCGGATAGGAGAGGAGATACAAAGCCCCATACACCGCGAGCAAGCCGAACAGAAATGAGGTGACGAGCGCCTTCCTGTACAGGTCGTAGGCATGCCACAAGGACAGCGCCGTGGCGAGAACGATGAGCACGACGTGCATGGCTCCGTTCTCAGCAACCGGCAGCAGCGTCCGCTGTGACGGATCTGATGCGCTTCGCGGGGACGCCTCCCCACAACTCGCCTGCGGGAACATCCCGAACGACCACTGCACCCGCCGCAATGACCGCACGATCACCGACGCGGACGCCTTGAAGCAGCACGACACGCGCGCCTATCCAGACGCCGTCACCGATGACTGTCGGAACAGCTTGCTCGCGTGTGGTCTGCGCGGATTCACCGGCGTCTTCGGCTTCGCGGGGGGACGTGGTCCAGTGGCTCAATCTGTGCTCGCTGGGTCCGATGACGACGCCCGGGCCGACGGAACAGTAGCGTCCGATCTGCGCGCATTGGACCAGCCCGGAACTCAGATAGCTACCGCGACCGATGGTCACGTTGCGACCAATCTCGATGCATCCCAACGCATGCGCGCCGCTGATGCGTGCACGTGGACTGACTCGTGCGCGCCAGTCGGTTCGTACGCCCAGCCAGCCCGCCCGCAGCCAGCCAATCCTGTAGTAGCTCCATGAAGCAAGAGCCTTGAACAAGTTTTCGACAATCCGCATCATGCGTATGACCTGGAGGCTACGGCTCGTCGCCAGGCCTCGATCTTCATGACCACCGCCAAGGCCGCCATCGATTCGACCAATAGCCAACAGAGAGCCGCCGCCGCCGCACCTTGCGCGTCGAATAGCCAGCGTGCGACTGCGAGCACGACGACGAGCGAGAAGCAGCGAAGCAGTACGACGATGGAGAGGAATCGGAAGTTGCCGGCGGCCGACAGCCGCAGACCTCCGATGCGGAGCAGAAAGGTGGGGACCAGGGCAGCGATCATGATCTGCACGGTGGTCACACCAGCGTCGAAGGCGGGGCCAAGAACCCAGGGGACCAACGGCGGCATGATCATCACCAGCAGGACACACGTCGCCACCGCCCCCAACGTGGCGTTCTTCAGCTTGTCACGGCCTGCATTCAATGCATCCCTGTCACCACCGCGGCTCCAGCGATTCAGTATCAGAGGCGCGATCGCCTGCACCGGGAACGCAACTGCGTTCAATGCAACCAACGCCATGCTGAAGTGCCCCGCCTCCGCGGGCCCGTTGTAAGAGCCTATCCACCTGACACACAGGAAAACCTGCAAAGTTCCGCTGAGTGCCTGGATGAACGCGTCCGCGCCATGAGACACCAGTTGCCTTGGAGACGGCGAGCATCCGTTCAACAGACGCACGGTCGGCCACGGCAGCAGGAAATATCCCAAACTCAAAGTGAGGATGCCGCACAAGAAATAGGCGAGAGGCATTCCTGTGTTCAGCGCGTGCTGTGTCGCCAGGATCATCGTTGTCGCGACCGCGAGGAGAAAAGACTGTGCGGCCGTGATCAGGTGGAAGCGAATTCCATCATCGATCGTCAACAGAATGCCGCGCCAGATCCCCACCACGATGCATCCCGCCGAGCCAAGCGACAGAAGAAGCGCTGATCCGACATTCATCGCTTCTGGGGGGGCGAGCAGGTAGGTCGCGCAGACCAGCAGGGGGGTTGCCAGCAGGACGTAGGTGGGCGTCCACACGTAAAGGCGCTTCGGGGATGCCTTGTAGCGATTGATCGATAGAACGACGCTCTGCGGAAATCCGAAGCAGCCGACGGCGATCAACACATCTGCCAACGATTTGGCGGCGATGAACGCCCCTTGCTGCTCGGCGCCGAACCAACGTGACACAGCCACCGACAGCGCCAACAGCGAGAGCGGCCCGAGGGATTGGACCGTGATGGCGCGGAGATAGTTGCCTGCGCTCATGGGCAAAGCGCCAGCGCGCTTCGAAGGGCCGCCGCGACGGATCGTTGGTCGGCGTCGCCGATGTATGCATGAAAGGGCAGGCTGACGACTTCACGCGCCGCCTTGTCACCGATCGGGAGATAGGCGGCCGGGTCGGCGACCGCCGGCTGCCGGTGGAGCGGCACCGGATAATGCACCGCCGTCGGGATCTGCCGCTCCGTGAGCGCGGCGCACACGGTCGATCGATGCCGCACCCGGATCGTGTATTGCGCCCAGGCGCTGGTGGCCTGGGGTGCGACGTAGGGCAAGGCTTCGATCGCGGTCGACTTGAGCAGCTCGGCGTAACGTTCCGCCACGCCCTCACGAAGGCGGATTTCCTCGTCGAGGATTTCGAGCTTCACCAGCAGGATCGCGGCCTGAACGGTATCGAGCCGGCTGTTCATTCCGATCCGGACGTGGTGATAGCGGCGCACCTGCCCTTGGCGTGCAATCTGCCGCATGGTCCGGCCGAGTTCGTCGTCACTGGTGAAGATGGCGCCGCCGTCGCCGTAGCAACCCAGCGGCTTGCTGGGGAAGAAGCTCGTGCACGCGATCGTCGAAAGATTGCAGCTTTTGCGGCCCTTGTAGCTCGCACCGAAGCTTTGAGCGGCATCCTCGATGACCGGAATCCCATGCCGAGCCGCAAAAGCATTGATGGCGTCGAAGTCTGCACACTGGCCGTACAGGCTGACGGGAATGATGGCCTTGGTCCGTGCCGTGACAGCCGCCTCGATCAAGCTCGGGTCCAGGTTGCAGGTGCGAGGCTCGATGTCCACGTAGACCGGCTTCGCGCCCAGAAGCGCAGCGCTCGCGGCCGTGGCGACGTAGCTGAAGCAGGGCGTGATCACCTCGTCTCCCGCGCCGACACCAAGCGCCATCAAGGCGATCTGCAACGCGTCGGTCCCGTTGGCGACGGTGATGCAATGCTTCGCGCCGGTATACGCCGCGAGCTTTTCTTCCAGCTCCCCCACCTCGGGACCCAGGATGTACTGGCCGTGCGCCAGCACGCGCCGGATCGCCGATTCGATCCTGCTTCTGATGCGCGCCTGCTGCGCTTTCAAGTCGATGAAATCGATCATGCGTTTGCCGAGCTCTCAGGTGCTCCGGCTTCTTCGCGGCGGAGTCGATCCCCGCACAAGGCGTAGCGCACGCCGGAGTGCGGACAAAGCGCCTCGGCTTCGCCCTCGAGCGGAAGATCCAGTTGCTCGCCGAACTCGCTCATCCAGCCGACCTGCCGCCCCGGAACGCCGACGACCAGCGCGAAGTCCGGCACATCCCTGGTGACCACGGCGCCCGCACCCACGAAGGCGAATTCACCCACGGTCACGCCGCAGACAATGGTGCAGTTGGCTCCGAGGCTGGCACCCCTTTTGACCAGCGTGTCGCGGTACTCGCTTTTCCGCTCGATCAACGCACGCGGGTTGTAGACGTTGGTGAAGACCATGCTGGGGCCGCAGAACACGCCCTCTTCCAGCGTCACGTTGTCGTACAAGCTGACGTTGTTCTGGATCTTGCAACGGTCACCGATGACGACCGTGTTGCCCACGAAGACGTTCTGCCCGAGCGACACCTCGCGACCGATGCGCGCGCCGCCGCAGACATGGACGAAATGCCACACGCGGGAGCCCTCGCCGATCTGCGCGCCTTCGTCGATGATCGCGCTGGAGTGCACGGTGTAGCTCATGCACGCGCAAGCCGGATGAGGGGATGGGCATCGGCGCCCGGCGCAAGCACCGGCCCGGTCCGGATCCTGTCGACCGTCTCGATGCAGTGACGGGCGTCCTCGAGGCCGAAGCCGCGGCCGGCCAGGATTTCCCTGTAGCTGACGGTATGGAGATCGGTGAAGCCTTCCGAGAACTCGACTTGCTCGCCGCTCACGTCGATGCTTCGGTAGGTCGACTTCCTTCCCCTGACCTCCGCGGGCAGATCGTCCGCATCGATCGACAGGAACCAGCGAACCCGCGCGCGCTCGTACTCGAGGTAGCCGGCCGCCCTGGACTCCTCGGACAGGTGCACCACGCTGTGCTGCAGCCTTCCGAAGATGAAGTGCAGCATGTCGTAGAAATGCACCCCGATATTGGTGGCCACGCCGAAGGATTTGCGGGGATCGCCCTTCCAGCTTTCCATGTACCACTTGCCACGCGAGGTGATGTACGTCAGCTCGACGTCGTACTTGGTGCACGGCGGCGCTGCGGCCACCTTCTCGCGCAACCGGACGACGGCGTCATGGTGGCGCAGCTGGAGGATGTTGAGCACCCTTCGGCCCGTCTCGTCCTCGAGGCGCCGCAGTTCGTCCACCAACCGGGGTGTCGGCACCAGGGGCTTCTCGCAGATGACATCGCAGCCGAGCCGCAGCCCTGCGGCGACGTGCGCGAAATGCAGGTAGTTGGGGCTGCAGACTGCGACATAGTCCAGAGCGGTAGCGGCATCGCGCCGGCGTTGATGCGCATGCTCGTGGAAGCGCTCGAACTCTGTGAAGAACTCGCTCCCCGGCGAGATGCTGTCGATGACGCCGACGGAATCCTTGGTGTCGTACGCCACCGCCAGGCAATGGCCAGTCTCCAGGATGGCGCGCATGTGCCGCGGCGCGATGTAGCCGGCAGCGCCGATCAGCGCAAAGTTCTTCATGCCCATCGAGATTCGAGCCGCGCGGTCACAGCCGGAAGACCGTGAAGCCGAGCTCGGCCAGCCGGCCTCGCTCATAGAGTCCCTTGACGTCCGCCATCACCGGTCGGCTTCCGCGGCACATGGCATGCAGCTCGGCGGAACTCATGCCGCGAAACGCACGATGACCGACGGCCACCACCAGCGCGTCGACCGGGTTGTCCGCGTCGATCTGGCCCAGCTGCAGTCCGTACTCTTCGGTCAGGTCTTCCGCTCTCACCCAGGGATCCGTCACCACCACCTCGGCGCCCCACGATTCGAACTCGCGGATCATGTCGACCACCTTGCTGTTGCGGATGTCGGGGCAGTCCTCCTTGAAGGTGATACCCATCACCCCGATGCGGGAGCGCGCCACATCGATGCCATTCCTCAGCATGAGCCGGAGCGTGTTGCGAGCCACATAGCGCGCCATGTTGTCGTTGATGCGCCGGCCGGCCAGGATCACCTGGGAGTGGTAGCCCACCTCCTCGGCCTTGTGGGTCAGGTAGTACGGATCCACACCGATGCAATGGCCGCCGACGAGGCCGGGCCGGAAGGGCAGGAAGTTCCACTTGCTGCCGGCGGCCTCCAGCACGTCCAGCGTGTCGATGCCCAGACGCTCGAAGATCACGGACAGCTCGTTGACCAAGGCGATGTTGAGGTCGCGCTGCGTGTTCTCGATCACCTTCGCAGCTTCCGCCACCTTCAAGCTCGCGGCCTTGTGGGTCCCGGCGGCGATGATGCCGCGATAGAGCCCGTCGACGGCCTCTGCAACCTCCGGCGTGCTCCCGCTGGTGATCTTCTTGATCCGGGTCAGCGTATTGACCTTGTCGCCGGGATTGATCCGCTCCGGGCTGTAGCCGCAGAAGAAGTCGACGTTGTACTTCTTGCCGGACACCCTCTCGAGCACCGGCACGCACACCTCCTCGGTCGCGCCGGGGTACACCGTCGATTCATAGATGACGATCGCCCCTTCGGGCATGACGCGGCCCACGGTCTCCGTGGCGGCCGTCAGGGCGCTGAGGTCGGGCCGGTTCGCCATGTCCACGGGCGTGGGGACCGTGACGATGAAGACCCTGCACCCGGCGATGTCCTTGATGCAGCTGCTGAAGCGAAGCTTGCTCGCGGCGCGCAGCTCCTGGGGGCCGACTTCGAGCGTGGAGTCCTTTCCAGACTGCAGTTCGGCAATGCGCGAGGTGTCGATGTCGAATCCGATGACCGTGCGCAACTTGCCGAATTCCACGGCCAGCGGCAGGCCCACGTAGCCGAGCCCGACGATGGCGATCGCTTCGCTGTCGGCGATCAGCGAAGGCGCCGTCTTGACGACCGTGGTCTCGTCGGCAATGGGGCGTTCGCCCCAGGCCACGTCGCAGTTTTCATCCCTTCGAAGTCTCATGGTTTCCTCGATTCCCTTGCAGGTCAGGGCGCATTCGGGCGCAGTGAACGGGTCGACAGATTTCAATAGCGGTAGTCGACATAGCGGTAGGACCCGTCGATGGCCCCGCCATACCGGCGGCGTGTCGTGTCGAGGTCGTTGAAAATCACACCGTTGACCGTGGCGCCGGCGCCCAGCAGTCGCTTGGCCGCTTCAGACAGCTCGCCTTGTGTGCTCTGTTCCGCACGCGCGACCAGGAAGACGGCGCCAGCCATCGGCGCAAGGATGGCCGTGTCGGACGCCGCCAGGACCGGCGGCGTATCGACGACGACCCAGTCGTAGTGCCTGGAGGCCTGCTGCAGCAGCACCTGGACCGAAGGCTTGGTCAGCAGTTCGGCCGAATTGGGCGGCAGCACCCCGGTCGACAGGAAGTCCACGTTGGGGGCGATCTCCCGATGCAGCGCCTTGTCCAGTTGCAGGTTGCCGCAGATGACGTCGCTCAGGCCATCCTTGCGGTTCACGCCGATGGCGTGGTTCAGGCGCCCCTTGCGCAGATCGGCGTCGATCAGCAGCACCTTTTTGTTGGCAGCACCAAGAACGGCGGCCACATTGGCACTGACGAAGGACTTGCCGATGCCCGGCGTCGGGCCGCTGATCAGGATGATGTTGCTGACGGAGTCGAGCATGGTGAACTGCAGCGCGGTCCGGAAGCTTCGGAGGCTCTCCACCGCCGCGTCCTGGGGTTTGGCCGTGGCAAGCAAGGGACGCCTGGCGGCGGACTTGCCGGCATCGCGCGTGAGCTTCGTCTGCGCGTCGGAATGCGGCACCGTCGCGAACACATGAAGCCCGGTGCGTTGCTCGACCTCGCCCGGCTCCTTGAGACCCGGATGGAGGCTGTTGCGCGCGAAGGCCCATGCCAGACCGGTCAGCAATCCGAGCGTAGTGGCCAGCAGGACCGACAACGCGCGCAAGGGCTTCGCAGGCTTCCTTGGCGTGGCGGCCGGATCCACAATGCGCACGTTGGCGACCTTGCCCTCCTTGACCAGGCGCAACTGCTGGGCGTTGTCGAGCAGCTTGACGTACAGCTCGCCATTGACCTTCACGTCGCGTGTCAGGGCCAGGAGTTCCTGCTCGACGTCGGGGAGCTTCCTGATGCGCTTGTTCAGCCCATCCAGCTCGCCCTGGAGATCGACGATCCGCGCATCGATCGCGCGGACACTGTGGTGCTCGGCGGTGTACAGCGCCCGCAGTTCCCTGCGCTTTTGCTGCAGCTCGATCACGCCGGCCTGCAGCTTGACCGCCTGATCCAGGATCAGCTTGCCCTCGGCATCCAGGTCGAAACTGCTGTTGCGATTGCGGAACTGGCTGAACCTGGTCTCGGCCGCCTCCAGCTGCTTCCGCAACTCGGGCAGGAAGCTGCTCAGGAAGCCCAGCGACTTGTCCGCCTCTGCGACCTTGCGCTCGATGTTCTGCCGCACGTACAGGGTGCCGATCTCGTTGAGCACGCGCGTGAGTTCGCGAGGATCCCGGCCTTCGAGACTGGCCCGGATCACACCGGACTGCTTGCCTTCTTCGGCGATCACGAGGTTCTTTTGAAGCTGCTCGATGATCTCCAGGCGGACATGGCGAGTGAGCTCGAATTCGGCGCCCGGCTTGCCTTCTGCCGCGCTCACCAGCAGCAGGCCTTGCCCGCCTCTCGCCGAGAACGCGAGCGGTTGCCCGACCTGCTGCGCACCGAGCACGTCGTCATCGGGCGACAGCAGCTCATAGCCACCTTCGGTCAGTCGCACGCGGAAGGACTCGCCTTCCAGCGCTTCAGGCACCTCGAAGCGGTCGACGCGCAGCGATTCACTGCCGCTCACGTAGCCCGGGAACATCAGGAAGCCGGGTTTGGACGGCGCACTGGCGTGACGCGCCAGCCAGGGCCCGAAGACAGGCAGGTACCTCGGCCTCACCTCGATGTCGAGGTTGAGGTTCTGCACGGTCTGCCCGATCACCAGGCGCGAGCGCAGGATCTGCATCTCGGCCGATGCTGGCGAACGGATGTCGAACAGGCTGGCAGCTTCCCCCAACAACGTGCCGGCGCCACCCTTGCTTTCTTCCACCTGCACCATGGTGCTGGCCAGGTAGACGGGCGCGGCGAGCAACGCATAGGCCACGCCCACCAGGAGACCCAGCAGCGTGACGGCTGCGATGAGCCAGCGGTGGTCGAGAACGACGTCCAACAGCTCGAGCAGCCCGATCCCCTCCTGGGCTCGCACAGGAAGCGGCGCGTTGGCGGTGATGGGCGCAGGAACGATCATGCGCAATGGGCCACGGCCAACTCGTTCAGTTCGCGACGGCCCTCCAGCTGGCGGATGCGATCAGACCAGGCCGCGGCGCCAGCGACGACCTCGACGCAGGCGGCTTCGAAAGCCTTGCGGGGCTTGCGGTAGGGGTCGGCGATGTCGAAACCGTCCACCCCGCCGAGCCGGAACACCTTTCCCCACACCTGCGGATATCGGCGCCTGAGCTCGGCCTGTTGCCGCAACTCCATCACCAGGATGAGATCGGCGGTCTGGCACATCGCAAGGGTCACATGGCGCGCGCGGTGAGCGGAAAGGTCCAGTCCGCGCGCCGCTGCGAACTCCAGCGCCATCGGGTCGGCGGGCGCGCCCACCGGCGCAGCCAAACCCGCGGAGGCGATCGTCCTGCCGGACAGATCGCGCGACAGCATCGCTGCCGCGAGCGGGCTGCGGCAGATGTTGCCTGTGCACACGACCAGTACGCGCTGTTTCATTTGATGTTGTTGGCGACGTTGACCACCTGGGCGCTCGGCAGGATCAGGCTGACGACGCGGTTCCAGCGCACCAGCGGCGCCGGATCGACATAGACGACGTCGCGCGCCTTCAGCTCGAAGCCCTCCGCCAATGCGTAGGTCATGGGAGAAGCAGCGTCGAGATGAAAGATCTCCGGCGACTCGGCGGCGTTGGCGCGTATCACGTAGATCTGCTGTGGGTTGCCACTGGCGCCGCTGATGCCCCCCGCCTCGCCCAGCGCCTGATTGAGCGTCAGGCGGCCGTTGCGCAGGGGCGGAGAAACGGGACGCGTGACCTCTCCCAACACGTAGACCTTCGCATCCTCACTGCTGAGCACACGCACCAGATCGCCCGGCGCAAGAAGCAGCTGCGCGGGATTGACGCCCTTTTCCGCCAGCTGCTGGAGGTTGACGAGGACGGTCACACCCTGGCGCGACACGGAGATGGCGGAGCGGTCGGCTTGTGCCGTGAACCCACCTGCCCGGCTGATTGCCTCCGGCAGCGTCATCGGAATGTCATTGACGACCTGCAGCCCCGGTGCGCGAACCTCGCCGTCCACATAGACGCGCCCCGCCCGGTAGGACTGGATGCGCACTGTGACCTTGGGTTCGCTGAAGTACCTGGAGAGAAGACCGACAAGGCGATCGCGCACCTCGGCCTCGGTAAGGCCGGCCACCTTGAAGGGCCCCACATAGGGAAACTGGATCAGGCCGTCAGCGCTGACGTTGTAGCCATTGCTCACGGGTGACCCCGTCATCGGATCGGTCGCGAGTGCGCCGGCGGGTGCGAGAGCCAGGTCAGGATGATCCCAGACCACGACATTGAGAATGTCCCCGCTGCCGATTCGATAGGGCTGCGGCACGCCGAAGAGACGCTTGACCTCCGGGCCCGGTTCGCCGGCGTTGGCCGCACGCTGACGGCGAATGAGTTCGGGTGTGATGCTCTGCAGCGCACCCGGCGGCGGTGGATCCGCGGACTCGCGGGCGGGTTCGATCCCGGTGCTGAAATGAACGCCCGGCGCCAGCGCGCAACCACCCAGGACCGCCACCATGCATGCCAGTTCGGCAAGTCGGAGAAGCGATCGGGGCAGGTTCATCGTCAGGCATGCAGGTGGCGGCGGCTGCGTATGGTGCGAGAAGCCCTTTCACTGCGACGATTCGCGCGACAATTCATCAGAAACCGAGCCCACCTCGGACACCCCGTGCGCCATGCATCACGATCGCGCACACACCCTCCTCTGCCGGCGACCTCATCTTGGCCGTGCATCACGCAAAAAAAAAGAAAGGCGCAGGGTCCTCGGACCTTGCGCCTTTCAGGCGGACGGAAGTATTGCGTCAGAAAGGAATGTCGTCGTCCATGTCGTCGAAGCCGGACGAGGACTTGGCCGGCGCCTGCCTCGGTGCCGCTGCCGGTGCGCGCGGCGCCGCAGCGGGCGCACGCGAGTAGCCGCCGCCACCACCGCCATAGCCGCCCTCGTCGTCGCCCGACGAGCCACCACCCTGGCCCTGGCGGCTGCCCAGCATCTGCATCTGGTCGACGCGGATGTCGGTGGCGTACTTCTCGACCCCGTCCTTGTCCGTGTACTTGCGCGTGCGGATCTGGCCCTCGACGTAGATCTGCGAGCCCTTGCGCAAGTACTGCGCGGCAATTTCCGCCAGGCGGCCGTTGAAGACCAGGCGGTGCCACTCGGTGGCCTCGCGCATCTCGCCGCTTTGCTTGTCCTTCCAGCGGTCCGTGGTGGCCAGGGTCACGTTGCAGACCTGGTCCCCACTCGGGAAAGTGCGCGTCTCGGGATCGCGCCCGAGGTTGCCGACGAGGATGACTTTGTTGACCGATGCCATGGATGCCCCTGAGGATGAATGGAGAAGACGGGAAAAACGGGACATTGTGCCGCATGCCGGCCGGCGCCACGCAGCCCGCCGCAATCCGCTTCGACGCCGCCCCGGCGTCCCGCCGAAGCCGCCCGTGCGCCCGGAAATCCCCGCCGACTTATCATGTCCGGTTGTCCAGAAACGACCGTCCCGTGAATTCCCCCTCCATGGATCGCGCCGGCAGCGCCCGCCTCGCCGCCGAGCCGAGCGGCGCCTATCTCGGCGCCGCGCTCGCCCAGCAGCGCATCAGCATCCGCGGCGCGCGCACGCACAACCTCAAGAATGTCGACCTCGACATCCCGCGCAACAAGCTGGTGGTCATCACCGGCCTGTCGGGCTCGGGCAAGTCGAGCCTGGCTTTCGACACGCTGTACGCCGAAGGCCAGCGCCGCTACGTCGAGAGCCTGTCGGCCTACGCGCGCCAGTTCCTGCAACTCATGGACAAGCCCGACGTCGACATGATCGAGGGCCTGTCGCCGGCGATCAGCATCGAGCAGAAGGCGACCAGCCACAATCCCCGCTCCACCGTGGGCACGGTGACCGAGATCCACGACTACCTGCGCCTGCTCTACGCACGCGCCGGCACGCCCTACTGCCCGGACCACGACCTGCCGCTGTCGGCGCAGACGGTGTCCCAGATGGTGGACGCCGTCCTCGCCTTGCCGGGCGAGCCGCGCCTCATGATCCTCGCGCCGGTCGCACGCGAAAAGAAGGGGGAGTTCCTCGAGCTCTTCGCCGAGATGCAGGCGCAGGGCTACGTGCGCTTCCGGGTCGACGGGCAGACCTGCGAATACAACGACCTGCCCAAGCTCAAGAAGACCGAGAAGCACGACATCGACGTGGTGATCGACCGCCTGCGCGCCCGTCCCGACATGCAGCAGCGCCTGGCCGAAAGCTTCGAGAACGCGCTGCGTCTGGCCGAGGGCCGGGCCATCGCGCTGGAGATGCACGAGGGCGGGGCGACGAAGGAGCACCTGTTCAATGCCAAGTTCGCCTGCCCGGTCTGCCACTACTCGCTGACGGAGCTGGAACCGCGCCTGTTTTCCTTCAATTCGCCGGTCGGCGCCTGCCCCAGCTGCGACGGCCTGGGCCATCGCGAGTTCTTCGACCCGCAACGCGTGGTCGCCTTCCCCTCGCTGAGCCTGGCCAGCGGCGCCATCAAGGGGTGGGACCGGCGCAACGGCTATTACTTCAGCATGCTGGAGAGCGTGGCCAAGCACTACAAGTTCAACGTCGACACGCCTTTCGAGGAACTGCCCGCCTCGGCGCAGCAGGCCGTGCTCTTCGGCTCGGCCGAAGAAGAGATCAAGTTCAGCTACACCATGGAGAGCGGCCAGCAGGCCGGCAGGAAACTGGTGCGCAAGCACCCCTTCGAGGGCGTGATCCCGAACATGGCGCGCCGCTACCGCGAGACCGATTCGGCCATGGTCCGCGAAGACCTCTCGCGCTTTCGCAACCTGCAACCCTGCCCCGACTGCGGGGGCACGCGCCTGCGGCGCGAGGCGCGCCACGTGTTCCTCACCGACGACGCCAACGGCACGCCCCGCCGCATGGCGATCTACGAGATCAGCCGCACGACATTGCGCGAGAGCCTGGACTACTTCCACGGCCTGCACCTGCAGGGTGCCAAGGCCGAGATCGCCGACAAGGTGGTGCGCGAGGTCGGCCTGCGGCTGAAGTTCCTCAACGACGTGGGCCTCAACTACCTGAGCCTGGACCGCAGCGCCGAGACCCTGTCGGGCGGCGAGGCCCAGCGCATCCGGCTGGCCTCGCAGATCGGCTCCGGCCTCACCGGGGTCATGTACGTGCTGGACGAGCCCAGCATCGGCCTGCACCAGCGCGACAACGACCGCCTGATCGGCACCCTCAAGCACCTGCGCGACATCGGCAACAGCGTGATCGTGGTCGAGCACGACGAGGACATGATCCACGCCGCAGATCATGTGATCGACATGGGTCCGGGCGCCGGCGTGCACGGCGGGCGGGTGATGGCGCAGGGCAGCTACGAGCAGGTCGCCGGCCATCCCGATTCGCTGACCGGCCAGTACCTCTGCGGCGCCAGGAAGATCGCCGTGCCGGCGCGCCGCACACCGTGGCTGCCCGTCCTGGAGAAATCCAGGCCGGCCGAACCGAAGAAGGCCTCGCGCTTTCCCATAAGCCCCGCCGCCGAGCGCCGCGCCGCGCGCGAGGCCGCGCACCTGGCCACGCAGACCGACCTGCAGGAGATCCGCGTCGTCGGCGCCACCGGCAACAACCTGCGCAACGTGAGCGTGGCCTTTCCCGTGGGCCTCTTCACCTGCGTGACCGGGGTCTCGGGTTCCGGCAAGTCCACCCTGGTGAACGACACGCTCTACGCCGCCGTGGCGCGCACGCTCTACCGCGCCCACGAAGAGCCGGCGCCGCACGAGGCGGTCGAAGGCATCGAGTACTTCGACAAGGTCATCAACGTCGACCAATCGCCCATCGGCCGCACGCCGCGCAGCAACCCGGCCACCTACACCGGCCTCTTCACGCCCATCCGCGAGCTGATGGCCGAGACCCATACCGCCCGCGAACGCGGCTACGGCCCGGGGCGCTTCAGCTTCAACGTGGCCGGCGGACGCTGCGAGGCCTGCCAGGGCGACGGCGTGGTCAAGGTCGAGATGCACTTCCTGCCCGACGTGTACGTGCCCTGCGAGGTCTGCCAGGGCCAGCGCTACAACCGCGAGACGCTGGAGGTGCAGTACAAGGGCCGCAACATCGCGCAGATCCTCGACATGACGGTGGAGGCCGCCCACGAGTTCCTGAAGGCGGTGCCGCCCATCGAGCGCAAGCTGCGCACCCTGCTGGACGTCGGGCTGTCCTACATCAAGCTGGGCCAGTCCGCGACCACGCTGTCGGGCGGCGAGGCCCAGCGCGTCAAGCTCGCGCTGGAGCTCAGCAAGCGCGATACCGGGCGCACGCTCTACATCCTCGACGAGCCGACCACCGGCCTGCACTTCGCCGACATCGAGCTGCTGCTCAAGGTGCTGCACCAGCTGCGCGACGCCGGCAACACCATCGTCGTGATCGAACACAACCTCGACGTGATCAAGACCGCCGACTGGCTGATCGACATGGGCCCCGAGGGCGGTGCCGGCGGCGGCACGGTGGTGGGCACGGGCACGCCGGAGACGCTGGCGGCGAACGAGGCGAGCCATACGGGGCACTACCTGAAGCGGCTGCTCTGAGCACGCGACCGACCCTTGTTTGTCGATCGCAGCCATGACCTCCCAGGTCATCGACGCTGCATGCCCGCTCTGGAACAGTGGACCCAAGCCGGCACCGGGGTGGTTCCGGCAGCCACCAGGCCGAACCATCCAAGGCCACGAAAGAGCACCATGACCTCCAGCTTCGACATCCTTCCCCTCGCCGTCGCGCTCCTCATCGGCATCGCCGCGGTGGGCTCCTGCATCGGCATCGGCATCGTCGGGTCGAAGTTGCTGGAAGGCACCGCGCGCCAGCCCGAACTCAAGGATGCCTTGCAGACGCAGTTCTTCCTGATCGCCGGCGTGACCGACGGCGCCTTCATCATCGCCACCGGCATCGGCCTCTGGTTCGCGACGGCGAATCCCTTCCGCTGACGTTGCCGGCGCGCGGCCTCAGGCGGCCTCGAGCACCTGGCTCCGGTGCTCGGCCAGCTGCCCGGCGAGTGCGGGCTTGCGGGCCGAAGCCTCGCTCTCCAACGCCTCGTGAAGCGCCGTGTCGCCTGCGCGGCGGGCCGCCTCCATCGCGGTGAGGAAGATCAGGCTGCGCTGCGCCTGGCTGCCGCCGAAGCCATGCGTCACCGGCAGCAGCGGGAGCAGCAGCGCGGCACAACGGGCATAGGCGCCCGCGCCGAAGGCCATCACCGCCTCGCAGAGCTCGCCGGCCTCGTTCCACCAGGGCAAGGGCGCCGTGGCCGGCACCGCCCCCATGGCCTCCCGCCCGCGTGCCATCCGCGCCGCATCGCCCGCGCCGGCGAAGGCCAGCATCGCGTGGGTGTCGTTGAACACCGACCAGCCCCAGGCGGCTTGCTCGTCCCAGCGTGCGGCCAGCGCTTCCCAGCGGCTTGCCACGTCCACGCCGCGCAGGCCCAGGCGCCACAGCAGCCCGCTGGCGTCGACCAGGTCCATCGCCATGGAGGCCGGCCCGGGCGCGATGGCCCGGTCGTAAAGCGCCAGCGCCGCCGCCTCGTCATGGTTCGACAGGTGCATCAGCGCCAGGTGCCAGTGGTTGTGCACGGCCAGCGCGTTGTTCTGCTGCCAGTGCGCGGTTTCTTCGGTCAGCCAGTGGATGCCTTCCGCCACGCGTCCCTGCATTTCGCAGACATGCGCCACCGCGTGCACGGCCCAGGCGTCATGCGGATCGAGCGCCACCGCGCGGCGGCCCAGCGCCTCGGCGCGCGCGTACTCGTTGCACTCCTCCAGGCCGAAGGCATGCATGCCCAGCAGGTAGCCGTAGCCGGCATCGCCCGGCTGCCAATGGCACAGCGCCCGGGCGATGCGGTCGCGCAGCATGGCCGAACGTCCCAGGACCAGGTCCGCCATGTGGGTGAGCTGCAGCGCGAAGAGGTCGCGCGGGTGGTCCACCAGGTGGCGGTCGAGCAGGCGGTTGGAGCGCCCCATGTCCCCCTCGGCCCAGGGGCGCAAGGCCGCCAGCAGCGATTGCTCGCGCGGCAGCGGCCGGTGCCGGCTCGCGGCCGCGCTGTCCAGGCTCGCGCGCGCCGCCGGCAGCACCTGGCCATCGATGCAGCTGAGGAAGAGGCCGGCCATCATCAGGTGGCCGGCGATGAAATCCGGGTCCCGCGCGAGTGCGGGCTCCAGCACGGCGACCGGATCGAGTTGCAGGGTGTTGAACAGGACCATCGCCTGCTCGTAGGCGGCCACGGAGGCCGGCTGGTCGGTGCTGAGCGCCTCGCCGCGCGCGTCGTGCTGGATCATGGTGACTCTCCTTGAATGAACGGCCCGACAAGCGTAAGTTCGCGCTGCCAAAGTCCTGCAGCCATTCCCGCAACAACCCTGACGAATCTGCCACTCCCCCAGGCTTCCCCACTTCGTGTGGTGCGCCAACCCCCTCTCCGGGGGCAACGCCAGCGGCCCGGCAAAACCGGTTCCGCGGTGTTCCCCGACTGGGTTGCGTGCTTTCACGCGTCGCGGGTCACACGAAGGGAGGGGAAGCCGCCGAGATGGACACCCGCCCGCTGATCGCCATCCTCGTGAGCCCCGAGACCTCGGCCTCGGTGGTGTACGGCATGTTCGACCTCTTCAAGTGCGCCGGCCGGGATTGGCCGATGGTGGTCGAAGGCCGTGCGGGGCCGGAGCTCTTGCAGCCGGTGCTGGTGGCGCGGCAGGCCGGCCGGGTGGGCGCCGCCAACGGCGTGGCGATCGAAGCGCAATGCAGCTTCGACGACCTGCCCGCGCCCACCGCCGTGTGCGTGCCCGAGCTCATGATCGCGCCCTACGCCCCGCTGGACGGCCTGTTCGTCGACGAAGCGGTGTGGCTCCGGCGCTGCCATGCGGCCGGCGCCCTGGTCGCCACGGCCTGCTCCGGCGCAATGCTGCTGGGCGAGGCTGGCCTGCTCGACGGCGAAGACGCCACCACGCACTGGGCCTTCTGCGAGGTGATGCAGCGCCGCTACCCGCTCGCGCGCGTGCGCCCGCAGCGTGCCCTGGTCACCAGCGGCGAGGGCCAGCGGCTGGTGATGGCCGGCGGCGGCAGCTCCTGGATGGACCTGGCGCTGTACCTCATCGCCCGCTGCGTGAACATCGAGGCGGCCATGCAGGTGGCGAAGCTCAACCTGATCGACTGGCACCACGCAGGGCAGCAGCCCTTCGCGCGGGTGTCGTGCACGCGCCAGGTGGAAGACGCAGCCATCGGCCGCTGCCAGACCTGGATCGCCGACCACTACGCCCACGCGGCCCCGGTCGCGGCCATGGCGCAGCACAGCGGGCTGGCGGAGCGATCCTTCCAGCGCCGCTTCAAGCTCGCCACCGGCATGACGCCCCTCGCATACGTGCAGACGCTGCGCATCGAGGAAGCCAAGCACCTGCTCGAAACCACGGAGGCGCCGATCGAGGCGGTCGCGGAGCAAGTGGGTTACGACGATGCGGCTTTTTTCAGCCGCCTGTTCCGCCGCGCCGTCAGCCTGAGCCCGGCACAGTACCGGCGGCGCTTCGGGGGCATGCGCGCCTCGCTGGCCGCGCCGCGCTGAATTCCTACTTGTCCAGCCCTGCCAGGCACACGTACTTGATCTCGAGGAATTCGTCGAGTCCGTACTTCGAGCCCTCGCGTCCCAGGCCCGACTGCTTGACGCCGCCGAAGGGCGCCTCGGCCGTGGAGATCAGGCCGGTGTTGACGCCGACCATGCCCGATTCGAGCTGCTCGGCCACGCGCATGATGCGGCCGATGTCGCGGCTGTAGAAGTACGAGGCCAGTCCGAACTCGGTGTCGTTGGCCAGCGCGATGGCATCGGCCTCGGTGTCGAAGGCGAAGATGGGCGCCAGCGGGCCGAAGGTTTCTTCGTGCGCGACCAGCATGTCCGGGGTGGCTCCGGCCACCACGGTGGGTTCGTAGAAGAGCCCGCCCAGCGCATGGCGCTTGCCGCCGGTGAGCACCTTGCCGCCCTTGGCCACGGCGTCGGCCACGTGCTCCTCGATCTTGGCCACGGCCTTGTCGTCGATCAGCGGGCCCTGCGTGACGCCGGGCTCCACGCCATTGCCCACCTTGAGGGCCTGCACCCGGGCCACCAGCTTGTCGGTGAAGGCGGCCAGCACGCCCTTCTGCACATAGATCCGGTTGGCGCACACGCAGGTCTGCCCGGTGTTGCGGTACTTGGAAATCATCGCCCCCTCGACTGCGGCGTCGAGGTCGGCGTCGTCGAACACGATGAAGGGCGCGTTGCCGCCCAGCTCGAGCGAGAGCTTCTTGATGGTGTCGGCCGATTGCTTCATCAGCATGCGACCGACCTCGGTCGATCCGGTGAAGGTGAGCTTGCGCACGATCGGGCTGGCCGTCATCTCGCCGCCGATCTTCGAGGCCGAGCCCGTGAGGACGGACAGCAGGCCCTTCGGCAGCCCGGCGCGGTCGGCCAGCAGGGCGAAGGCCAGCGCCGAATAGGGCGTCTGCGTGGCCGGCTTCACCACCATCGAGCACCCTGCGGCCAGTGCCGGCCCGGCCTTGCGGGTGAGCATGGCGGTGGGGAAGTTCCAGGGCGTGATCGCTGCCGTGACGCCGATCGGCTGCTTGAGCGCGAGGATGCGCCGGTCGGCCAAGGGCGCCGGAATGGTGTCGCCATAGACGCGCCGCGCCTCGTCGGCGAACCAGTCGATGAAGGAAGCCGCGTAAACGATCTCCCCCTTGGCCTCGGCCAGGGGCTTGCCCTGCTCGGTGGTCATGATGAGCGCGAGGTCGTCCTGGTTGGCCAGCATCAGGTCGTTGAGCTTGCGCAGGATGGCGGTGCGCTCCTTGGCGGGGCGCCTGGCCCAATCGCGCTGCGCGGTCTCGGCCGCGGCGATGGCGCGTTTCGTTTCTGCGGCGCCGCACAGGGGCACCGTGCCGATCTGTTCGCCGGTGGCGGGGTTGTGCACCGCCACGGTGGCGCCTTCGTCGGCGTGGATCCATTCGCCGGCCACGAAGGCCTGCTGGCAGAGGAGAGAGGGGTCGTTGAGTTTCATGGTCATCTGGATGGGCTCCTGTCGTCGATCAAGCTTGCATCGCCCGGGCCAGGATGTCGAGGCCGTCCTCGAGCACGGCGTCCTCGATGGTCAGCGGGAACAGGAAGCGGATCACGTTGGCATGCACGCCGCAAGTCAGCAGCAGCAGGCCCGCGTCGCAGGCACGCTGCTGCACCTGGCGGGTGAATTCGGGGTCGGGTCGGCCGTCCTGGCCGATGAATTCGACCGCCACCATGGCACCCAGTCCGCGCACGTCGGCGATCTGCGGCACCGTGGCACGCAAGGCCTCGAGCCGTGCCTTCAGGCGCTGGCCCAGGCGCTCGGCGCGCGGCGCGAGCTGCTCGTCCTCGATCACGTCGAGCACCGCATGGGCCGCGGCGATCGCCAGCGGGTTGCCGGCATAGGTGCCGCCCAGGCCGCCGGGCGCGGGCGCGTCCATGATCTCGGCGCGCCCGACCACGCCGGACAGCGGCAGGCCGCCTGCCAGGCTCTTGGCCACGGTCATCAGGTCGGGCACCACGCCGTAGTGGTCCATGGCGAACAGGCTGCCGGTGCGGCCGAAGCCGGTCTGGATCTCGTCGGCGATCATCAGGATGCCGTGGCGGTCGCAGATCTCGCGCACCGCGCGCATGAATTCCGGCGGCTGCACGTAGAAGCCGCCCTCGCCCTGCACCGGCTCGAGGATGATGGCCGCGACCTGCTCGGCCTCGATGTCGGCCTTGAAGAGCCGGTCGATCGCGGCCAACGCGTCGTCGACCGATACGCCGTGCAGGGCCACCGGCGCCGGCACATGGTAGATGGCGCCCGGGAAGGGGCCGAAGCCGGTCTTGTACGGCGCCACCTTGCCGGTGAGCGCCATGCCCATGAAGGTGCGGCCATGGAAGGCGCCACTGAGCGCGATCACGCCGGGACGGCGGGTGGCACAGCGCGCGATCTTGATCGCGTTTTCAACGGCCTCCGCACCCGTGGTGAAGAAGGCGGTCTTCTTGGGATGGTGGCCCGGCGTGATGCGGTTCAGGCGCTCCGCCAGCGCCACCGCGCTCTCGTAGGGCGCGACCTGATAGGCGGTGTGAGTGAAGCGGTCGAGCTGGTCGCGCACCGCCGCCACCACGCGCGGGTGGCCATGGCCGGTGTTGAGCACCGCGATGCCCGATCCGAAATCGATGTAGCGCCGGCCTTCCACGTCCCAGAGCTCCGCATTGCGCGCGCGCTCGACAAAGAAGGGAAAGCCGATGGCGACCCCCCGCGGGGTGGCGGCAGCGCGGCGCACATCGATGCCGGCGTTGCCCTGGCCGGCGGCGGCGAAAGGAGCTTCTGTGACGTGGCTCATGGCGCGTTCCTGCTGGCCTGCGAGGGCCGTCATGGCGATGGAAGCAGCGAGTCTAAGCAGGTATTGATCCCAAAAACAGAACCAATTAGCCTCGGATCGCATGGAACCAATCACCAGCCGGACCCAGCAGGAGACGCAAGCCCTGCCGGACTTCGTGCTTCGCCAGTTCGATCGCCAGTCCGCCGAATACGACCATCTGCAGCTCTACCGCATCCTGCAGACCGGCATCCGGCATGGCCGGCTTCCGGCCGGGCTGAAGCTGCCGCCGACGCGGGTGCTGGCGCAGGCGCTGGGCATCGCGCGCAACACGGTCGTGCACGTCTACGAACAGCTCGCCCTCGAAGGCTATGTGGAAGCGGGTGTGGGCCGCGGCACCTATGTCACCGACCTGGCGCGGCGCCCGGTCAAGGCAGCCAAGGCAGCCGTCGCCGACCGCGACGAGCCGCTCTCGCGGCGCGGCCAGGCATTGATCGAGCACGCCGGCGCGGCACGCCTGCAGTGGGGCGCCTTCACGCCAGGCGTGCCGGAGGTGCGCATGTTCCCGGTCCGCATCTGGAACAGCCTGCAGAGCCGCGTGTGGCGGCATGCCGCGCCCGCGCAACTGAGCTACGCCACCGGCGCCGGCGATGCCGACCTGCGCCAGGCGGTGGCCGAGTACGTGCAGGGCACGCGCGGGGTGGCCTGCACGGCGGAGCAGGTCGTCATCACCAGCGGAACGCAGCAATCGCTGCTCCTGGTCGCCCAGTTGCTGGCCGACCCTGGCGACACGGCATGGCTGGAGGAGCCGGGCTATTGGGGCGCGCGCAGCGTCTTCCGGGCCATGGGCCTGAAGCTGCTGCCGATCGGCTTGGACGGGGAGGGCCTCGCACCGACGCCGCAGCAACGGCGAAGCGCCCCGCGCCTGATGTTCGTGTCGCCCGCGCACCAGTATCCCGTCGGCGCGCTGATGAGCCAGCGTCGGCGGCGCCAGTTGCTCGACTACGCGGCGGCGCACGGCAGTTGGGTGGTGGAAGACGACTACGACAGCGAATTCCGCTACGGGAGCCGGCCCCTTCCGGCCCTGCAAGGGCTCGACGAGCACCACCGCGTGATCTACCTGGGCACCTTCTCCAAGACGCTCTTCCCTTCGCTGCGCGTGGCTTACGCCGTGCTGCCGCCGGACCTGGCGGAGGGCTTCGCGCGTTCGCTCAACGAGCTGTTCCGCGAAGGGAACTCCATGCAGCAGGCCGTGCTGGCACGCTTCCTGGCGGAGGGCCACTATGCGACCCACATCCGCCGCATGCGCGCGGTCTACAGCGCTCGCCACGATGCTCTGATCCACGCCATCCGGAGGCAGTTCGGCACCCAGCTCCAGGTCCTCGGCGGCGCAGCGGGCCTGCATGTGGTACTCGAACTGCCGCGGCGCGTGAACGACGCGGACGTCGCCCGCGATGCACAGCGCGCCGGGGTGACGACGCGGCCGCTGTCGATGTACTACATGAAGAAGCCGGCCGCCGCCAGCGGCTTGCTGCTCGGCTACGGCACGGTCCGCGAGGAGGAGATCGAGCCGAGCTTCGACACGATGGCCACCGCGCTGCGGCGCCATCTTTGAGCCATTGCCATGGGATGGGGCGTGGGGCGGTTCAGATCGGCGCCGCGCCGCCCGCGCTGGGCATCGGCATGCCCTCGCGCCACACGCGAAGCATGCCTTCCTGCGCGGTCGAGGCCACCAGCCGCCCGTCGGGCGTGTAAAGGCTGCCGCGGCACAGCGCGCGCGCGCCGCCGGCGCTGGGCGAGTCCGTCACGTAGAGCAGCCAATCGTCCATGCGGAAATCGCGGTGGAACCACATCGCGTGGTCGAGGCTGGCGGGCCGCACCTTGCCGCTCATGAAGCTCAAGCCATGCGGGCGCAGGGCGGCGCGCAGCAGGCCATGGTCGGAGGCGTAGGCCAGCAGCGCGCGGTGCACGACCGGGTCGTCGGGCAGGGGCGCGATGGCGCGCAGCCAGAGCGCACCTTCCGAGGGTCGGGGCGCAGGCGACAGGATGTCGCCGTCGGGGTCGGCGCGCCGGTACTCGATGCCGTGCGGCAGCAGCGCCTTCGCGCGCCAGCGCTCGGGAAGCCGGTCCCCCAGGGCGCGGCGCTGGTCCAGCTCGCTCGGCAGGGCCTCGGGGCCTGGCGTGACGGGCATCGTGAACTGGTGCTCCATGCCCTCGTCCACGGTCTGGAAGGAAGCCGACATCTCGAAAATCACGCGCTCGCCCTGGCGCGCCACCACGTGCCGCGTCGTGAAGCTGCGTCCGTCGCGCACGCGGTCCACCGCATAGTCGATCGGCGCATGCACACCCGGCAGCAGGAAGTAGGCATGCATGGAATGGATCGGCCGGCCGGCATCGACCGTGCGGCTGGCCGCCACCAGGGACTGGCCCAGCACCTGGCCGCCGAACACCGCGGGCGTGCCGATGTCCTCGCTGCGGCCGCGAAAGCGATCGTCGCCCAGCGGCTCCAGCTGCATCAGGTCGACGAGGTCCCCGACGAGGCGGGCGGCGGTGGCGGAGTCTGTCATCTGGAAAGGCGTCGCAAACGAAACGATCCGGCGACGATAGCAAACAGACCGCCCGCCGGCTGTCTCCCGCCCGTCAGCGATCCAGGTCCGCGCCGTCCGCCGCGAGATTCTGTTGCAGCGCCGGCACGTCCACTTGCGCGAAGCGCGCGCCGCCCAGCGCAGCCGCCGCCGTGCCCGCCGCCTGCCCCATGACGAAGCAACCGCCGCTGGCCCGCGCGGCCGATTGGCCCTCGTGCGTCATCGAGGCGCAGCGCCCCGCCACCAGCAGGTTGTCGACGCCCTTGGGCACCAGCATGCGCCAGGGCAGCTGGTTGTAGGTGCGTTGCTCGTCGCGCGGGAAGGCCCACTCGATCTTCCCGGCGGCATGCATCTCCATCGGCCAGGCGTTGATGCCGATGCTGTCGTCGAAGCGCGCCGACGACAGGATGTCCTCGCCGTCCAGCGCATAGAGGCCCTCGATGCGCCGCGTCTCGCGGATGCCCACCTGCGGCGCGATCTCGACGATGGCCGATCCGGCGAAGCCAGGCACCTCGGCCTTGAGAAAGCGGAAGTACTCGACGATCTGGCGCCGGCCCTCGATCTCGCCCTCGCTCAGTTCGCGCGCGTCCACGCCGTTCATCGCATCGCCCCTGGCGTTGCGGATCTGCGTGACGTTGGCACGCCATTCGCGCGGATCGATCTGCGGCCGCAGGATCGCGCCCTCGCGCGGGAAACGGTAGGCCCCGGGATCGCGCGCGAGCGCCTTCGCCATCAGGTCGTTGATGGCCTTGAACTCGCCGACGGCCGCCAGCGCGCTCGGCGCATCCACGTGGCCGACGCGGAACATGGTCGAGGGGAAGAGCCCGCTGCCGTGCCCATCGCCCACCGCGAAAGGCACGCCGGCGAAGGCCGCCACGTCCGCGTCGCCGCTGCCGTCGACGAAGGCGTTGGCGCGAATCGCGACCCGGCCCGATTTGGTTTCGACCACCAGGGCGGCGATGCGCGGCCCCTCCATCACCACCGCGGCCGCCAGCGCATGGAACAGCAGTTCGACGCCGGCGTCGAGCAGCAGCTGGTCGGCCGCGCACTTGTAGACCGAGGTGTCGTACGAGCGCACACGGATGCGGCCCTGCATCCCGTCCTGCGGCTTGTTGAGGCCGCCCAGTGCATCGATGCGCGCCAGCAGCTCGTCGGCCACGCCATGCACCAGTTGCGTCATCTCGCCGCCGCGCTTGCCGTACAGGCCGGCGAAGTTGGTCACGCCGCCGGCCGTGCCCATGCCGCCGAGGAAGCCGTAGCGCTCCACCAGCAGCGTGCGCGCACCGTGGCGCGCCGCGCTCACGGCCGCGGCGATGCCGGCAGGCCCGCCGCCGACCACCACCACGTCGTACTCGCCGTAGACCGGCAGCCTGCGCTGCGGCTCGATGACGGTCGCGCTCATTGGAGTTTGATGCCCTGGCTGGAGATGATCCTGGTCATCAGCGCCGCCTCTTCCTTCACCCGCGTGCGCATGCCGTCGGGCGAGGTGCCCACCGCCTGCCAGCCCTGCTCGAACAGCTTCTGGCGCACCTCGGGCGACTTCATCACGATCGCCAGCTCGCGCGTGATGCGCTCCTGGGCCTGCTTCGAGAGATTGGCCGGGCCCAGCAGCGCGGTCCAGACCTCGAGGTTGAAGTCCTTCACGCCGGCATCGGCCAGCGGTGGGAGCTCGGGCACCAGCGCGCTGCGGCCACTGGTCACGCCGATGGCCTTGACCTTGCCGGCCTTGACCTGGGGCATGGCGATGCCGGGCGGGATCAGGGCCATCTGGATCTGGTTGCCGATCAGGTCGGTCATGACCTGCGGGTTGCCCTGGTAGGGCACGTGCACCGCCTTCATGCCCGGCACGCGGGTCTTGAGCAGCTCCGTGCCCAGGTGGCCCACCGAGCCCACGCCGACCGAGCCGTAGCTCCACTTCTCGCCGCTCTTGCGCGCCGCATCGAAGAAGGCCGCGCCGGCCGGCAGGCTGTTCTGCGCCACCAGCACCAGCGGCGCGGTGGTCAGCAGCGAGAGGTAGGTGAAGTCCTTGGCCGGGTCGTAGGGCAGCTTCGGATAGAGCACCTTCGACGAGGTGAGGTTGCCGTTGATCACCACGCCGAGGGTGTGATCGTCGGTCGCCTTGGCCACCTGGTCGGCTGCGATGTTGCCGGAGGCGCCCGGCTTGTTGTCTACCACGATCGGCTGACCCAGCGCCTTCGCCAGGGGCTCGGCGATGGTGCGCGCGGCGATGTCCGGCGTGGACCCGCCGGGGAAACCGACGACCAGGCGAACCGGCTTGGTGGGCCAGGTGCCCTGCGCGGCGGCAGCGAGCGGGAGGGCACAGGCGGCGATCAGGATGACTCTCTTGGACAGATGCATTGGGTTAGGAGCAGAACGAACAATGGAAGAGCTGAAGGATAAGCCCGTGCCGCGACGGGCCCTGTCCCCTTGCCTCGCAAGGTGTGAATGAATCCGGCGCGCCCGAGCAGGAATGAGCGGGCATGGCGGGTTCGTTCGCACCTTCTCACTCGAGGCTGATGTTGCCGCGCCGCACGAGTTCCCCGTAGACCTTGGACTTGGCCTCCGCCTGCCGCCGGATCTCCTCGGGGGACCAGGCCAGCGGCTCGAAGGCGAAGGTGTCGAAGCGGGCGCGGATCTCCGGGTCGGCGATGACCTTGGCGACGTCCGCGTTGATCTTCGCCTGGATGGCCGGCGGCACGCCCTTGGGCGTGAGGATGGAGACGAAGGAATTCACCTCCAGCCCGGCCGGTCCACCGGCCTCGGCCATGGTCGGCACGTCGGGCATCTGCGGCACGCGCTTGGGGGTGGCCACCGCGATGTAGCGCAGCTTGCCGGCCTTGTAGATGCCCTGGCTCGACGGGATGCTCGCGAAGGCCCAGGGCACCTCGCCGGCGCCCACGTTGGCGTAGAGCTGCGACACCTCGCGATAGGGAATGTGCTGCATCTGCACGCCGGTCAGCGCCTCGAGCTGCTGCGCGCCGAGGTGGCCCGGGCTGCCCACGCCCCACGAGCCGTAGCTCACCGGCGCGGCCTTGGCCGAGGCGACCAGGTCGCTCATGTTCTTCCACTTCGACTCGGTCGGCACCGCCACGAAGAAGGGCGTGCGGAACAGCGAGGCCACCGGATCGAAGTGCTGCAGCGTCACGAAGTTGCGCGACTTGTACAGGTGCGGCAGCGCGGCGATGTGCTCGCTGTCCAGCTGCAGCAGGGTGTAGCCGTCGGGCGCGGCGCGCCGGGCCTGGTCGATCGCGATGAAGCCGCCGCCACCGGGCTTGTTGTCCACCACCACGCGCTGGTTCCAGAGGCGGCCCAGCTTGTCGGCCACCAGGCGCAGCACCGCGTCGGGGCCGCTGCCCGCGGCGAAGGGCGTGACCAGCGTCACCGGCTTGCCAGGGTAGTCGGCCTGGGCCCAGGCGCCCGTGGCGAGAAGGACGCCGGCAACCAGCGAGAGGACGGACTTCATGAAGCTTGTCTCCTTGGACGTGAATGAGGAAGAGGGTTCATCCCGCGACGCGACGCGCGTCGGCAAGGCACTCGGACGGGTTCCAGGCGTACAGCCACTCGACGGCATCGTAGAAGCGCTCCGGCGTGCGCCCGGTCCAGAGGCTGTTGCGCACCAGCCGCTCCACGCCCTTCGCATGGTAGAGACGCCCCATCTCGCGCACCGACAGCACCACCCGGGCGGTGCGCGCCACGCGGGCCGACGAGTACAGCTGGAAGGCGGCCGGCAGGTCGTACCCGCAGGCCTCGACGGCCGCGCCGAGCGTGACCGCATCCTCCAGGGCCATGCAGGCCCCCTGCGCCAGGTACTGCATCATCGGATGCGCGGCATCGCCCAGCAGCGTGGCCGGGCCCTGGCTCCAGTTCTCGACCGGCTCGCGGTCGGCCGTGCTCCAGCGTCGCCAGGAGGTCGGCCGGTCCAGCAGCTGGCGGGGGCGCGCATGGATGCCTTCGAAGTAGGAGAGCACCTCTTCCTTGCTGCCGTCGGTCACGCCCCATTCCTCGTCGTAGCGGCTGTGGAAGGTCACGACCAGGTTGTATTGCTCGCCGTGGCGCAGCGGGTAGTGCACCAGGTGGCAATTCGGACCGGCCCACACCACCGGCGCGTTCCAGCGCAGGTCCTCGGGCATGTCGGCCGTGGGCACGACTGCGCGGTAGACCACGTGGCCCGAGACGCGCGGCGCGTCGCCGATCAGCCTGGCGCGCACCACCGACTTGACGCCATCGCAACCCACGACCGCATCGGCCTGGAAACGCCGCCCGTCGCGCGTGGCGGCGGTGACGCCGCGCTCGCCGATGTCCAGGTCCTGCACCTGCGCCGAGGTATGCAGGCGGATCAGGGGGTGCTGCTTCACTGCCTCGTAAATCGCCCCGTGCAGGTCGGCACGGTGGCTCACCGCGTACGGGTTGCGAAAGCGCGCCCGGAACGCTTCGCCGACGGGGATCGAGGCGACCTCGCTGGCGTCCACCGCGTCCATCATCACCAGGCGTTCGGTGAAGACCGAGCCGCGCCGCACGGCCTCGCCCACGCCCAGCGCGTCGAGCGCCGCGAAGGCATTGGGGCCGAGCTGCAGGCCGGCGCCGATCTCGCCGATGGCGGCGCTCTGCTCCAGCAACTCGACGGGCATGCCCAGGCGCGCCAGCGCCAGCGCGGCCGCCATGCCGCCGATGCCGCCGCCGATCAGCAGCACGGAGGGCTTCTCGTGTCGTGGGGTGCTCATGCTCGTCTGTCTCCGGTGAAGTCGTAGGCAAGGTCGCTCAGTCGACGCGGACGGAGATCGGGGCCAGTCCGTCGATCGCCACCTTCATGGTCTGGCCGCGCTCCACCGCGCCCACGCCCTCGGGCGTGCCGGTGAAGATCAGGTCGCCGGGCTGCAGTGCGAACAGGGTCGAGAGATTCGCGATCACCTCGCTGACGGACCAGATCAGGTTGCGGATGTCGCTCTTCTGCCGCGTCTGGCCGTCCACCTCGAGCGTGATCGCGCCGGCGTCGATCGCACCGCTATCGGCGAAGCGGCGCACCGGGCCGATGGGCGCCGAAAAGTCGAAGGCCTTGCCGATCTCCCATGGCCGGCCGGCCTCGCGCATCTTCATCTGCAAGTCGCGGCGCGTCATGTCCAGGCCGGCCGCGTAGCCGTAGATGTGCTTCGGCGCGTCCTCGACCGCGATGTCGCGGCCGCCCTGCCCGATCAACACCACGAGTTCCGCCTCGTAGTGGTAGTTGGCGGTCTGGCCCGGGTAGGCAATGCCCACCGTCTCGCCCGCCGGCACCGGCACGATGGAGGCGTCGTCGTTGGGCTTGCAGAAGAAGAAAGGCGGCTCGCGGTCCGGGTCGAAGCCCATCTCGCGGGCATGGGCCGCGTAATTGCGGCCGACGCAGTAGACACGGCGCACCGGGAACAGGTCGGACGAGCCGGCGATGGGCAGGCCGACGGTGGCGGGGGGCGTGACGACGTAAGACATGGAAAAAGCTCCTGCCGCAGCTGCGGCACATGGTTTCGAGGGAAGGAAGGAACGCGCGGCGCGCGCGCCGCGGGGTCACTGGCGTACCTCCGCCTGCGCAGCGGCCGTGCGGCTCAGGCGTCCTGCAGGAAGGCCTCGCGCAGCACGCCCATGGCCTGCTGCACCGGGCGGTCGGAGAAGCTGAACAGCACCGCCTCCTCCGAGGCCGAGAGCCGCAGCGGCGCCCACGACGGCACGACGAAGGTGTCGCGCGGGCCGAAGTCGAAGCGCTGGCCGCCGATCTCGGCCGTGCCGCGGCCTTCGACCACGCTGTAGACGGTGCCGTCCGTCGCGCGGTGCGTCTTGCCGGCGAAGCCCCTGGGCAGCAGTTGCAGGTTCGTGCCGATGGTGGGCATCGGCGCGCCGCCGGTCAGCGGGTTGACGTAGCGCAGCTTGTGGCCCAGCCAGGCATCGGGCGCTTCCTGCTTCTGCAGCTGGGCCAGGGCCTCGCGGCTGCGGACATAGGGGTAGTTGAAGATCGGTGAAGTCGGTGCGACGTGGTCGTGCCGCACCGGCACCATGTTGTGGCCGAAGCGGGCCAGGCTGTGGCCCTCGGGCCTGGCCACCTGCTGCACCTTGGCATCGTCGTTCTCGGCGAAGCCGGCGTCGAAGAAGCGCAGCATCGGAATGTCCAGGCCATCGAGCCAGACCACCGGCTCGGCCACGCCCTCGATGCCCTCGTTGCCGTGGTCATGCCAGGCCCACGAGGGCGTGATGATGAAGTCGCCCGGGTACATGGTGGTGCGCTCGCCGCCCACGGTCGTGTAGGCCCCTTTGCCGTCGACGATGAAGCGCAGCGCCGACTGCACGTGCCGGTGCGAGGGCGCGACCTCGCCCGGCATGATCAGCTGCAGGCCCGCATAGAGGGACTGGGTGATCGAGGAGCGGCCCGGGATGGCCGGGTTTTCCAGCACCAGCACGCGGCGCACCGCCTCCTCGGCCGTGATCAACGCGGCGGATTCCATCAGCAGCGGGCGGATCTCGTCGTAGCGCCACAGGGCGGGCACGCACGGCGTCTGCGGCTCGCGCGGCACCAGGGCATGCAGCGACTCCCACAGGGGTGTGAGGTTCAGGGGGCGGATGCGGTCGTAGTAGTCGCGGCGATCGGCGGTGGTGTCGGGCTGGGCCTGGGGGGCGGTGGTCATGAGGGCGTCTCCTGGGCGTCGGTCGCCCTGGAGAGGCATTGTTCGGCCGGACCAGTATTTTCTCAAGGGCTGGAGGCGATAGTTGTCATTGCGTTTTTGAATAGTGAGACGCCTCCCAATCTCAACCCGGGGCTGGACGCCGAGGCGTGAGCGTCCGGCCGTTCCCCTTGACCCACGTCGGAGCCCGATCCTCAAGAGGCGGTCGCGGATCCAACGAGGCAACGCACTCCACGAGGTTGAGGGCGACCATGAGCAGGTATTTCTCGGCCTCGGTGCGTACGCGCAGCAAGTCGTGGTCGCCGAGGTATCCGTAGACGAACGCGAGCAGGTTGCGCTCGAGATGCTCGTCGCAGAATTGCTGGACGACCTGTTGTGCCAGATCGTCCGGCAATCCTTCATTGAAGCGTGCGCGGGCCGTCAAGCGCTGCATGCACGTCTCCTGCATCGCCTCCGTGACCATCGGCCACGCATGACCGCTGCGCTTCATCGCCTGGAACGTCACCAGCAGGATGTGCAGCGGCACCTCCAGTTCCACCATGCCCACGCCCATGCGATGCAGCGCAAGGATCGAGGCGAGCATGTTGGGCTGCTGAGCGAAGACCTCATCGGCCAGGCGCACCTTCTGAGCCTGGTTCATGCCATTGACGTCGATGGCCGCCTGGCCCAGCACAGCCTGGGTGATCACGGCCATGGTCGTCCCACAGGGCTGCCGGCACTCGGCCAGGATCCGCGCCTTGAGCTCGGCACTGTGGACTCGGCGACTGGAAGTATTGGGATGCATAGGCGTCCGCCACAAATAGGTGGACGCCATCCTCGGAAGGCACGGCGTCGGGCGCAAGGTGGGATCGCTGGACGCTCACCCTTTTGCAGCCCAGCGAGACATCTGCGTCCATGAAAGCACTTCAGTTCGATTGCCATTCAGAAACATGCCCACGAAGCACTCAAATTGCCATCGCTGTTGCCTGAGACGATCAAGCCGCGGCCCGCATTGCGTCAGCAGAGCGTCCATCGCATCGATCGCTTCGGCAAGCGACAGATTCTTGTCAGCTTCGATGTCGTAACTCAGCAGCGTGTCCCGATGAGAAGAGCCCATTGCCTGCCATTGGAGGTCACTCGCGGGTCACCTGCCTTATACGAGCGTGACGGCGCGAGTCGCAGCGTCTTTGAGATTTGCTCGGATCTTCATGCGTGTGCCCAGCGCGCAAGGCGACATCGATATGCTCTTGCCTGTACCGTCAGATCTATCCCAGTCACTTGCATCCCCCCATTGAACGGCTTGCCCACCCTCATTGAACGGTTGCCCACCCTCATTGAACGGCTTGCCCACCCTCATTGATCCTGATGTTCCCTTGAGAATCAATTCCGACGCAGTCCTTCGCACCAAGCCCCGTCTTTATGTCGTGAATCAGCCCACGATCGACCCAACAGTCCTACAGGTGTTCGCACCGACACGTAGCTATTGGGAACTGAGGCTCGAACGGCTGCCCCGCCGAAAACGGCGCCCGCACGGACACCGAGCCAGGAGGAATTCCTGCGGCCACCACTACTTCTTGACCATGACGCCCACGAAGCAAGAGCCCACACTCGACAATTACGTCGTCGTCCTCATAGATCAGCTTTTCAGCAGCAACCATGTCGATCGCCGGGATCTTGATTTCGTTCTTCTCGGTCGTAGCAAAAACATCCGGTGGACGATGCGGCACGCAAATATTGAGACTGCCCACTTCCTGCCAGTCGCCCACCTGAGTACAGGCAGAGGAAAACTCAAGGACGAACCCGGAGCCGAAGACAAACGATAACTCCCACGCCGTCTGTAGCGTATGCGCTTCAGGGAGGACATACGCGATTAACTGCTGGCCCTTTAAGCGGGTCCACAGGCCCTTGCACTCCACACCCTCGCACTGATACGTAAAGACCTTTTTTCCGCTTGGCATGATCTCAGGGGTAATGAAGGGTTTCATGCCCGAATGGGTGTTCTGGGCGATCCACTGCGCGCCGATGACGGCCAGGGTCGAACCGAGCAGGGGCTCGGAGGTGTCGGCGGCGCCGCCGGCCTTGAGGTCGCTCAGGGCGCGGCGGTAGTTCTCGGCGGGGCCTCGGCCCGCGGGACCCCAGCCATTGGCAATGAGGAAAGTGTTGCTGCCCCCGCCCTTGATCTTCTGGGTGAAGCTGTGGTTGGCGAAGGTGGAGACGTAGGCGTTGTGGGTGACGGTGGCCGAGCAGAGACAGGACACCGCACACGTTGGCGGTGTTCACGCCCCACCACTCGGCCAACTGGGCGGCGCTGAGCTTGACGATGCCGCGCACGTAGTCGGCCTCGATGCTGGAGGCGCGCAGCAGTTCGACCATCAGGGTGGCCTGGTCGTGGGCGGTGGCCTGGTTGTCGAGAACCGCACCCAGGGCGCCCTTCTGGATGCCGAAGGTGGGGTAGTACTCGACGTTGTTGCGGACGTACTGGTAGATGAGGTCCGGGTGGTTGCGCAGGGACCGGGCCAGTTCGGCGATGGAGGCCGGGCCCAGGGGGCTGGCGTCGCCGGAGATCTTGGCGGAGCGCGTGGAGAGCTTGCCGATGTCGCTCCTGCGCGCCGCGGTGGTGCCCTGGTTGACGTTGGCAGGGAGGGTCCGCGAGGACAGCACGCGCTCGGCCTCGGCGAAGGTGACGGGGGGCATGTTGGCGCGCAGGACGCCGGGGGCGGGGGCGAACTCGGTGCTGGTCGACGTGGTGGCGCCTGTGCCTCGGGTGGTAATGCCAACATCTTTGGCACCCTCCTTGACGGCCTCGCGCCGCACGGGGTCCTTGGTGCTGGGCAGGTCGGCCGCCTGGTACTGCAGCGCCGGCTGACCGCTGGTGAAGGTCACGGGACTGCCCGAGCGTGTCGCCGTGCTGGAAGACGAGCGCTGGCTGAGGTGGGTCTTCGTTGTCGCATTGGAGTTCGCATTGGCAGCGGCTGCCGGAACACCAAGGGCAATGGAAGGCGCTGCAGTCTTGCGAGCATTGCCGCTCTGGATCTGCGCGGCAGCGATGCCGCCTGCAAGCGATGTGGCAACGGCCACGACAACGGCGCAGGCGCGCGCGAGCTTGGGCATGGGAACCCCCTGGAAGTTTTTGTTGGAGAACTGGCTGCACGCACCGCGCGTGCAGCAGCGAGAGCAAGACCAGCCGGTCTGCTAAGGCGTGGTGGTCACCACCGAGCTTCGATTGCCTGCAGCGTCGTAGCTGTAGGTGATCGTGGTGGTGGAAGCGCCGCCGGTGTAGACGGTGCTGGCCAATCGGCCCAGCGCGTCATACGTGAAGTTCACCGAGCCGGCATGGGCGGCGAGCACTGCGGTGCAAAGGCAAGCGGCAAGGACTGTGCGGCTCCACATGCGCGCCGGAAGACGGCGATGCAATGGCATCGATGCGTGCGATCTCGATGCGTGCGCTGGCGACTCAGCCGAGTTTTTGTTTCTCAAGGGGGTCCCTGTTTTTCGACGTGGCGCGGACTGTAGTCCAAACCTCGCCGAAGGAATCTCGCTTTTTGTCGCGCCAATCTCGCCGCAGCAGTCACTCCCTCGGACTCCCTCGCCTGTCTCGATTTTTGATAATGGGGTCCCGCATCCCCAAGGACTCCCCCGCCCCATGGCCAAGCTCGATCTCGAATGGCTCTGCGTTTTCGACGAGATCTACAAGACCGGCAGCGTCTCCCGTGCCGCCGAGCGGCTGGGCCTGGCGCAGGCCGCGGCCAGCACCATGCTGAACAAGCTGCGCGCGCATTTCGACGACCGCCTGTTCGCCCGCACCGCACAGGGCATGCAGCCAACGCCCTACGCGCAACGCATCCTGCCCCACGTGCGCGAGGCGCTCGCGCAGATCGAGCAGGCCCGCGGCAGCCGCAGCAGCTTCGACCCGGCGCGGGCGCAGCGCAACTTCCGCATCTGCATGACGGACATCAGCGAGGTGGTGCTGCTGCCCGGCCTGATCGACCACCTGCGGCGCACGGCGACGGGCGTGCACCTGGAGACCGAGATCATCTCCACCGACAGCGGCCGCCGCCTGGCGGACGGCGAGGTGGACCTCGCGGTCGGCTTCATGCCTCAGCTCGATGCAGGCTTCTATCAGCAGACGCTGTTCATGCAGAACTTCGTCTGCCTGGTCGCGCAGACGCACCCGCGCATCGGCGACCGGCTCACGCGCAAGCGTTTCGAGGCCGAGGCGCATGCGGTGATCTCCTCGTCCGGGACCGGCCATGCGATCGTCGACAAGACCATCGCCCGCCTGGGACTGAAGCGCGACGTGGTGGTGGCGCTGTCCAGCTTCCTGAGCGTGGCGCGCATCGTGGCGCACACCGAGCTGATCGTGATCGTGCCGCGCATCCTCGGCGAGGTGCTGGCCACGCAGGAGCCGGTGAAGCTGCTGGACCCGCCCTTCACACTGCCACCCTACGCAGTCAAGCAGCACTGGCACGAGCGCTTCCATGCCGACCCGGGCAATGCCTGGCTGCGGCGTACGGTGGCGGATCTTTTCTCGGGGGCGAAGGCGGCCGGACGCGCCGCATAATCCGCGGGCATTTTTCCACCGATCGCATGTCCCACGAGGCCCTCCCATGAGCACCATCACCCTGCGCTTCCTCGCCGAACCCAGCACCGTCAACTTCGGCGGCAAGGTGCACGGCGGCACCGTCATGAAATGGATCGACGAGGCCGGCTATGCCTGCGCGACCAGTTGGTCCAAGCGCTACTGCGTGACGGTGTTCATCGGCAGCATCCGCTTCCACCACCCGATCATGATCGGCGACCTGGTCGAGGTGGAGGCCAAGCTGGCCTACACGGGCAACAGCAGCATGAACATCGCCGTCGAGGTGCGCAGCGGCGACATGAAGGGTGGCGAGATGCAGAAGACGGCCGAGTGCCTGATCGTCTTCGTTTCGGTCGACTCGCACGGCCGGCCGCTGCCGGTGGCACCCTATATGCCCGGAACCGACGAGGCGAAGGCACTGGCCGCACAGGCCAAGGCGCACCTGGAAGCCTCGCGCGCGGCTGCCGGCACCGCCTGAGGCGGCTCGCTTTTCGCCGCCGCCGGCGTGCGATCCTGCGCCAGGCGGGCCACGGCGGGCTCACAGCTCATCGGCCAACGACGTGCCGCGTGTCTGCAGGCATACCCAGGCAGCGCGAGAAAGGGAGTCGCCGGCATCGATGCGGCGCGTGAAGCGAAAGCGCATTTCGACCTCGATGTCGCCCGCATCGCTGTTCGCCCTGTGCTGACGGATCAGCGCGTCATACTCAGGCAGGCAGTCCGATGCGAGGCCTTTTGGCCCAAGTTCGAGCACTTGCAGCGGTTCGTGCGAATGGCCCGGGCGGATGAAGGCCACCTCGATCCGGTCCGTTTCGAACCCTGCTGTGGCGGCCTGGTCGACGATGTCCTCGAGAGAATGCCTGCGGAACATCGGCACCTCGGTCTGGGACAGGTGGTACGCCGTGACGAACAGCGCGCCCTTGGGCTTGAGCAGATCGGCCGTGTCCTCGAAGAACTGCGCCAACTCTTCCTCGTTCAGATAAGGCACGACGCGTCTGGCGCGCACGTAGTCCACGCTGGCCGCGGCCTGGCCGGCGTCGCGAGGCCGTCGACCCCGCGCGAAGTGGAACACGCCGCCGAATTCGCTGCGCAGATGGCGAATGACTTCCGCACTCTGGTCCACCACGATCACGCGGCCGCGCGTCAGCACCCCCTGCAGCACCGGCAGCACATCGCCGATGCCAGCACCGAACTCCATCACCGTGGCATCGGGCGGCAAGCCCTCGATCGCATTCAGGTCGGCAGGCGACGGAAGCAGCCCCTCCGAGCGCCAGTACGGCACGACCTGCCACAGCGTCGGGGCGGGTTCGCCCGTTCGCTCGTCCCAGGGGTCCGTGCCGTAGTGGCGGGCCCTGGGCGTGCCAGCTGGGGATCGCAACACATTGACGGATAGGCGTGACAACAGGTGCATTCGAATCCTTTCGAAGTGATCGACATGATCGAGAAGGACATGGGAAGAGCCCCACATCCTTCACTTGTGTCACGAGCAAAAAGGGAACGCTCCATACGCAGTTGTGATATCGATATCCAGCCATCGAGGATCGCGAGTCCCGGTGACCGCGCCGGCGCATCCCGACAGGCCTTGCCAACGGCAGGCCACTGGAGAACCGCCCTGTGCGTTTCGTCTTACGCGGCGTCGGGACCGCGGTCGATACACTCCCCCGGCGAGCTCTGGCTCGACGCTTCTGCAGCGAGCCTATCCCGACAACACCGGAGGCGAAGAGATGAACGTCCTGGACAAATCCATTGCGACCGGGTCGCTCGAGGAAATGGCCATCCTGCTGGAAGCCCTCACGCGCCTGCGCAAGGGGGACGCCCGGGTGCGCCTGCCGCTGCACTGGACCGGCCTGTCGGGCAAGGTGGCCGACGTCTTCAACGACTTGGTCGAGCAGAACGCCATGCTGGCGGCCGAGCTGGTGCGGCTGCGCCAGGTGGTGGGCAGGGAAGGCAAGCTCCGGGAGCGGGCGGCTTTGGGCGAGGCGCGCGGTTTCTGGGGCGAATCGGTCGAATGCGTCAACGCGCTGATCGACGACCTGGTGCATCCGACCACCGAGGTGGCGCGCGTGATCGGCGCCGTGGCCCAGGGCGACCTTTCCAAGAGCATGGCGCTGGACGTGGACGGACGGCCGCTGGAAGGCGAGTTTCTGCGTACCGCCAAGACCATCAACAAGATGGTGGAGCAGCTGGGCAACTTCTCGGCCGAGGTGACGCGGGTGGCGCGCGAGGTGGGCACCGAGGGCAAGCTCGGCGGGCAGGCCAAGGTGAAGGGCGTGGCCGGCACCTGGAAGGACCTGACCGACTCGGTCAACTCCATGGCCGGCAACCTGACCGACCAGGTGCGCAACATCGCCGACGTGACGACCGCCGTGGCCAAGGGCGATCTGTCGAAGAAGATCGACGTGGATGTGAAGGGCGAGTTCCTCACGCTGAAGAACACCATCAACACCATGGTGGACCAGCTGCGCTCCTTCGCGTCCGAGGTGACGCGGGTGGCACGCGAGGTGGGCACCGAAGGCTCGCTGGGCGGGCAGGCGCGGGTGGAAGGCGTCTCCGGCACCTGGAAGGACCTGACGGACTCGGTCAACTCCATGGCCGGCAACCTGACCGCGCAGGTGCGCAACATCGCCGACGTGACCAAGGCGGTGGCGGCGGGCGACCTCTCCAAGAAGATCACGGTGGACGTGAAGGGCGAGATCCTGGAGCTGAAGAACACGGTCAACACCATGGTGGACCAGCTGCGCTCCTTCGCCGCCGAGGTGACGCGCGTGGCGCGCGAGGTGGGCACCGAGGGCAAGCTGGGCGGCCAGGCCGACGTGCAGGGCGTGGCCGGTACCTGGAAGGACCTGACGGAGTCGGTCAACTTCATGGCCGGCAACCTGACCTCGCAGGTGCGCAACATCGCCGAGGTGACGACCGCGGTGGCGGCCGGCGACCTGTCCAAGAAGATCACGGTGGATGTGAAGGGCGAGATCTCCGAACTGAAGAACACCATCAACACCATGGTGGACCAGTTGCGCTCCTTCGCCGCCGAGGTGACGCGGGTGGCACGCGAGGTGGGCACCGAGGGCAAGCTCGGCGGCCAGGCCGACGTGCAGGGCGTGGCCGGCACCTGGGCCGACCTGACGGACTCGGTGAACCTGATGGCTTCCAACCTGACCAGCCAGGTGCGCAACATCGCAGACGTGACGACCGCCGTGGCCCGCGGCGACCTGTCCAAGAAGATCACGGTGGACGTGAAGGGCGAGATCCTGGAGCTCAAGGCCACCATCAACACCATGGTGGACCAGCTTTCTTCCTTCGCGGCCGAAGTCACGCGCGTGGCGCGCGAGGTAGGCACGGAGGGCCGGCTGGGCGGCCAGGCGCAGGTGCGCGACGTCTCGGGCACCTGGAAGGATCTGACCGACAACGTCAACTCCATGGCCGGCAACCTGACCGGCCAGGTGCGCGGCATCGCCAAGGTGGTGACGGCGGTGGCGACGGGCGATCTGCAGCAGAAGCTGACGGTGGAGGCCAAGGGCGAGATCGCCGCGCTGGCCGACACCATCAACAGCATGACCGACACGCTCGCCACTTTCGCCGACCAGGTGACGACGGTGGCCCGCGAGGTGGGCGTGGAAGGCAAGCTCGGCGGCCAGGCCAAGGTGCCGGGCGCGGCCGGCACCTGGAAGGACCTGACCGAAAACGTGAACCAGCTCGCCGCCAACCTCACGACGCAGGTGCGCGCGATCGCGGAGGTGGCCACCGCGGTGACGCAGGGTGACCTGACCCGTTCCATCACGGTCGAGGCGCGCGGCGAGGTGGCGGCCCTGAAGGACACGATCAACGAGATGATCCGCAACCTGAAGGACACGACGCAGAAGAACACGGAACAGGACTGGCTCAAGACCAACCTCGCCAAGTTCAGCCGCATGCTGCAGGGGCAGAAGGACCTGCTGGCCGTCGGGCAGCTGATCCTGTCGGAGCTGGCGCCGGTGGTCGGTGCGCAGCAGGCGGAGTTCTACCTGCTGACACCCACCGGCGGCGCGCCGCGGCTCAAGCTCTTCGCCAGCTATGCCTCGGGCGGCCAGCACGTGCACGGCAAGGAGATCGCGCTGGGGCAGGGCCTGGTCGGCCAGTGCGCGGTGGAGAAGACGAAGATCCTGCTGACCAACGTGCCCAGCACCACCTTCCGCATCGCCACCGGCCTGTCCGAGGGCGCGGCCATGGACGTGATCGTGCTGCCGGTGGTGTTCGAAGGCGAACTGCGCGCGGTGCTGGAGCTCGCCTCGCTGGAGCGCTTCAATCCGACGCATCAGGCCTTTCTGGACCAGCTGACCGAATCGATCGGCATCGTCATCAACACCATCTCGGCCAACATGCGCACGGAAGACCTGCTCAAGCAGTCCCAGTCGCTGGCCGAGGAGCTGCAGAGCCGCCAGCAGGAGCTGCAGCAGACCAACGAGGCGCTCCAGGAAAAGGCACGCCTGCTGGTGCACCAGAACCAGGAAGTCGAGCGCAAGAACCAGGAAGTGGAGCAGGCGCGCCAGGCGCTGGAGGAAAAGGCGGAGCAGCTCGCGCTCACCTCCAAGTACAAGTCCGAGTTCCTGGCCAACATGTCGCACGAGCTGCGCACGCCGCTCAACAGCCTGCTGATCCTGTCGGACCAGCTGTGCAAGAACAACGAGGGCAATCTGACCGCCAGGCAGGTGGAGTTCGCCAAGACCATCCACCTGTCGGGCAATGACCTGCTGATGCTGATCAACGACATCCTGGACCTGTCGAAGATCGAGTCGGGCACGGTGGCGGTGGAGCTGTCCGAGCTGCGGCTGGACGACCTGCAGCGTTCGGTGGAGCGCAGCTTCCGCCACGTGGCGGAGGCCAAGCACGTGGACTTCGACATCCGCGCCAGCGCGCTGCTGCCGGAGACCATCGCCACCGACGTGAAGCGGCTGCAGCAGATCATCAAGAACCTGCTGTCCAACGCCTTCAAGTTCACGCACCAGGGCTCGGTGGCGCTGACCATCGCCGAGGTGGACAGCGGCTGGTCGCCCGACAACGAGAGCCTCGAGCGCGCCAGCCGGGTGATCGCCTTCTCGGTCTCGGACACCGGCATCGGCATCTCGCCCGACAAGCAGCAGATCGTGTTCGAGGCCTTCCAGCAGGCCGACGGCTCCACCTCGCGCAAGTACGGCGGTACCGGGCTGGGCCTGGCGATCAGCCGCGAGCTGGCACGGCTGCTGGGCGGCGAGATCCGCCTGGCCAGCGCGCCCGGGGAAGGCAGCACCTTCACGCTGTACCTGCCGCAAAGCGCCACGCGCAGCGCGCGTCTCGGCCGCCGTCCGACCGAGGGCCGGGCCGAGGCCCGCACGCCGCCGAGGCGCACGCCGGCCGCGACGCCGCCCGTGCCGGCCTCCCTCCCGGCGCCCGCCCATCTGGACGCCGACGGCGTGGCCGAGCTGCCCGCCGGGCTGAACGTCGCCGAGGACGACCGCGACAACATCCTGGCCGGCGAGAAGGTGCTTCTGGTGGTGGAGAACGACCTGGCCTTCGCGAAGATGCTGCTGCAGGCGGCGCGCCGCGGCGGCTTCAAGGGACTGGTGGCCACCAGCGGCGCGGCGGCCCTGGCGCTGGCGCACGACCATCATCCGGCGCTGATCACGCTGGACATCTTCCTGCCCGACATGGAAGGCTGGCGCATCCTCGACCGGCTGAAGGCCGACCTGGCGACGCGGCACATCCCGGTGTGCGTGGTCTCGACCGACGACGCGCGCGAACGCGCGCTGGACTCCGGCGCGATCGGCTTCCTGGCCAAGCCGCTGCAGTCCATCGACGAGGTCGACCTGGCGCTGGTCCCGCTGCGCCGCTACGTCGAGGCACCGGCGCGCCGCTTGCTGGTGGCGATGCCGCCCTCGCCCGTGCGCGACCGTTACCTGGCCGCCCTCGCGGGCGCCGAGGTCGAGGTGGTGCTGGCGGAGAGCGCGGAGGCCGCACGCGAGGCCCTGCGCCTGCAGGCGCTCGACGGCCTGGTCACCGACGGCGGCGTGGCCGGCCTGCGCCGCCAGGACGTGGCCGAGTGGATGGAAGAAGACCGCCGCGAGGCCATCCGGCCGCTGCCGGTTCTGCTGTTCCAGCCCGTATCCGGCCGGCCCGTTCCGGGCTGGGAGCGCGGCGCCGGCAGCCCAGCCCTGCGCGTGGCGGAATCGCCGGAACGGTTGATCGATGCCACCGCCTTCATGCTGCACCGCCCGGCGCAGCGCCTGTCCGAGGCCGAGCGGCAGGCGGTGGAGGCAGTGCACCAGGCCGGAGCTTCGCTCGCCGGCCGCAAGGTGCTGATCGTGGACGACGACATGCGCAACATCTTCGCGCTCGCCGCGGTGCTGGACGCGCAAGGCATGGCGATCGTGTCCGCGGAGAACGGGCGCGATGCGATCCGCCTGGTGCAGCAGGACCCGGACATCGACATCGTCCTGATGGACATCATGATGCCGGAGATGGACGGCATGCAGACCATGCGCGAGCTGCGCCGCCTGCCGCGCGGCAAGGCGCTGCCGCTGGTGGCGGTGACGGCCAAGGCCATGAAGGGTGACCGCGAGAAGTGCATCGAGGCCGGCGCCTGGGACTACCTGTCCAAGCCGGTGGACACGGCCCACCTGCTGGCCGTGCTGCGGGGGTGGCTGTGCCGCTAGACAGCGAGGACGGGCCGGACCTGGCCGTGGTGGAGAAAGCCAGCATCCTGGTGGTGGACGACCTGCCCGAAAAGCTGCTGGTGTTCAAGACCGTGCTCGAGGAGCTGGGGCAGGAGCTGGTGCTGGTGCGCTCCGGCACCGACGCGCTGCGCGAGATCCTGCAGCGCGACTTCGCGGTGATCCTGCTGGACGTCAACATGCCCGGCATCGACGGCTTCGAGACCGCCACGCTGATCCGCCAGCACCGGCGCTGCGCGCACACGCCGATCATCTTCATCACCTCCTACGCCGACGAGATCCAGGCGGCGCGCGGCTACTCGCTGGGCGCGGTGGACTACATCCTGTCGCCGGTCGTGCCGGAAATCCTGCGCAGCAAGGTGTCGGTGTTCGTCTCGCTCTTCCTGATGCAACGGCAGGTGAGGCGGCAGGCGGATGCGCGCGCCGAGATGATGGCGGCGCAGGCGGCACGCCGCGTGGCCGAGGAGAACGACCGGCGCTCGGCCTTCCTGGCGGATGCCAGCCGCGCGCTCGGCAGCTCGCTGGACATCGAGATCGCGATGGAACAGCTCGCGGCCCTGCTGGTGCCGCGGCTGGCGCCCCTGGCGGTCGTGATGGCCAGCGATCCCGAGCTCGGTGCCGGTCGGCTGCGCACGGCGATCCAGTGCCCGGGCGAGGCCCGGCCGAGGCTGGTCGCCGCCTCGGAAGCGGCCCTGCCCTCCGACGTGCGCGCGACGCTGCGCGAGGCGGTGGAAGGCCGCCGGCGCGTGCGCCTCGCGCCGCAGCCGCTGGCCGCGCTCGCGGCCGCCTTCGCCGCCGGACCGGTGGCCCCGCCGCCCTTGCGCACCGGCGAGGCCGTGCCGCTCCTGCGCGGCGAGCGCGCGCTGGGTGCGGTTCTCGTCACGGAGGCGGCAGAAGGCCCGGACCCCGACCCGGGCCTGGTCGACGAACTGGCCGCGCGTGCCGCGGCAGCCTTCGAGAACGCGCGCCTCTACCGCGGGCTGCAGTCCGCACAGGAGGAGCTGCAGCGCGCCAGCCGGCGCAAGGACGAGTTCCTGGCCATGATGTCGCACGAGCTGCGCAACCCGCTGGCCCCCATCCACACGGCCGTGGAGGTGATCCGCCGCGTGGCCGCACCGCATCCCAAGGTGAGCTGGGCGCTGGACATCGCGGAGCGGCAACTGCGGCAGCTGACCCGGCTGATCGAGGAGCTGCTGGACGTCGCCCGCATCAGCCAGGGCAAGGTGGTGCTGAAGCGGGAGACGGTGGACCTTTGCACGGTGATCGCACACAGCGTGGAGACGGTGCAGCCCTTCATCGACAGCCGCCGCCAGCGCCTGGCCGTGACCCTGCCCCGGCACCCCGTCTGGCTGGCGGGCGACGCCGCGCGGCTCACGCAGGTGATCTGCAACCTGCTGCACAACGCCGCGAAATACAGCCCGGAGGAGACCGACATCGCGCTGGCCTGCAGCGTCGCCCCGGAGGGCATCATGGTCTACGTGCGCGACCAGGGCATCGGCATCGACGCCGCGCTGCTGCCGCGCATCTTCGACCTGTTCGAGCAGGGGGAGCGCGGCCTGGACCGGGTCCAGGGCGGGCTGGGCGTGGGGCTGACGCTGGCGCGGCGCCTGACCGAGATGCACGGCGGGCGGATCGAGGCCTTCAGCGAAGGCCACAACCTTGGCTCCGAGTTCAGGTTGCAGCTGCCCGCCACCGCCGGTCCGGCCGAGCCGGGACCAGAGCCAGCCGCGGCATCATCGGGCTCGCGGCCGCAAGCGCTGCGCGTGCTGGTGGTGGACGACAACCACGACGCGGCGGCGGGCCTCGCCACGGTGCTGGAACTGGAGGGACATTCGGTGCGCACCGCGGCGGACGGCAAGGCCGCGCTGGCGGCGCTGGCCGCGCACCGGCCCGAGGTGGTGCTGCTCGACATCGGTCTGCCGGTGATCGACGGCTACGAAGTGGCACGCCGCATGCGCAAGACGCCCGAAGGCCGGGGGCTGCTGCTGATCGCCCTGACCGGCTACGGGCAGCGCGAGGATCGCCAGAGCGCCTTCGACGCCGGCTTCGACCACCACTTCGTCAAGCCGGCCGATGCGCAGGCCCTGCTGGCCTGCATCCGCCAGTGGGCGATCAAGGGTGCAGGGCGCAGCAACAGCAACGGCGCCGCCAGCGCCACCGCCTGAGCGGTCCTCAGCGGACCGCGGACGCCAGCATGCGGTCCAGCGCCTCGAAGTCGATGGGCTTTTGCAGGTGGTGGTCGAACAGGCCGGGCGCCGCGGCATCGCCGGCGTCTTCGAGGCCCAGGCCCGAGACGGCGATCAGCAGCATCGGCCGCCCGCCGGTCGCCGCCCGCAGCCGGCGTGCCAGCTCGGCGCCCGAGAAGTCGGGCAGCACCAGGTCCACCAGGGCGGCATCGAAGTCGGTGGCGGACGCGGCGTCCAGTGCGTCCTGCGCGCAATAGCTGCAATGGACGGTGTGGTCTTCCAGCGCCAGCAGCTCGCGCAACAGATCGGCCGCGGCCTTGTTGTCGTCGACGATGAGCACGTTCACGGCGAGGTTCCTTCAGGCAAGCATCGAAGTATGTGCAAAGCGGCCGGCGGACGGGGTAGGAGGAGGCGCCGTCCGGCGTCGCGATTCGTGTCGTCGCGCGAAGAATCGCGCGACAAAAGACCGGTTTTTTTTAAGCCTGCGTGAGCCCAGAATCCGGCCCGGCAACGGGAGCGAGGCGGTTACGGCGCTGACGCGATGGGCTTGATTTCCTCCTGGGATGCTTTTTCGAGGAGGTTTCATGTCGAAAGTCGGTTCTTCGGTCAGTCCCCTTTCCAAGGCGCAGCCGCGCAAAGCTGCGCGAACGCTGCAGCGCCTGGGCCCGGTGCTCGCAACCCTGGCTGCGGTGGGCCCGACCCTCCCGGCCCACGCCACCTATCCGGGCGAGAACGGCCCCATCGTGTTCACGTCGGTGAGCACATCGCCCGCCACCATTGCCAGGGTTCAGCCCGGCGGCACCGGCATCAGCACGCTGGCCCAGGGCACTTCGCCCAGGGTCTCGCCGAACGGCAAGAAGATCGCCTTTCTGGTGGGAAGCGGGACCAAGAGCGTCTTTGTCATGAACATCGATGGCTCCGATGTGGCTCAACTGACCAGCGGTTTGAACGTGATTGCAGCCACATGGTTGCCCGACGGATCCCGGCTGGCCTACGTCGTGGCGGCGGCCCCCAACCAGTGGGGGACCTCGCTTTGGACCATGAACAACGACGGCACAGACAAGAGCTACGTGCGTGAACTGCGCAACGGTCTCAAATTTTCCGACCTTGCCTGGTCTCCGACGACCGACGCCTTCGCGTATTCCGATGGCAATGGCAACCTCTGGTACGACACGGTCTCCAACCCGTACCCGGTCACCCTGGACGCCGTCACGTACAAGCCATCATGGGCTCCGGACGGTGCATCCATTCTTTATGGCAGCGGCTCAGCCTCGCCGTTCTTGCTGAAGGAATACAGCGGAACGAGCAGTCGCACCATCCAACAGAACGCCGCGCGGTCCCGGACAGCCCTTTCTCCGGATGGCACCTTGTTGACCGGCGGGTTCGGGACGAACATGGCGTTGACGACCCGCGCGCGGGCCGGCACTCCCGTCACGTTCAGCTGGCCCGTCGCGACGGTCGATGCCGACTGGGCCCGCGTGCCGAAGAACTGCCACGCGACCACACCGCAAGGCGGCGGTGGGGTGCTCGGCGGCTATGCGGACTTCTATGCGGAGCAGTGCGTCATTGCCGTGTCGCCCAACCCCGCAGCGGCCGGCGGCGTGCTGGCACTGGCCATGGCCATCGGTCCGGACAAGCGCGTCTACGCCAGTGCGCTGAAGAACGACGCGTCCGGGGCGCCCAAGTGGGGTTCCTACGGTGTCGTGCCGGGCGCGAAAGGCGATGTCGCGGGCATCCAGGCCAACAAGATCGCCGTCGCGGCGGCCAACGACGGCAGCTTCCAGGCGGTCATGACAGACGCAGCCAACAATCGGGTGTACCACGCCATTCAGTACCCCAAAGGGAATTGGTCTGGCTTCGATACACTCCCGGTCACAGGGAAGCCATGGGACGGGACGAATGACGTGGCCATCGCCATCAACGGGAGCTCGTCCACGTCGCCGGGCAAAGCGCAGGTGCTTGCAAGCGCGACGGGCAGCGTGTACTACGTCGAGCGTTCGCCGAACGGCAGTTGGGATTCATCCTATGTCGTGGTGCCCGGGACCTCCCGCACGATGAACCCAGCCGCGCTGGCCATGGCTTCCTCGAACGACGGATACACGAACGTGCTGGCCATCACCACGACGGCCGATGGCACCGGGCAGATGCAGCAGGTTCTGCGCGACCCCCAGGGCAACTGGAGTGGCTGGGTGACGGTGCCCGCCCCGGTGGGCACGACCCTGTCCAAGGACAGCCGCGTGGCGATCGCGCGCACGAGCAGCCAAGCCAGCGTGATGTTCCTTGACGCGGAGAACAGGGCCTACTTCCAAATGCGCGACAACCCGAACCTGGCGTCCTCGTGGCAGACGCAGCTGCCTGCCACCCTGGTCACGACGCAAGGCCGGTCGGTCTCGATCTCCCAGGGGTCGACGAGCCAGGTGCTGGTCACGCGCGTGTACCCGCAGTAGGTCCATGTGGCGCCCATCTCGGGGATGGACGGTGGGCGCCGTGCTGCGTCGGCGACCTACCCGCCCTGCGCCGGCTCCACCGTCCCGCTCACCTCGCCCAGCCCGATGCGCACCGCGCCCTCGCGCTCGCAGAAGCCGCGCAGGATCAGCGTGTCGCCGTCCTCGAGGAAGCTGCGGCGCTCGCCATTGGGGAGTTCGATGGGCTGCTTGCCGCCGAGCGTGAGCTCCAGCAGCGAGCCGGCCTCGTCGGGCCTGGGGCCCGAGAGGGTGCCGGAGCCCAGCAGGTCGCCGGGCTGCAGGTTGCAGCCGTTCACCGTGTGGTGCGTGACGAGCTGCGCCGCGGTCCAGTAGGCGGCGTCGCGCACGTTGACGCGGGTCAGGCGCACCGGCGCTTCGCCGGCCTCGCGCATCTTCGCGGTCTGCAGCAGGACCTCCAGAATGATGTCGAGGGCGCCGGCCGCACGGTTGGACGGTGCGTCCAGGTAGGGCAGCGGCTGCGGGTCCCCGGCGGGCCGCTCGAAGGGCGCGCGGAAGGGGGCCAGCGCCTCCATGGTCACGATCCAGGGCGAGAGCGTGGTGGCGAAGTTTTTGGACAGGAAGGGGCCCAGCGGCTGGTACTCCCAGGCCTGGATGTCGCGCGCCGACCAGTCGTTGAGCAGGGTCACGCCGAACAAGTGAGCCTCGGCCTGCTCGATGGAGATCGGCTGCCCGAGCGCATTGCCCTGGCCGACCAGGAAGCCCAGCTCCAGCTCGTAGTCCAGCCGCTTCGATGGGCCGAAAGCGGGCTCCTTCGCGTCGGCTGCCTTGGTCTGCCCTTGCGGACGCTTGAAGCGCTGGCCCGAGATGCCGATGGAAGAGGCACGGCCGTGGTAGCCGATCGGCACCCACTGGTAGTTGGGCAGCAACGGCGCATCCGGACGGAACAGGCTGCCCACGGTGCGGGCATGGTGGATGCCGGTATAGAAGTCGGTGTAGTCGCCGATGCGGCAGGGCACGGTGAGCTCCACCGCCGACTGCGGCAACAGCGCCTTCGACCAGGCGGCCTGCCTGTCGCTGCCCTGGGCCAGCCCGGCCGAGATGGCGGCGCGCAGACGCTGGCGTGCCTCGCGGGTGTGGCCCATCAGGGCGTTCATGTCCTCGTCGCCAATGAGGCCGGTGGCGCGCAGGTCCAGCACCTGGTCGCCGATGGCGACGCCGATGCGGAAGGCCTCGCTGCTGCCGAAGGGACGGAAGCGGCCGAAGGGCAGGTTCTGGATCGGGAAGTCGCAGCCGGGCACATGGGCCGAGCTCACCCAGCTGCGCAGCGCCGGGTCGTGGGTGGGGTCGAGACGGTCGGGGTTCATGGCTTGAATTGATCCTTGAGGCCGGCCCAGCAGTCGGCGTAGCCGGTGTCCAGCGCGGGACTCTGCATGGCCCACGCGCTGGGAATGAAACGGTAGCGGCTCTCGAACATGAAGGCCAGGGTGTTGTCCAGCTTCTGCGGCTTGAGATCCGCACTGCTGGCCTTCTCGAAGGCCTCCTCGTCGGGGCCGTGCGGCACCATGGCGTTGTGCAGGCTGGCGCCGCCGGGCTTGAAGCCGCCGGGCTTGGCGTCGTACTCGCCGTAGACCAGGCCCATGAACTCGCTCATCAGGTTTCGGTGGTACCAGGGCGGACGGAAGGTGTCCTCCATCACCAGCCAGCGCGGCGGGAAGATCACGAAGTCGCAGTTGGCGGTGCCGGGCGTGTCCGAGGGCGAGGTCAGCACGGTGAAGATCGATGGGTCTGGATGGTCGAAGCTGATCGAGCCGATGGTCATGAAGTTGGCAGTGTCGTACTTCACCGGCGCCAGGTTGCCGTGCCAGGCGACCACGTTGAAGGGCGACTGTTTCATCGGCGCACGCCACAGGCGGCCGGCGGATTTCTTGACCAGCTCGTAGGGCCCCGCGTCGCTCTCGAAGGCCGCCATGGGCGCCTGAAAGTCGCGCGGGTTGGCCAGGCCGTTGGATCCGATCGGGCCCAGCTCGGGCAGGCGGAACTGGGCGCCGTAGTTCTCGCAGAGGTAGCCGCGCGAGGGGCCATCGGGCAGGCCGACCTTGAACACCACGCCGCGCGGCACGAGGGCGATCTCGCCGGGCTTGAGCTCCAGGACACCCATCTCGGTGGTGAGCACCACGCGGCCCTGCTGCGGCACGAACAGCATCTCGCCGTCGGCATTGACGAAGGCGCGGCGCTCCATCGAGCGGTTCGCCAGGTACACGTGCGCGGCGATGCCCGACTGGGCCTCGGCATCGCCGTTGGCCGCGAGCGTGCGCACGCCGTCGACGAAGTCCACCTCGGCGTTCTCCAAAGGGATCGGGTGCCAGCGCAGCGGCTCGGGCGCGAGGATGACCTCGCGGTCCGGCCCGGTCTGCCAGTAAGGCTGCGCGTAGGCCTGGTAGCGGCCCGACACGACCGAGGGCTGGCGGCGGTAGAGCCAGCTGCGCCGGTTCTCGTGGCGCGGTGCCGTGAAGGCGGTGCCCGAGATGAGCTCGGGGTACAGGTCATGGGGCGCGCGCTGCGGGCTGTTGCGGCCCTGCGGGAGGGCGCCCGGGACGGCCTCGGTGGCGTATTCGTTGCCGAAGCCGCTCTGGTAGCGCAATGGTTCGGTGCTCATGGGACTCCTTTTCGTCCGGTTGAATCGTCGTGAATGGTGCGGGCCTGGATCAGGCGCGGGCCGCCTCGAGGGCCTCGCGCAGCACGGGCAGCGCGCCGATGTGATTGGCCAGCACCAGCACGAGGCGGGCATTGAAAGCCTGGCTTTCCTCGAGCGACAGGCCCTGGTGGGCGTCGAGCAGGGCTTCGTAGAAGTCGTCGGGTGCGTCGAGGTTGGGCGCCAGGATGAGGTGGGGCTCGGACATGGTTGCGGTCATTTCAGGCCTTGGCGAGGGCGCGGGCGTGGGCGGTGCGGATCTGCGCGGCGGTGGGGCCGCGCCAGCGGGCGCACACATGCTGATCCGGGCGCAAGAGGTAGGTGGTGCCAGGCTTCGCGTCGTAGCGCTGCGCGGCCAGGGCATGGGCCTCGTCGAGCGGGATGCGCACGACGGTGGCGGGCACGCCGGACGCGGCCAGCGCGCGCAGGCTGGCCTCGGCCGCGGGCCCGTCGCCGAACACCAGCGCGGCAAAGCCACCGTCGCTGCCGATCGTGTTCAGCAGCCAGCCCCCCGCAGCGAGGGGCGCATCGGCCGCCACCGCGCCGGGCACCATGCGCCCTTCGAAGGGCTCGCCATCCGGCGTGTTGAGCGTCGAGCCGTGCAGCGTGGCGGGCACCGACAGCCGCCCGCTGTTGACCAGCCTTTGCGCGAAGCCGTGGCGGCGGGCGAGCTGCAGCGCGGCATCGCGGAACAGCCGGCTCACTTCGCTCTTGGGCGTGATGAAGTCGGTGGCCCGCGTGGAATTGAGGATGTTCTCGTCGGCCGCGTACTCGCGCTCGCGGGCGTAGCTGTCGAGCAGCGCATCGGGCGCGTCGCCGCGCAGCACGGCGGCCAGCTTCCAGCCCAGGTTGTCGGCGTCCTGCACGCCCGAGTTGGCGCCGCGCGCGCCGAAGGGCGAGACACCGTGCGCCGAGTCGCCGGCGAACAGCACGCGTCCATGGCGGAAGGCGTCCATGCGCTGGCAGGCGAAGGTGTAGACGCTGGCCCATTCGAGCTCGAATTCCGCGTCCTTGAAGGGCGAGGCCGCGAGCAGCGCCTTGACGCGCGGGATGATGTTCTCGGGCTTTTTCTCAATCTCCGGGTCGGCGTCCCAGCCGAGCTGGAAGTCCACGCGCCACACGCCGTCGGGCTGCATGTGCAGCAGCACGCTCTGGTTGCGGTGAAAGGGCGGGTCGAACCAGAACCAGCGCTCGGCCGGGAAGTCGGCCTTCATCTTCACGTCGGCGATGAGAAAGCGGTCCTTGAAGACGCGGCCCTTGCTTTCCTGGCCGATCAACTGGCGCACCGCCGAGCGGGAGCCGTCGCAGGCGGCCAGCCAGGCGGCCTGCAGGCGGTAGTTGCCCTCGGGCGTCTCGACCGTCAGCAAGGCGTGGTCTTCATGCTGCTCGACGCCGGTCACCTTGTGGTTCCAGCGGATGTCCACCAGCGGCAGTTCTGCCGCGCGTTCCGCCAGGTAGCCCTCGACGTAGTACTGCTGCAGGTTGATGAAGGCCGGGCGGTGGTGGCCGGCTTCGGGCAGCAGGTCAAATTCGTAGATCTGCGCGTCCTGCAGGAACACGCGGCCCAGCTTCCAGGACACGCCCTTGGATGTCATGCGCTCGCCGCAGCCGAGCCGGTCGAAGATCTCCAGCGAACGCTTGGAAAAGCAGATGGCACGCGAGCCGGTGGACAGCCTGTTGTCGTTGTCCAGCAGCACCACCGGCACCTGGCGCTGCGCCAGGTCGATGGCGAGCGCCAGGCCGACCGGGCCGGCGCCGACCACGACCACCGGGTGGCGCGCCGGCGTGGCCGCATCCTGGTCGGGATGGCGGCGGTAGTCGAAGGTCACTTTCTGATAGTCGAGCGGTTCCCCGCCAACCGACGCAAGGTCGTTCAACTTCACGCGGGTCTCCTGGGGATGCGCTCAGCCTTCCAGCGTCTTCCACATCTCGACGTCGCGCTCGGCGGTCCACACGCGCGGGTCGGGGTACTTCGTGGCCTCGTCGTAGCAGCGCGTCACGTCGAAGGGCATGCAGTGGTCGAAGATCACCCAGTGGCCGTACTTGGGCTTGAGCTTCGCGTAGGTGTCCTTGTAGACGGTGTTCAGGTCCTTGCCGGCCTTCGCGCCCTCGGACACGCTGGTATAGACGTCGGCGATGAACTCGCGCGTGCCGGCCAGGCCCTTGGCCACCGCCTCGGGCGTGGTGAGCGCCGCGCCGCGGCCGGGGACCAGGGCCCTGGGCTGCAGGGCCGCGATGTTGTCCAGGGTCTGGGGCCAGTCCTTGAAATAGGCGTCGCCGGCGTAGGGCGTGGCGTCGAACTCGACCAGGTCGCCCGACAGCAGGGTCTTCTCGCCGGGCAGCCACACCACCGTGTCGCCCTTCGTGTGGCCACGGCCCAGCTGCAGCAGCTGCACCTCGAGCTTGCCCAGCCACAGGGTCATCTTGCCGGTGAAGGTCATGGTCGGCCAGGTCATGCCGGGGGGCACGGTCTCGACGTTCTGGAACAGGCGCGGGAAGCGGCCGATCTCGCTGGCCTTGTCGGCCTCGCCGCGCTCGACGATCAGGTCGTAGGTGTCCTGGCTCGCGATGATCTGCTGGGGCGCGTAGGCGCTGGCGCCGAGCACGCGCACGGCGTGGTAGTGGGTGAGCACGACGTACCGGATGGGCTTGTCGGTGACCTCGCGGATGCGGCGGATCACGTCGGCCGCCATCGCCGGGGTGGCCTGGGTGTCGGCCACCAGGACGGCGTCGTCGCCGATGACGATTCCCGTGTTCGGGTCCCCCTCGGCCGTGTAGGCCCAGGCGTGCTCCGAGATCTGGCTGAAGGTGACTTTCTTCTCTTCGAGGTCGGCCTGGCTGGCGAATGCCTTGGTGGACTGGATCATCGGGGGTCTCCTGTTAATTCGTCTAAAACAAATCGATTTGCGAGGATCGAATTCGCGCAGTGTACTCAGCTTGTTGGATCATGTCTAATGCCTTCTACATGAACGAACGAGGATGGACAGGCGATGGCTTCCAGCAACCCTTCCGACAAGGCGGCTGACGGCACCGACCGCGCCCAGCGCGGCATCCAGAGCATCGAAGTGGGCGGCCAGCTGTTGCGTGCCCTGGTGCACCACGGCCGGCCGATGGCCTTGAAGGACCTCGCGCGCGAGGCCGAGATGTCGCCTGCCAAGGCGCACCCCTACATGGTCAGCTTCGGCCGGCTCGGCTTGATCGAACAGGACCGCGCCAGCGGCCACTATCTGCTGGGCCCGCTCGCCTTGCAATTGGGGTTGATCAGCCTGCAGCAGGCCGACCCCGTGCACCTGGCGACGCCGCTGGTGAGCGCGCTGGCGCAGGAAATCGGCCACACGACGGCGATCGCGGTGTGGGGCGACCGGGGCGCCACCATCGTGCGGGTGGCCGAGTCGCCCGCGGCGCTGCACATGAGCATGCGCCACGGCACGGTGTTCTCGCTCACCAGCACGGCTTCGGGACGGCTGTTCGGCGCCTACCTGCCGACCAAGGAAGTGAAGCGCATGCTGGAGAAGGAGCGCCGCCGCGAGAAGAGCGGCGGGCCGGCGCCCGAAAGCCATGTCGGCATGCCGCCGGCGCCGCCCCTGCCGGACTGGAAGGACTTCGAGGCGCAATTGCATGCGGTGCGCGAGCACGGCATGAGCCGCTCCGACGGCGAGATCGTGCCGGGGGTGAGCGCGATGTCGGCGCCGGTGTTCGACCACACGGGCGCGATCGCGCTGGCGATCACCGCGATCGGCACCACGGCGGTGTTCGATGCGCGCTGGGACGGGCCGGTGGCGCGGGCGCTGAAGCGATGTGCGCAGGAGCTGTCGGGGCGGCTGGGGGCCCTTCCGCGCTGAAGCGGGGGCTCAGGTGCCGGCAGCAGCAGCGCGCGCAGCCTTGAGCGCCCGCCCGCGTTCCAGGCTCTCGGCCGGCCAGTACTCCGCGCTGCGGTAGTACTCGTGCACCGCAGGGACCCCCTCCGGCAACTGCACCCACGGCTGCTTCGACATCGTGAAGATGTGGATGTCCGGCGGCAGGTGGTCCGGCATGTCCAGCGTGCCCACGCGCACGAAGGACACGGCCTCGCCGGAACCGGCGTAATGGCTCCACAGCGCCACGCGGCACTGCGGGCAGCGCGCGATCTTCTGGCCCTTGCCGCTGAGCGAAGGCGTGTCGACCAGTTCCACCTCGCCCTGCAGCCGCTCGATGCGGTCGGCCTCGATCATCGCGTTGAGGGCGAAGGCGCTGCCGGATTCGCGCTGGCACCAGCGGCAATGGCAGCAGTGGACGAAGAGCGGGCGCGTCGTCATCCGGTAACGCACCGCACGGCAGGTGCAACCGCCTTCGAGTGGATAGGGAGGCTGCAGCTTCACTTGGAGCGCCCGTCGAAATGCTGCACCGGCACCTTCTCGAGGTCGATGCCTTCCACGCAGCGGATGTTGATGGCCGCCATTTTGTTGCCCTTCGGATCGGTGCCCTCGCCGAAGGGATGGATGCCGCAGACCGGGCAGAAGCGGTGCGAGATCACGTGCTTGTTGAACAGATAGGTGCTCATGTCCTCGGGCGGGGTCTTGAGCACCAGCTTGTCGTGCGGCACGAACCACATCAAAGAGCCCTTGCGCTGACAGATGGAGCAGTTGCACGCCATCGCGCCATGGATCTCGCCCTCGACTTCGAAGGCGATCCGGCCGCAGTGGCAGCTTCCTTGGTATTTCATCGTTGTCTCCAAAAAAGAAATGCGCGGACCGCCGAGTATGCGGACCACGCGCTGCGGTGTCTGTAGGCGGCCTCAAGTCATGAAGCCGATGTTCTTCGGGTCGTCGATGCAGTTCACGCTGCCGCCGAAGTGGCTGCCGCTCGCCGTCGCCCAGGAGCGTGGTCAGCGCTTGGCCTGCTCGAGGCTGTCGCGAGTGCGGATGGCCTCTTGGCGCGCCACCGCCGCGAAATCCTCGCCGTCCGAGGCGTAGCAGATGGCCCGGGAGGAATTGACCACGATGGGTGCATCGGCCCGCCAGCCCGCGCGCACGGTGGCGACCGCATCGCCGCCCTGTGCGCCGACGCCCGGAATCAGCAGCGGCACCGTGGGCGCCAGCGCCCGCACCCGCTCGATCTCGGCCGGGTAGGTGGCCCCGACCACCAGGCCGAGTTGGCCGTTCAGGTTCCACGGGCCCTGGGCCAGGCGCGCGACGTGCTCGTAAAGGAAGGGCTGGCCGTCGATGTCGGCCAGGCGCTGGGCCTGCAGGTCATCGCCGCCGGGGTTGCTGGTGCGGCACAGCAGGAAGGCGCCCTTCCCCTCGTAGCGCAGGTAGGGCGCGACCGAATCGAAACCCATGAAGGGCGAGAGCGTGACGGCGTCGGCGCCGTAGCGATCGAAGGCCTCGCGCGCGTACTGTTCGGCGGTGGAGCCGATGTCGCCGCGCTTGGCGTCCAGGATCACGGGCACGTCAGGGGCGTTGCGGCGCAGGTGCTCCATCAGCTTCTCGAGCTGGTCCTCGGCGCGGTGAGCGGCGAAGTAGGCGATCTGGGGCTTGAAGGCGATCGCCAGGTCGGCGGTGGCATCGACGATGGCGGCGCAGAAGTCGTAGATCCGGCGAGGGTCGCCCTTCATGCGGGCGGGAAACCTGGTGGGTTCGGGGTCCAGGCCCACGCACAGCAGCGAGCCGTTGCGGCGCTCGGCGGCGCGCAGCTTGTCCAGAAAGGTCATGGAAGGAATTCTAGGAGCGGCCTACGAGGCAGGGCCGAGCAGCTCCGCCGCCAGGCACAGGTCGGCCCAGACGCGGGCCTTGTCGGCCGGATTGCGCAGCAGGTAGGCGGGGTGGTAGGTGGCGACCAGCGGGACCGCCTCCCAGCCCGGCTGCCGGACCCGCCCGGCCCGGCCGCGCAAGCGGCCGAGCGGCTCGCCGCTTTGCAGCAGCGACTGCGACGCCAGCGGGCCCATGGCCAGCACCACCTGGGGAAGGACCGCCGGCACGGCCAGGCCCTCGGCGATCGGGCGCGGGCTGCCGGGTTGGCCGGAGGCCACGCCGCGGTGGGTGCGCATGAGCTGCACCGGCACGGCCCCCGTCTGCAGTTGCAGCGCGCGCAGCATGGCCTCGAGCAGGCGGCCGGCGTCGCCGTCGAACGGCTCGGTGTGGCGGCCGTCGAGGCCCGGCGGCATGTCGGCGACGATCAGCCAGCCGCCCTGGGCGGCCCCGCCTTCGGGGCCGAAGAGCCGCTGGGGCACTTCGACGAGGACGCTGGCGGCCGAGGGCGCCGCTGCAGGACGGGTGACGACCGGCGGCGCGGGCGTGGGCACGGGCGCGGCGGGCGGCGTGCTCGCCCGGGGAGGCTGCGCTGGCGCCGCCGGGACCGGCGTTTCCGATGCCCGGCGGGCTGCGGCCGCCGCCACGACGGGCGGCGGCGCCTCGGCCGGTGCCGCCATGGGCCACCAGACCTTCACGCCCATCTCGTCCAGCATCGCGCGCTGGCGCGCGTCCAGGTGCAGGCTGTCCTCGTTCACTTCAGGGAGCCCCAGGCGCTGGGGGATTCGTTGAGGCGCATGCTCATCACCACCGCGTCTTCCCGCGAATGGCCTTCGGCCGGGTAGTAGCCCTTGCGCATGCCCACGCGGCGGAAGCCCTGGCGCTGGTAGATGGAGAGCGCGCGAAGGTTGCTGGCGCGCACCTCCAGCCAGAGCCACTGGGCGTTCTGGCCGCGCGACCAGCCGGCCAACGCCTCCAGCATCAGCGGCGCCCAGCCCTGCCCCTGGAAGGCGGGCGCGACGGTGATGTTGAGCAGGTGCACCTCGTCGACGCCCTTCATGGCGATGAAGTAGCCGATCAGCACCTCGCCACCAGGCTGCGCAACCAGCCGGCCCCACAGCGCACGCGGCCGCGGCATCCGCGCGGGCTCACCCGGCGGGGTGATCGCCGGGGCTACCAGGCACTGGCAGTGGTAACCGGCGGCCAGGGAGTCGGTGAAGTTGGCGGGGGTCCAGGGGTGGGTATAGGCGCTGCGCTCGATCGTGCAGACGGCCGGGATCCGCTCGAGCGTGATCGGCTCGAGGCGGGCTTCTCGCGGCTGCAGGACGGCGCTCATGGCAAAAAAACCTCCGCGGGGGCGCTACGGTGTTCGTCTGGAATGGCCCGAACCTTCATGGCGTCTGCGGGCCCGGCGACGCCTTCAGGGCGGCGCGTTCTTCCGTGGTTTGTGCGACTTTATCGCGAACATAGAGCGGCCAGGCCTGCGCCGGCTCAACTGCCCTGCCGGCAGCGAGCAATTCCGGGGCCAGTCGCAGCATCGCCTCGGCCGTGGGCAGGGCCTCGTGCCGGGCTGCGGCGGGCGGCAGGCGCTCGCCGTAAACGGCGAACACGTTGCCGGCCAGAACCCAGTCCGGCGCGACCTGCACGTGCTCGGGCGCCATCAGCTGCGGCTCGGCGCCCGCCTGCCCGGGTTGCCCGAAGTCGTAGCGGGCCGCGTAGACCTCGTCCATGCGCGCATCGAGCAGCGCCAGCACACGGGTGGCGCCGAAGCGGTGGCGCGCCTCCTCGGCCACTGCGTGCAGGGTGTCCACCGGCAGCAGCGGGACGCCGGCGCCGAAGCCCAGCCCCTGCGCGACGGAACAGGCCGTGCGCAGGCCGGTGAAGGAGCCGGGCCCACGGCCGAAGGCGATGGCGTCGAGTTGCGCCAGCGTGAGGCCGGCCTGGGCCAGCAGTTGCTCGATCGTCGGGATCAGCGTGCTGGAGGCCTGCGCCCCGCCCGCGCCCGTGTGGGTGAGCAGCAGCTCGCCATGGCGCACGGCGACCGACAGGACCTCGGTGCTGGTATCGAAGGCAAGCAGGCGGGTGGCAGCGATCGTCATCGGCCTCACCCACGCGCGGCCACCGCCGCACCCACGCCGCCCGTGCGCATGCGCTGCACGCCGAACAATATGCCGACGGTGACCAGCACCACGCCCGCGACGAGATTCCAGTACAGCGGCTCATCCAGGAACAGCACCGCGCCCAGCGCCGACAGGCCCGGCACCAGCGCGGTGATCATGGTGGTGCGCACCGGCCCGAAGTACTCGATCATGCGGGTGAAGGTGATGCCGGCAACGACCACCGAGCTTACCCCCTGGAACAGCAACTGGAAGGCGATCTCGCCCCACGGTGCGCTCCCGAGCCGGCTGGCAACCCAGCCGAGGCCGGCCAGCAGGGCATAGGCGGGCACGAAGGCCAGGAAGGCGAAGGCGGTGACGGCGATGGTCGCGCGCACCGCGTCCAGCCCCTCGCGCCGCACCACCACGCTGTAACAGGCCCATGAAAAGGCCGCGCCCATGAACATCAGGTCGCCCTTCCAGAGCTCGCCTCCGTCGAAGGCACGCAGCAGGCTGGCGCCGCCCACCAGCAGGTCGCCCAGCACGATCATCGCCAGGCCGAACAGGCGCATGGGCGTGAGGCGGTCGTGCAGCACCGCGGCCGCGAGCAACGCGGTCCACAACGGCAGGCTGCCGGGCATCAGCACCGAGGCGTGGGTGGCCGGCGCATAGAAGAAACCGGTGTAGGCCAGCAAGGGGTAGCCCAGCCCGCCGAAGATGCCTGTGACGGCAGTGATCCGCAGCGCGAGCGGCGACAGCCCGAACAGCGAGCCCTGCGTGGGATCGCGCCGCCGCGCCTGCGCCACGTGCCAGGCGCCCCAGGGCACCAGCACCAGCCCGGCGCCGAAAATGCGCGTGAAGGCGATGTCGAAGGGCGTGAGCGAATGGGCGGCCGAGGCCCGCGCGATGACGATGAAGGCAGTCCAGACCAGGACGGTGACGACCGCCGCGCCGATGCCGATTGCGCGGGGAGACAGGCGGGAGGCGGCGGGCATCGGGCGATTATGGAGGGGCGGCCATGCACCGCGCCGCGGCAGGCCCTTGTGTGCCGGACGCACCGCGGGTGCCCGGGATAATCGCGCGATGCCTGCTGCCTCGAAGCCTTCCGCGCGCCGTGCCCCGCGCCCGTTCCGCCTGTTTCTTCTGCTCGCCGCGCTCGCTTCGGCCCCGGCCATGGCGCAGGATCTCCCGCCCGAGGTCGAGGCCGCGCTGGCCCGCGCCAAGGTGCCGCGCGAGGCCGTCACGATGCTGGTGGCGGATGCCGAGGGCGTTCGGCCGCCCCGGCTGGCCTGGCGGCCGCAGGCGCCCATGAACCCGGCCTCGGTGATGAAGCTGGTCACCACCTACGCCGCACTGGACCTGCTGGGGCCGGCCTTCACCTGGCGCACGCCGGTGTACGTCGACGGGCCGGTGCAGGGCGGCGTGCTGGCCGGCAATCTCTACATCAAGGGCCAGGGCGATCCGAAACTGGTGATCGAGCGCCTGTGGCTGCTGCTGCGGCGCGTGCAGGGCCTGGGCATCCACACGATCCGTGGCGACATCGTGCTGGACCGCGGCGCCTTCGAGGCGGCGGAGACGGACCCCTCGGCCTTCGACGGCGAGGGCCAGCGGCCGTACAACGCCGCGCCGGATGCGCTGCTGATCAACTTCCGGTCGGTGGTCATGACCTTCCTGCCCAACCGCGACGGCCGGACCGCGCAGGTCAGCTACGAACCCGCGCTGAGCGGGGTCGGCCTGCAAGCCACCGTGCCGCTGGAAGCCGGCGCCTGCGGCGACTGGCGCGCCGCGCTGGCGCCGGCCTTCACCGACCCGGCGCGCATCGGCTTCGCCGGCAGCTATCCCGCCGACTGCGGCGAAAAGAGCTGGGCCGTGGCCTACGCGGACCCGCGCAGCTACGCCGTGCGCGCCGTGGGCGGCATGTGGGCCGAAATGGGCGCGAAGCTGCAGGGCCAGGTGCGGGAGGGCCCGGTGCCGGCCGGCCTGCGCCCGGCCTTCGAGGCCGCCTCGCCGCCGCTGGCCGAGGTGGTGCGCGACATCAACAAGTACAGCAACAACGTGATGGCACAGCAGCTGTTCCTCACGCTGGGGCTGCAGCAGAAGCGGCGCGGCACGCCGGAGGCAGCGCGCGCCGTGCTGCGCCAATGGTGGAACGAACGCATCGGCACCGGCGAAGGGCAGCCGGCGTTCGACAACGGCTCGGGCCTGTCGCGCGAGGAGCGCATCAGCGCGGCCGCGCTGGCGAAGATGCTGCAGGTGGCCTGGCGCTCGCCGCTGATGCCGGAGCTGGTCGCTTCACTGCCGGCCATGGGCGTGGACGGCACGCTGCGCAGGCGCGCGCTGCGCTCGAACGGCGCGGCGCATCTCAAGACGGGCAGCCTGCGCGACTCGGCCGGCATCGCGGGTTACGTGCATGGGGCCAGCGGCCGGCGCTGGGTGGTGGTGGCGATTGCCAATCACGGCAGTGCCAATGCCGCGCGGCCGGCATTCGATGCGCTGGTCGACTGGGCGGCGCAGGACAACTGAGCAGGCGGGGCAACCGGGCAACCGGACCATCGCGCGGTCGCCCAGGCGACTGCGGCCCGGACGCGGCTCGGGGTTTCCCTTGGTCCGGGTCGGCCTGGCGCGGGCCTAGGATCGTTCGCGTTCTGTTCGCCTTCCTCTTCACGACAACACCCACATCCGGAGACAAGCCATGAATCGTCGTCTTTATCTGCTCGGCGCCGTCGCCACGGCCAGCCTGCTCGCGGCCTGCGGCGGCGGGGGTGGCGGGGGCGGCGTCCCCCTCATCGGCGTCGGCACCGGCTCCGGCGGCGGCAGCAGCGGACCGGGCACCGGAGCGCTGCGAGAGCCCCCGGTGATCGTGACCACGCTGACCACGGCCCAGATCGACGGCGCCAGCGCGCAGAGCGGCCTGCAGGCACTCAGCGGCAAGGCCAAGTGCGACGTGAACGTGGTCTCGCTCAACTACAGCACCGTGGGGCCCAAGGGCGAAGTCACCAATGCCTCGGGCGTGCTGCTGATGCCGGCCGGCAGCTGCGCCACCGCGGCGCCGCTGGTGGCCTATGCCAAGGGCACCGACGTGCAGAAGCCGCGCACGCTGGTGAACCCGCAGGATCCGGAAACCTTCCTGCTCACCGCGATGTACGCGGCGCAGGGCTACGCGGTCGTGGCGACCGACTACCTGGGCTACGCCAAGTCCACCTTTCCGTACCACCCCTACCTGCATGCCGATTCCGAGGCGCGCACGGTGCTGGATTCGGTGCGCGCGGCGCGGGCGGCCGTGCAGAGCGCCGGCGGAACGCTCTCGGGCAAGGTGATGTTCACGGGCTATTCGCAGGGTGGCCACTCCTCGATGGCGGCGCACCGCGCGGCCGAGCGCGACAACGCGGCGGAGATCAACGTGGTGGCCGGCGCGCACCTGGCGGGACCCTACAACCTCTCGGGCTCCTTCAAGCTGACCCAGGCCATCGCGGGCTACCAGTTCTTCGTGCCCTTCATCGTCAATTCGTACCAGAAGGTGTACGGCGACGTCTACACCGACGTGAACACGGTCTACAAGCAGCCGTACGCCAGCTACATCGAGAACCTGCTGCCGAGCCCGACGCTGAACTACACCACGCTGGTGACCAGCGGGAGCCTGCCGGGCGCCAACGGCGAGACGCCGGCCCAGGCGCGCGACGCGATCTTCCAGAGCGCCTTCATCACGGACGTGCAGACCAACCCGAACAACACGCTCTTCCTCGACGCGAAGAAGAATGACCTGTTCGGCTGGAACCCGCGGGCCAAGACGCTGCTGTGCGGCGGCGCCGGCGACCCGACCGTGCCGCCGGCCGTGCACATGGTGCCCATGAAGGCGGACTTCGACTCGCGCGGCGTGACCACGGTGACGACCGTGGACGTCGACGCCCAGATCCAGGCCACCTACGGGCCTGGCGGCAAGGCACCCACCGATCCGACGACGCCGGCCTTCGCCACCTACTACGGCGCCTACCACGGCACCTACGAGCCGCCGTTCTGCCATGCGCGCGCACGCGCGCTCTTCGACACGGTGAGGTGACGTTCAGGCCGCGGCCGCTCTCTGCAGGCGGTCGTGCACGCCTTCCCATTCGGGGCCGGGCGGCGGGGTCTCGACCCAGATCAGCTTGACGCCCTCGTCGTCGAAGGCGCGCAGGGTGGCGAACAACTGTCGCGCGACGGCGGCCGCATCGTCGGGCATGCGCCGCAGCAGCACACGCTGCGAGCGGCTCTTGATGGCGCAGCGCGACCACACGGCGATGTGCGCCGCATTCGGGCCCAGCACGTCCAGGCCGGTCTGCAGCGCCTTGGCATCCATCAGGCGCAGCTTGGCGCTGGGCGCGTAGTGCGCCTCCAGCGTGCCGGAGGCGCGCGGATCGGGCGCGGCCAGTTCGTGCCTGTCGCGCAGGGTCTCGCCGCAGGCCGCTTCGATCTGCGTGCGGGTGATCGCGCCGGGGCGCAGCAGCACGGGCTGGCCGCGGCTGCAGTCGACGATGGTGGACTCGATGCCGACGTCGCAGGGGCCGCCGTCGATCACCAGCAGTTCGTCGCCGAACTCCTGCCGCACGTGCTCCGCGAGAGTCGGACTGACGCGGCCGAAGCGATTGGCGCTCGGCCCGGCAATACCGGCCACGCCATGTTCGGCACAGGCCACGAGCAGAGCCTGCGCCACCGGATGCGCCGGGCAGCGCAGGCCGATGGTGTCCTGCCCGCCCGCGGCTGCAGCGGCCACGCCCGGCTGGCGGGTGACGATCAGGGTCAGCGGGCCCGGCCAGAAGGCCTGCACCAGCTTCTGCGCGAAGGGCGGCAGCGGCTGGGCGAAACGCGAGAGCGCCTCGGTGCCCTTCATGCCGGCGGCCACGTGCACGATCAGCGGATGGTTGCTGGGCCGCCCCTTGGCCTTGAAGATGCCCGCCACCGCCTCGTCGCTGGCGGCGTCGGCTCCCAGGCCATAGACCGTCTCGGTGGGAAAGGCGACCAGGCCGCCGGCGCGCAGGGTGCGCGCGGCTTCTTCGATGGCATCGGGCGAGCGGCCGTCGCGGATCGGCATGGCGCTTATTCGGAAAGAGGAATGGGCAGGCCCAGCAGCGCGGCGGCGAAATCGGCCGTGCTGCGCACGGTGTCGATGTCCTTGCCGGTGATGGTGAGATGGCCCATCTTGCGCCCGCGCCGAGGCTCGGTCTTGCCGTAGAGGTGCAGGTGCGCGCCCGGCAGCGCGAGCACGTCGGCCCAGCGCGGCTCGACCGGTGCGTCGGCACCGCGCGGCGAGCCGACCGTGTCGAGGTCGGGGAACCACAGGTCGCCCAGCAGGTTGAGCATGAGCGCCGGGCTGTGCTGGCGCGGCGTGGTGAGCGGCAGGCCGGCGAGGGTGCGCACCTGCAGCTCGAACTGCGAGACGTCACAGGCGTCGAGGGTCCAGTGGCCGCTGTTGTGCGGGCGCGGCGCCATCTCGTTGACCACCAGCGCACCATCGGCCAGGACGAAGAACTCCACGCACAGCACGCCTACGTACTGCAGGCCCTCCGCGATGGCGATGGCCGAGTTCACCGCCAGCCGGCCCACGGACTCGGGGATGTTCTGCGGATGCACCTCGGTCACCGCGAGGATGCCGTTGCGGTGGAGGTTGCGCTGCGCCGGGAAATGCACGATCTGCCCGTCCTGGCCGCGGGCGACGATGACCGAGCATTCGTAGTCCAGCGGCATCAGCTTCTCGAGCACGCAGGGCACCTGGCCGGCGCGCTCCCATGCGGCCGCGAGTTCCTCGCGCGTACTCACGCGCTGCTGGCCCTTGCCGTCGTAGCCCAGGCGCGCGGTCTTCAGGATGCCGGGCAGCAGGTTGGCAGGCACGAGCGGGATCTGCTCGGCCGCATCGATGGCCGCGTAGGGCGCGCAGTCGACACCGCAGCCGACGAAGTGGTTCTTCTCGCGCAGGCGGTCCTGCGCGATCGACACCGCGGCGGCGGCCGGCCGCACCGGGCGGGCCACTGCCAGGTGATCGAGCGAGGGCGCCGGCACGTTCTCGAACTCGGTGGTGATGGCGTCCGCCAGGCCCGCCAGCCGGGCGAGGCCGTCGACGTCGTTGTAGTCGGTGTGGATGTGGTGGTGGCTCACCCGGCCGGCCGGACTGTCGGCGTCCGGGTCGAGCACGGCGGTGAGGTAGCCCATGCGCTGGGCGGCATGGGCGAACATGCGGCCCAGCTGGCCGCCGCCGATCACGCCGAGGGTGGCGCCAGGCAGGATCGCGCTCACAGCGCACCCCCGCCCTGCGGCGAAAAGGGCGACGCGGCCGGCGCATCCTCCGGTGGCAGCGTCATCGCGCGCGCCGCCTCGGTCTGGCGGGCTCGGAAGGCGCCGAGCCGCTCGCGCAGTGCCGGATCGGACCCGGCGAGCATCGCGACCGCGAACAGGGCGGCATTGGCCGCGCCCGCATTCCCGATGGCGAAGGTGGCGACCGGAACCCCCTTGGGCATCTGCACGATGCTGTAGAGGGAATCCACCCCCTGGAGGTGGCGGCTGGCGACGGGCACGCCGAGCACCGGCACCGTGGTCTTGGCGGCCAGCATGCCGGGCAGGTGCGCGGCGCCGCCGGCGCCGGCGATGATGGCCGCCAGGCCGCGCCCGGCGGCGCTTTCCGCGTAGGCGAACAGTTCGTCCGGCATGCGGTGGGCGGAGACCACCCGCGCCTCATGCGCGATGCCGAATTGCTGGAGAATCTCGACCGCGTTGCGCATCGTCTCCCAATCGGAGTTCGAGCCCATCACCACACCGACCTGAATGGCTTGCTTCATGGTTTCAATTTTACGTTTCACCCTCATCTCCCCACGATGATCGACATCACCCTCGAAAACTTCCAGACCGAGCTGATCGAAGGCTCGATGACCACCCCGGTGCTGCTCGACATCTGGGCCGAATGGTGCGGACCCTGCAAGCAGCTCGGCCCGGTGCTCGAAAAGCTTGAAGTCGAATACGGCGGGCGTTTCACGCTGGCCAAGCTCGATGCAGACAAGGTGCCGCAGATCTCGCAGCAGCTGAGCCAGATGTTCGGTGTGCGCAGCATCCCCTTCTGCGTGATGTTCAAGGGCGGGCAGCCGGTGGACGGCTTCGTCGGCGCCGTTCCCGCCGACCAGGTGCGCGCCTTCCTCGACAAGCACGTGCCGGGCGCGGACGAACTCGAAGCGGCCGAGCACGAGGAAGCCGCGCAGGACGCTCTCGCCGAAGGCGACACTGAAGGCGCTCTCGAGAAGCTCCAGCATGCGGTGGCCACCGACCCGGCGAACGACGATGCGCGCTTCGACTACGTGAAGCTGCTGCTGCAACAGGGCCGCACCGACGACGCCAAGGTCGCCTTCGCGCCGGTGATCGCCAAGGCATCGGCAGTGCGCCGCTTCGACGCCCTGCAGCGCTGGATGGAGGCCCTCGACTTCGCCGCGCCGGCCGCCGGCGGGGCGCCGACGATGGCGGATGCCGAGGCGCGCATCGCCGCCGACAAACGCGACTTCCAGGCCCGATTCGACCGGGCCCGCCTGCTGATGGCGGTACAGCGCTGGACCGACGCCATGGACGAGCTGCTGGACATCCTGATGCGCGACAAGGGCTGGAACGAGGACCTGGCGCGCAAGACCTACATCGCCATCCTCGAGATCATCGAGCCGCCGAAGCCCAAGGTGGCCGACGGCCAGATCCCCCCGGACGATCCGACCGTGGCGACCTACCGGCGGCGGCTGAGCAGCGTGGTGCTGAGCTAGGACTTTCCGCAAGGGGCCGGAGGCTCGCATTACGATTGGCGGGTTTCATTGCGTTGCAGAAGGAAAGTCCGGCCATGCGCTTCCTCCCCCTGACCGCGGCCCTGCTGGCTTCCGCGCTGATGTCCGGCTGCGGCAGCGGCATCAGTCTCGACGAGCCGATCGAAGGCCCCATTTGGCAGCTGGAGCAGCTCGGCAGCGAGCTGATCGAACCGAGCAGCGACCCTCGGCGCAACCCCCAGATCCAGTTCGAACGCGGCAGCGGCAGGGTGAGCGGCACGGGCGGCTGCAACCGCGTCACCGGTACCTACGAGCGCAACGGCAGCATGCTGCGCCTGCGCCAGTTGGGCGCCACCCGCATGGCCTGCCCCAACGAGGCCAGCACCATCAACGAGACCCAGTTCTTCGCTGCGCTGCAGGCGACGGCCAGCTACCGCCTGCAGGGGGGTTCGAAGCTGTCGCTGCTGGATGCGAACGGGCGAACCGTGGCGACGTTGAGCAACGGCAGCGCGCGCTGATGCGCACCCTTCACGCCCGGCTCACCACTTGGGCGGCAAGGCCTTGAGCAGCAGCAGGCGCGGCCCGTTCGCCGCCACGTAGCCGCCGGTCTCCAGGTCCTTCAGCAGCCGGCTCACCATCTCGCGCGAGCATCCGATTTCGCTGGCGATGGCTTGATGGGTGAGCCGTTCCATCTGCCAGCCGCCCTCGGGCAGCGGCTGCGACCGCGTCTCCAGCAGCGCCTTGAGCCGGCTGTAGACATCGAGCAGGGCCATGTTGCGCGCGCTCTGCGTCGCCAGCCGCGCTCGCCGGATCAGCCGCTCGATCAGCGCCATCGCGAACTCCGGCTCCTGTGCGATGTGCTTGAGCACGGTCTCCCGCGTCACCACGGCGCAGACCGATGTCTCCACGGCCTGCACGCTCGCCGAGCGCGGCCCGCCATCGAGCGACATCTCGCCGACGTACTCTCCCGGCCCGTGCAGGCCCAGCGTCACCTCGCGCCCGCGCGCATCCGAGACAAAGGCGCGCAGGCGGCCCGAGAGCACGATATAGACGGAGCCGCCCGCGTCGCCCTCCTCGATCAGCATGGCATGGGTGCGGTAGCGACGCTGAACCCCGAGGGCCGCGAGGCGGCGCAGCGGTGGCGGCAGGGGGTCGAGGGCATCGGCGCGGGGGACGACGGTCGTCGGCAGCATGCGCGGACTATACGGCCCGCGCAAGCGCTGGCGGGCGGCCGCCTGCGCATCGGAGAACGCCGTCGGACGGCCTCTGCGCACCCGCTCGTTCAGTCCGACCCCACCAGCCGCAGCGCCGAGACGATCTGCGGCATGCGAGAGAGCTCACGCACGATCTCGCGCACGCTGCCGCGGCCGGTCTTCTGCCGCACGTTCTTGATGTGGGTGCGCACGGTGGAGACGCGGATGCCCTGCAGACAGGCGATCTCCTGGGCACCGCGCCCGGCGCACAGTTGGGTCAGCACCGCCTGCTCGGCCGGCGTCAGGTGCTTGGCGCGGGCGAACATCTGCATGGTGAGGGTCTCGCAGGTGGAGCGCCGGCTGGTCATGATCAGCACCGTGTCGACGGTGGCGCTGCCGTGGTGCATCGCCAGCGGCACGAAGGCCAGGGTCAGCGGCTCGCCCTCGGCGTCGAGCTCCACGATGCTGCGGCAGTCGCGCTCCGCGTCCTTGAGGGCCTGGCGGATGCGCGCCTGCCACGCCGGGAGCGCAGTTGCCAGCATGCCGTCGACTTCGCGCAATGCGCGCCCGCCCGCGAGTTCGCGCCGCGCAGGCCGGTTGGCATGCAGGAGGCGGCCCGTCAGGTCCACCAGCAGCAGGCCATGGTCGATTTCGTCGAGCACGCGCGCCAGGAGGCCGGCTTGCAGGGCCTCGGGCGGTGCGTCGTGGCGTGGAACGGGCGATGCGGGGGCGGTCACGTTCATGGCACTTCCTCATCCTTCGGTCTTCATGAGAGGACAGTTTGAACAAGCCGGGCCCGGCCGGGCGGTGACTATTGCCACCGCATTTGTGACTTATTCACGTCGGACGGCCGCCGGGCGTCCCGGGCAGGCGGCCGGTCAGCCGGTCAGCCGCTGGAGCGCCTCGCGGTACTTGGCGGCGGTTTTTTCGATCACATCGGTAGGCAGGCGGGGCGCCGGCGGGGTCTTGTCCCAGGGCTTGCCGTTGATCTTGACGGTCTCCAGCCAGTCGCGCACGAACTGCTTGTCGTAGCTTGGAGGATTGGCGCCGGCGGCCAGCGCGGCCTGGTAGCCCTCGACGGGCCAGTAGCGCGAGCTGTCGGGGGTGAGCACCTCGTCCATCAGCACCAGGGTGCCGGCTTCGTCGAGGCCGAATTCGAACTTGGTGTCGGCAATGATCATGCCCTTGGTCAGGGCGATGGCAGCCGCCGTCTCGTAGATCGCGATGCTGGTGTCGCGGATCTGCTGGGCAAGCGCGGGGCCGACGATCTCGACCACGCGCTCATAGCTGATGTTCTCGTCGTGCGCGCCCGCGGCCGCCTTGGCCGCCGGCGTGAAGATCGGCCGGGGGAGCTGACTGGCATTGCCCAGACCTTCGGGCAGCGGCACGCCGCAGACCGCGCGGCTTTCCTGGTACTCCTTCCAGCCGCTGCCGGCCAGGTAGCCGCGCACCACGGCCTCGACGGGGATCGGCTTGAGGCGCTTGACCAGCATCGAGCGGTCCTTCACCTGGGGGATTTCGGCCGGAGCCACCACGCTCTCGGGCGCCTCGCCGGTGAGGTGGTTGGGACAGATGTGGCCGAGCCGGTCGAACCACCACAAAGCCATCTGCGTGAGGATCACGCCCTTGCCGGGGATCGGCTCGCCCATGATCACGTCGAAGGCGGACAGGCGGTCGCTGGCCACCATCAGGATGCGGTCTTCGCCGACGGCGTAGTTGTCGCGTACCTTGCCGCGCGCGAGCAGGGGCAGGCTCTGGATGGAGGAGGTGTGGACGGTGGTCATGGCGGGGATGGGAACGGCGTGAGCAGAAGACGACAGCGATTGTGCGCGATCGGGATAGGGGCCGGTCAATGCAGACCGGACCCCTCCCCCACCACCCGGCATGCGGGTCCGCACCGGGCGGTTCGAGAGTTTGAGGTCATGAGAGTCTGGGCAGGCCCAGGCGGTCAAACCAGGCGATGGTCAGCACGCTGTTGAGCAGCTTGGCGCTATTGCGCCACCAGCGGCGGCTGTTGGCCGCCACCCGTTGCGCCACCACAGGAACTTGCGCCCGAACGCACCGGCAACCACGCTCTTGGTCTCGTTGACCTTCAAGCGCAGCTTGTCATACAGCCGCCGCAGCGGCGCCATCACCCGCTCGCCCGCCCGGCGACTGCGGACGTACACGTTGCGGTCATCGGCGTAGCGCACGAAGCAATGGCCCCGGCGCTCCAGTTCCGCCCATGCTGGGCGCACCAGAAAAAAAGCCACCGCGAAGGTGGCTCTGGCTGGAGAAGGAAAGGATCAGACCACTTCCTGCGCCAGCTCGCCCTTTGCGTACTTGGCGGCCACGACCTGCAGGGTGTCGCCCTTGATCTTGGCGGCCTGGCCTTCGCAGCCGAATTCGATGTAGCGCTGCTTGCAGATCTTCTTGGCGGCCTCGCGGGCGGGCTTGAGCCATTCGCGCGCATCGAACTTGTCCGGATTCTCGGCCATGAACTTGCGCACCGCGCCGGTCATCGCCAGGCGGATGTCGGTGTCGATGTTGATCTTGCGCACGCCGTACTTGATGGCTTCCTGGATTTCCTCGACCGGCACACCATAGGTTTCCTTCATCTTGCCGCCGTACTGGTTGATGATGGCCAGCAGGTCCTGCGGCACGGAGGAGGAGCCGTGCATCACCAGGTGGGTGTTGGGAATGCGGCGGTGGATTTCCTTGATGCGGTCGATCGCCAGGATGTCGCCGGTGGGCTTGCGGCTGAACTTGTAGGCGCCGTGGCTGGTACCGATGGCGATGGCCAGGGCGTCCAGCTGGGTCCTCTTGACGAAGTCGGCGGCCTGCTCGGGGTCGGTGAGCAGCTGCTCGCGCGTCATGGTGGCGTCGGTGCCGTGGCCGTCTTCCTTGTCGCCCTTCATGGTTTCGAGCGAACCGAGGCAGCCCAGTTCGCCTTCGACCGTCACGCCGACCTTGTGCGCCATGTCCACCACCTTGCGGGTGACGTCGACGTTGTAGTCGTAGCTGGCGATGGTCTTGCCGTCGGCTTCGAGCGAGCCGTCCATCATCACCGAGGAGAAGCCCAGGTTGATCGCCCCCTGGCACACGTCGGGGCTCTGGCCGTGGTCCTGGTGCATGACCAGCGGGATGTCGGGATAGGCCTCGATGGCGGCGAGGATGAGGTGCTTGATGAAAGGCTCGCCCGCGTACTTGCGCGCGCCGGCACTGGCCTGCAGGATCACCGGTGCGCCGGTTTCCTTGGCCGCCTCCATCACGGCCTGCACCTGCTCCAGGTTGTTGACGTTGAAAGCAGGAATGCCGTAGCCATTGGCGGCGGCGTGGTCGAGCAGTTCGCGCATCGAAACGAGTGCCATGGGAATACCTCGCGGGGGGAAGAATTAAGAAGTAAAAACTACAGCGATTCTACCGAGCCCCCTTGTCGGACAGGACTGACGCCCCCCGATGCGACCGGGAGGCGAGCGAAGCGCGAAGGCCGGCGGGCTCAGAAACAGACGCGCACGGCTTCTCAGCTGACTCGGCAGATCTTGAGCATGTTGGTGCCCCCCGGCGCACCCATCGGCTCGCCGCAGGTGATGGCGTAAATATCGCCGGTCTGCACGATGCCGCGCTTCTTCAGGTGGGCCTCCGCGCGCTCCAGCGCGGTGTCACGGTCGGTTTCTGCGTCCATGAGCAGCGGACGCACGTTGCGGTACAGGGCCATCTTGCGCTGGGTGGCCAGGCGAGAGGTCAGGGCGTACATGGCGATGTGGGCGCGATGGCGGCTCATCCACAAGGGGGTCGAGCCGGATTCGGTCAGGGCGACGATCGCCTTGGCGCCCAGATGGTGCGCGGTGAACAGGGCGCCCATCGCGATCGACTGATCGATGCGGCTGTAGGTCTGGCCGCTGAAGTCGGCGTCGAGGTGCTTGTCCTCGGCCTGCTCGGCGGCCTCGCAGATGCGGCTCATTTCCTGCACGGTTTCCAACGGGTAGCGGCCGGAGGCCGTTTCGGCCGAGAGCATCACGGCGTCGGTGCCGTCGAGCACCGCGTTGGCCACGTCGCTGACCTCGGCGCGGGTCGGCACCGGGTTGCTGATCATGGACTCCATCATCTGGGTGGCGGTGATGACCACCTTGTCCATCTCGCGCGCCATGCGGATCATCTTCTTCTGCAGCGCCGGCACCGCGGCGTTGCCCACTTCGACCGCGAGGTCGCCGCGCGCGACCATGATGCCGTCGCTGGCGCGCAGGATTTCCTCCAGCTTCGGAATCGCCTCGGCGCGCTCGATCTTGGCGATCATGCCGGGCTTGTGGCCGAACTCGGCCGCCGCCACGTTGCACAACTGGCGCGCCATTTCCATGTCGGTCGCGTTCTTGGGAAAACTCACGGCCACGTAGTCGGCCTGGAAGCTCATGGCGGTCTTGATGTCCTCCATGTCCTTGGCCGTCAGCGCCGGAGCCGTGAGGCCCCCGCCCTGCTTGTTGATGCCCTTGTTGTTCGAAAGCTCGCCGCCCAGGCGCACGGTGGTGTGCACCGCCTCGCCCTTCACGGCGTCGACGCCCAGCACGATCAGGCCATCGTTCAGTAGCAGCCGGTCGCCCGGCTTCACATCGCGCGGCAGGTCCTTGTAGTCCAGGCCCACGGCGTCGACATCGCCCAGCTCGGTGCGCGAGGCGTCCAGCACGAACTTGGCGCCGGCCTCCAGCACGACCTTGCCCTCGGTGAATCTGCCGACGCGGATCTTCGGCCCCTGCAGGTCGGCCATGATGGCCACTTCCCGGCCGGCCCGTCGCGCGGCCTCGCGCACCATGGCGGCGCGGTTGATGTGGTCCTGCGCCGTGCCGTGGCTGAAATTGAGGCGCACCACGCTCACCTTGTGATGGATCATCTGCTCCAGCAGCTCGGGCGAACTGGAGGCGGGCCCGAGGGTGGCGACGATCTTGGTGGCATGACGGGGTAAGCGGGGCGTGCTCATTCATTGTCTCCGGGTTGTATGCCTAACTGTATACACTTTTCAGGGCGCGCGATAGCCCCTCGGGTACTTCGGCGCGCTCGCCGACTGCCGTCAGCCCGCCGCTCTCTTCTGCAGGATTTCGAATGCCGGCAGGGTTTTTCCTTCGAGCACTTCGAGGAAAGCGCCACCACCGGTCGAGATGTAGCCCACCTGATTCTCGATACCGTACTTGGCGATGGCTGCCAGCGTGTCGCCGCCCCCGGCGATCGAGAAGGCGCTGCTGTCGGCGATGGCGCGTGCAATGGCTTCCGTGCCCTTGGAGAAGGCGTCGAACTCGAACACGCCCACCGGGCCATTCCAGACGATGGTGCCGGCCTCGCGCAACTGCGCGGCCAGTTGCGCGGCGGTCCTGGGGCCGATGTCGAGGATCAGGTCGTCCTCGGCCACGGCGGTCGCGTCCTTGACGGTGGCGGGCGCGTCCGCGGCGAAGGTCTTGGCGGTGACCACGTCGACCGGGATCGGCACCGCGGCGCCGCGCGCGCGCATGGCCTCGATCACGGCACGGGCCTGGTCCTGCAGGTCCGGCTCGGCCAGCGACTTGCCGATGGGCAGGCCCGAGGCAAGCATGAAGGTGTTGGCGATGCCGCCGCCGACGATCAGCTGGTCGACCTTGCCGGCCAGGCTCTCGAGGATGGTGAGCTTGGTGCTGACCTTGGAGCCGGCGACGATGGCGACCAGCGGCCGCTTGGGATCGGCCAGCGCCTTCGTGATGGCGTCGATCTCGGCCGCCAGCAGCGGCCCGGCGCAGGCGACCTTGGCGAACTGGGCGATGCCGTAGGTGGTGGCCTCGGCGCGGTGCGCGGTGCCGAAGGCGTCGTTCACGTAGATGTCGGTCAGCGCGGCCAGCTTGCGGGCCAGCGCCTCGTCGTTCTTCTTCTCGCCCTTGTTGAGGCGGCAGTTTTCCAGCAGCACGACCTGGCCGGGGTTGACGTCGACGCCGTCGACCCAGTTCGACACCAGCGGTACCTCGCGGCCCAGCAGCTCGCCCAGGCGCTTGGCCACGGGCGCCAGCGAGTCCTCTGGCTTGAACTGGCCCTCGGTGGGGCGGCCCAGGTGCGAGGTGACCATCACCGCCGCGCCCGCCTCCAGCGCCTGCCGGATGCATGGCACCGAGGCGCGGATGCGGGTGTCCTCGGTGATGTTGCCCGCATCGTCCTGCGGCACGTTGAGGTCGGCACGGATGAACACGCGCTGGCCGCTGGCTTTGCCTTGCGCTGCGAGGTCGGTGAATCGAAGGATGTTCATGGGGTCGGGCGGGGTGAAGCGAAAGAGAGGCGCCTCTCGAAGAGGCAAGGAAGGCAAGCGGCGATTGTAGGTTTGGCGCCGGGGCGGCCTGTATCAGCGGGCAAGCTCAGCCGGCCAGTGCCGGCTGCTGCGCAAAGCGCTGCAGGATCTCGACGAAGCCCGCGGCCGCCGGCGAGAGCGAGCGCCGCGCGGCCGCGTACACGCACACCTCGCGATGGAAGTCGGGGCGATCGAGCGCCACCATCTGGAGCCCATGGGCACGCACCAGTGAGGCGGAGTAGGTCGGGCAGACCGTCAGCCCGAGGCCGGCGGCGACCATGCCGAGCGCGGTGGTCATGTACGACACCTCCTGCGTCGAGGCCCGCTGGAGAAAACCCCGCGCCTCGGCCTCCAGCTCGGGCAGCACGCGTTGGCGAAAGTCGCGCGTGGGCGCGATGAAGGTGTGGGGGCCGAGCTCGCTCCAGCGAACCTTGCGCCGGCGCGCGAGGGCGTGGTCCGGTGGACAGATCAGCCAGTGGCGGTCGCGGAACAGGGTGCGGCGCTCGATGGCGGCGGGTTCCACCGCGACGTCCTGGCCCACCGCGAGCTCCGCCTCGCCGGATGACAGAGATCGGCCAACAGGCGCTGCACCGAAGGCTGGAAGGCGCGGCCGGCTTCCGACAACAGCACGCGCCGCGTGTGGCGGTCGAACAGCTGCACGCCCATCTCGCGCTCCAGCTCGCGCACCAGCTCGCGCACCAGCACGCTGAGCGCCGACTGCGTCAGGTGCAGGCGCGCGGCCGCGGCGGTGAAGCAGCCGGTCTCCGCCACCGCGTCGAAGGCGCGCAGCTGGCGCAGCGTCAGATTCATGGTCGCAGTTCATCAATCAATGAACTTATTTCGATTGAATCGAAAGAAGAAGCGAGGCCCAATCCACACGTTTGCCCGGAGACCTCCATGCCCCCTGCCGAGACCGACACACACGCCGACACGGCGCTGCCCGCGCCCGCTGGCGTACCCGTGCGCGGCCTGCACCACTTCGCCTGGCGCTGCCGCGACAGCGAGGAGACACGCCGCTTCTACGAGGACCTGCTGGGCCTGCCGCTGGTGCACGTGATCAAGAGCGACCACGTGCCCAGCACCGGCGAGTACTGCCCTTACGTCCACATCTTCTTCCAGATGCGTGACGGCTCGTACATCGCCTTCTTCGACCTCGGCGACGACACGGCCGCGCTGCCCTCGCCCAACACGCCCGCCTGGGTCAACCACCTCGCCCTGCGGGTGGACTCGGTGGCCGACCTGGTGGCCGCCAAGGCACGGCTGGAAGCGGCCGGCATCGAGGTGCTGGGACCGACCGACCACCACATCATCGCGTCGATCTATTTCTTCGACCCGAACGGCCTTCGCGTGGAGCTGACCACGCCGACAGCGCCGGCGGCCGAGATGGAGGCCCATGCCCGGCGCGCCCGTGCCGAGCTGGATGCATGGACCGAGCGGAATGCCCAACTGCGCGCGAAGGCGGCGGCATGACGGCGCTGCAGCTCGCCGTCATCGACGTGAAGCCCGGCGCCGCGCTGGAAAGCCAGTCGGGCCTGCAAATGCTGCGCCCGCGCATCTACGGCGCCTACCGCGCGCCGTCCGGCCCGAAGCGGATCGCGGCGCTGGTGATGCACCCCACGAGCAATTTCATGGGCCACTACCTGATCGAGCCGCTGGCCGCCCGCGGCATCTGCTGCATGGGCCTGAACTCCCGCTACATGGGCAACGACACGGTGCTGCTCATGGAGCGCGCCATCCAGGACATGGGCGCCGGCGTGCGCTTCCTGCGCGACCTGGGCTACGAAAAGGTGGTGCTGATCGGCAATTCGGGTGGCGCGGCGCTCGCGAGCTTCTACCAGGCCCAGGCCGACGACCTGACGGCGCACCACTTACCGGACGGCGATCCAAGCCACCTGCATCCGGATGACCTGCCGCCGGCAGATGGCATCGCGCTGTGCGCAGCGCACCTGGGCCGCTCACGGCTGATGCGCGAATGGATCGACCCCTCGGTGACCGACGAGCGCGATCCGCTGTCGGTGGACCCCGAACTCGACATGTACGACCCGCGCCATCGCGTTCCTTACGACGCGGCGTTCCTCGCGCGCTTCAGCGCGGCGCAGAAGGCACGGCTGGACCGTCTGGAAAACTGGACCCTGGAGCGGCTGCGCCTGTTGCGCGCCACGCCCGGCGCGCCGCGCGACCAGGCCTTCGTCATCTATCGCACCCATGCCGATCCGCGCTGCGTGGACCTCTCGATCGATCCCAACGACCGCGCACCGGGGAGCGTCTGGGGCGATGCGCGGCAGGTCAACGACTCGGCCAACGCGATGGGCCGCACCACTTCGCTGACCGCCTTCCTCTCGCAGTGGTCCTCGCGCTCGCAGGCCGACGGCCCTGCGAACCTGGCGCGCACGCGTTGCCCCAAGCTGCTGTTGACCTACACGGCCGACCAGTCGACCTTCCCGAGCACGCGCGACGCATGGCTCGCGGCCGGCGGCGATCGCATAAGAAACGTCGACATCGTCGGCGGCAACCACTATCTCGCCGGCCAGCCCGAGCTGGTGCCGCAAGCGGCCGATGCGATCGCCGAATGGGCCCGCGCACTGTGAGCGACGCATGGCCGTCCGAGCGCGCGAAGGCTTACCAGCCCAGGCCCAGGTGCAGCGGAAGGTAGACCGCCATCCCTGCCGTCATCGTCCCCAGGATGCCGTGCCGCCAGAAGAAGTAGGCAGCGCCGGCGGCCGCGCCATACAGGCGCGCGTCCTGCCAGGTCGTGATCAGGTGGCCCTGCGTCATCACGATCTCCGGGATGATCACCGCGGCGAGTGCCGCCACCGGCGCATAGTGCAGCGCGCGGTGCGCCCACTCGGGCAGGCCCCAGGGCCGGTCGAGGATGAAGAAGAAGCAGCGCGTGAGCACGGTCACGCCGGCCAGGCCGATGATCACGGCCAGGGTCCACAGGTCTGTCGTCTCGCCGTTGCCGAACGTCACCTGTCGTCCTCCGCATCCGGGTCCAGCCCGAACCGCTTTTCGAGCCAGAAGCACAGCAGCACCGCCACGCCGATGGCGGCGACGATGTTGAGCCGCAGCGGCAGCGCATAGGCCGCCACGGCCGTGGCGCCGGCGATCAGGGCCGCCAGCATGCGCAGGCGCGTCGTCACCATCGAGCAGACCACGGCGACGAGGCAGAGCACGCCGGCAAAGCCCAGGCCCCAGCTTTGCGGGATCAGGTTGGCCAACATGATGCCCAGCAGGCTCATGGCCATCCAGGAGCACCAGGTCATGCAGTAGTTGCCGGTGAGGTACGCCTCCTGCGCGCGCTTCTCGGCTTCGTCGGCGGGCGGCTGCTCGTAGCGGCGGGTGAAGAAGGCGTAGGTCATGTCGGCCGTGAGGTAGCCGTGCGTCATGCGGCGCCAGCGCGGCATGTGCATGAGATAAGGCCGCAAATGCAGGCTGAAGACGACGAAGCGCAGGTTGACGCAGAAGCCGGTGGCCAGGATCACCCAGGCCGGCGCACCGGCGATCAGGAGCGGAATGGCGGCCAGTTGCGAGCTGCCGGCGTAGACCAGCAAGGTCATCGCGATGGCCTCGAACACGCTCATGCCGGACTTCACCATGGCGACGCCGGTCATCAGACCCCAGGCACCGGTGCCGACGGCGACCGACGACATGTCGCGCATGCCCTCGGCGAACTCCGGTTGGCTGCGGATGGAGGACGAGAGGAACATCAGCCGAAGACCTGCCCCGGCTTCACATCGAAGCCGCGCAAGAAATCGGCTACCGGCAGGCGCTTGCCGCCGGAACGCTGCAGTTCGGTGAGCATGACGACCCCGTCCTTGGCCGCGACCGCCACGCCCGATGGGCTGACGGCGAGCACCGTGCCGGGCGGGTCGGCCGGCATGCCGGACTGCAGGCGCGCGGCCCATAGCTTGAGGGTCTCGCCATTCAGAGTACTGGCGGCGCCGGGGAAGGGGTCGAAAGCGCGGATGCGGCGCACGATGGCGGCCGACGCCTGCGACCAATCGATCCGCGCCTCCGCTTTCTCCACCTTGTGGGCATAGGTCGCCCCTTCGGTCGGCTGGGGCACCGGCTGCAGGGTGCCAGCCTGCGCCTGTTGCAGTGCATCCACCGCCAGGCGCGCGCCCACGGCGGCGAGGCGGTCGTGCAGCAGCGCAGTGCTGTCTTCGCCGATCGGCAGCGATTCGCGCAGCAGCATGTCGCCGGTGTCCAGGCCGGCATCCATTTGCATGATGGTGACGCCGGTCTCCGTGTCCCCGGCCTCGATGGCGCGGTGGATGGGCGCGGCACCGCGCCAACGCGGAAGCAGGCTCGCGTGGATGTTGAGGCAGCCCAGGCGGGGTGCATCGAGCACCCACTGCGGCAGGATCAGGCCATAGGCCGCGACCACCATGGCGTCGGCCTGGGCACCGAGGATGGCCGACTGCGCCGCCGCCGCGTCTTCGGGGTACTTGCCGTCCAGGCGCAGGCTGCGCGGCTGTGCGAGCGGCCAGTGCCGCGCGACCGCCAACTGCTTCACTGGCGAGGCGTGCAGCTTCATGCCGCGGCCCGCCGGGCGGTCCGGCTGCGTCAGCACCAGCACGATCTCGAAACCCGCCTCCGCTATGGCCTCGAGCGCGACACTGGCGAACTCGGGTGTCCCCGCGAATGCGATCCTCATGCGGACCTCACAACGGCGCCAGCAACTCGAGCATCAGGTCGTCGCCGGTGTGGTAGCGCTGCACCACGCCGTTCGGATCGATGTAGATGTAGAGCAGGCGAGGCGTGTTCTGCCACTTGTAGCGCCAGGTCCAGATGTTGCCGTCGAAGGAGCCCACCTGCGTGATCTCGAAAGGCCGGCCATAAGTGCGCAGCACGTCGTCCGTGCGCCAGGTGCCCACGCCCGGCTGGATGGTGCGGTCGAACAGGCGCTCGTCCAGTTCCTGCCTCACCGCAACCACGCGCCCACCCGCATCGAGGTCGACGTTGTTGACCTCGAAACCGGCCGGGGCACGCGAGTACTGCAGGCGCTCGCCGCCTCCCGGCAGGGCATAAGTGGCAGTGGGCGTGCCGAGCTGCCGCAGGGCATCCTCGCGCGACGTGCCCGTGGCCAGGCGGGTCGGCTCGCCGGCACAGGCGGCCAGCAACGCGGCGGTCACCAACAGCCCGGCCGCGCCGGTTCGGAAGCACAGGGTCAACGCCGGCCTTCCCGCTGCTCGAGGCGCTGGTCCTCGCGCTGCTGCTTGAGCAGCTTGCTCTTGATGCGGTTGCGCTTCAGGGGCGAAAGGTATTCGACGAAGACCTTCCCCAGGAGGTGGTCGAGTTCGTGCTGGATACAGACTGCCAGCAGGCCCTCGGCTTCGATCGTCCGGAGTTCGCCCTCGGCATCGAGGGCCGTCACCCGCACCGCAGTCGAGCGTTCGACGCCATCGTAAATCCCGGGAACGGAGAGACATCCTTCCTCATTGAGGACTTTTTCGTCGCTCGCCCAGACGATGTCGGGGTTGATCAAAACCAGCGGCTGGTTACGCTCCTCGGATACGTCGATCACGACCAGACGCTCGTGCACGTCGATCTGGGTGGCGGCCAGGCCAATGCCGTTGGCGTCGTACATGGTTTCGAGCATGTCGGCGACCAGGGTCTTGATGCGCGCATCGACGCCCTGAACCGGCTTGGCGACCTTGTGCAAGCGAGGGTCCGGATAGCTCAGGATGGTTCTTTTGGCCATGAACGGGAGGAAAAGTTGTCGCTATTTTCGCCATTTCCGCGACGGCTCCAGCGTCAGCCGCTTGATAAACGTTGCCCGCTCCAGGGCTTCGGCGCAAAATTCGTAGCAAATTGTGAGTATTTGTATGCCCTTCGGGCCCGCATGCGTGCACACCACCATACGACCATGACACACCGCATCCAAGACAGCCTGCGCCCGCATCTCCTCGCCACGCTGGCGTCCCTCGCGATGGCGGGCCTGGCCACCAACGCCCTGGCGCAGAACTATCCCGTCACGCCGCAGCAGCGCAGCACCGCCCAGCAGACGGCGCAAACCGGGGTGCCGCTGTCAGAGCTGGCACCGAATGCGCCGGACGAATACACCGTCAAACCGCGCGATACGCTCTGGGCCATCTCCCGCCTTTACCTGCGCAGCCCCTGGCGCTGGCCCGAGCTCTGGGGCATGAACATGGCGGAGATCCAGAACCCGCACCGCATCTACCCCGGGCAGGTGCTGTACCTGGACAAGAGCGGCGGCCGTGCCCGCCTGGCACTGCGCCGCGGCGGTAGCGGCATGCCGGAGGGCGGCACCATCAAGCTGTCGCCCCGCACCCGCTACGAATCGCTGGCCGACATGGCGCTCCCGACGCTCAACCCCAGCCTGATCGAACCCTTCCTCGCCGAGCCCATCGTGGTGGACGCGGAGACCCTGACGATGGCACCGCGCATCGTGGCCGGCAACGAGAGCCGCGTGGTGCTGGCGCGAGGCGACCGGATCTATGCGCGCGGCGAGGCCAAATCGCCACTTGTCGAGACGGCCGGCCCCATCCAGACGTACCGCGTCTTCCGCAACGCCACCCCGCTCAAAGACCCCGGCACGGGCGAGACCCTCGGCTACGAAGCCCAGTACGTCGGAAAGGCCCAACTGCAGCGCGGCGAATCGACGGCCAAGGAAGAAGTCGACGGCAAGGAAGTCGTATACCCGGTACCCGCCACCCTCGACATCGTGGCGACGCGCGAGGAAATCCGGGCCGGCGACCGCCTGCTGCCCGAGCCGCCGCGCCAGTTGTTGAGCTACGTGCCGCGCGCACCTGCCCAGGCCATCGCCGATGGTCGCATCGTCTCGGTCTATGGCAACGCGGTCCAGTTCGCAGCCCAGAACCAGGTGGTGGCCATCAACAAAGGCACGATCGACGGCATCGAGAATGGCCACGTGCTGGCCATCCTCAAGAACGGCGACACCATCATCGACAAGACGAGCGGCACGAAGGAAACGATGAAGCTGCCGAACGAGCGCATCGGCCTGCTGATGGTGTTCCGGCCCTTCGAGCGCGTGTCGTACGCCCTGGTGCTCGAGATCAATGACGCGCCGCGCGTCGGCGACTTGCTCGCCAATCCCTGAGATTCCTGTTGCGGTCTCGTGGAGCCTGAGGAACTCGCGGGCTGGCTGCGGCTCACGCTGACGCCGGGCATCGGGCCGACGGCCGCCCGCCGGCTGCTCGCCGCCTTCGGACTGCCGGCGGCGGTCTTCCAGCAGTCGCCGGAAGCGCTAAGGCAAGTGGTGAGCGAAGCGCATGCGACGGCCTTGCTCACGCCGCCCGGCCGTTTGGGCGCACTGATCGACAACACCCTGGAATGGCTGCACGGCACCGACGCGACGGGCGGCACGCGACGCATCGTGACACTGGGAGACGCGGGCTATCCAGCCTCGCTGCTCGAAATGGTGGATCCGCCGCTGATGCTCTACGTTCTGGGCGCGGCGCCGCTCGACCTTACGCAGCTCGACCGGAGCCTCGCCATCGTGGGCAGCCGCAATCCCACGCCGCAGGGCGTCTTGAACGCCCGAGCTTTCGCCCGAGCCTTCTGCGTGGGTGGGCTGGTCGTGGTCTCCGGGCTGGCACTGGGCGTCGATGGCGCGGCCCACGAAGGCGCACTCGAGGCACCCGGCGATCTTCCGCGCCCGGCCACGGTGGCCGTGGTGGGCACCGGTCTCGACCGCGTCTACCCTGCGCGGCACCGCGCGCTGGCCCACCGCATTGCCGAGCGCGGACTGATCGTGAGCGAGTTCGCCCTCGGCACGCCGCCCCTGAACCAGAACTTTCCGAGGCGCAACAGGATCATCGCCGGCTTGACCCGCGGCACACTTGTGGTCGAGGCCGCGCTGCAGTCCGGCTCACTGATCACCGCCCGGCTGGCTTCGGAGCAGGGGCGCGACGTGTATGCCATTCCGGGCTCCATCCATTCCCCGCAGTCGCGCGGTTGCCATGCGCTGATCCGGCAGGGCGCGAAGCTGGTGGAGACGGTGGACGACGTGCTGGAAGAACTCCGATTCAACACGCCCGCGCCGCTCACGTCATCCGTCCCTGACGGTGACTCGATGCACAAGGGATTGCTGCAGGCCATCGGCCATGATCCCGTCGGCCTCGACGCACTTGGCGCGCGCACTGGCGACACGGTGCCCACGCTCCAGGCCCAACTGCTGGAACTCGAACTGGCCGGGCAGGTGACGCGGTTGCCGGGCGGGCTCTTCCAGCGGATCGTGCGAACTTGAGCAGCAGCATGGCGTCCGGCGCCCATGGCGGTGGCACCGACGCGAAGCTGGGCTATATTGGCCCCATGTTCGAAGTGCTCGTCTACGTGTACGAAAACTACTGGCGCGGCGATGCCTGCCCCGAACCGGAACAGCTGGGCCGCAAGCTCAGCGCCCAGGGCTTCGATCCCCAGGAGATCAGGGACGCCCTGCGGTGGCTCGACGGGCTCAACATGGCCACTCAGGGCATCGAGTTGATCCGGCATGCCGGCGGGACCAGCGCCACGGTCGGCGCCGCGCCGCCCGTGCTCCCGGGATCGCCCGATTCGATGCGCATCTACTCGACCGCGGAGCAGGAACACCTGGGCGCGGAATGCCTGGGATTCATCCGCTTTCTCGAATCGTCCCAGGTGCTCTCGGCCGGGTTGCGCGAGATCGTCATCGACCGTGCCATGGCCACGAACGGGGATGCACTCTCCCTCGGCGAGCTGAAGATCATCGTGCTGCTTGTCCACTGGAGCGCCGGCGTGGAGCCGGATGCGCTGGTCCTGGACGAGCTGTCGGACGACGCCTCCACGCGCGTCGCCCACTGAGCCCGCTCAGTTCAAGAGCCGCTCCGGATTCGCGTCCAGCTTGGCGAGCGCCTCGCGCGTTGCCCGTACGGTGAGCGTTTCCTCCTCGGCGGGCACCAGCAGCCCGGCCTGAAGATAGGAGGCCAGTCGCCCGACCTGGATCAGGAAGCTGCGCCCGTCGCTGGAGGCGAACAGGTGCAGCTGCTTGCGCTCGCTGCGCCAGACGAACTGAACCTGGCTCACGCGGTCGTTGTGGTCCAGCATGAACCACGTGCCCACCTGCAGTTCGCGCGCCCACTGCACCATGTCTTCGCCGACCTTGTTGCCGGTATCGGGCACGATCTCCAGCGAAGCAGCGTCGACGCCAAGCAGCAGCTCGATACTGGCGGCGTCCAGCGGCAGATCGGTCATGTCGCCCTCGTCGCTGACGAAGTCCTCCAGATTGGCGAGGCGCTTGGCCATGGCCTCGATCTTGGCCTGCGGAATGGCCTCGGTCTTCGACAGAAAAGCGTCGGAGAGCGTGGACCCGATGGTCTTGATCTGCGCCTCCTGCGGCTCGCCCTCGATGCCCAGCAGGCTCATACCCTGGCGCAGGCGCTGCAGCAATTGCGGCAGGTCCTGGATCACGCGGGCGCGATCGTTGCGGTTGGGCTTGGCACTGGCCGCCCACACAAGATCGGAGGCGGCGCGCTTGAGCGTGACGGTCTGCTCGTCCTGCGGGCCATGCCGCAGCGCTGCAATGGCCAGCACCTCGGCCCAGATCTTGAACAGAAACTCCCGGATCTCCTCGCGCACCGGCATGTCGTTGAGCATCTTGCGCAACTCGATGGTGTACTGGATTGCCATCGTCTCCTTCTGCTCGACCTGCTGCGCCACGCTCATCAGCCGCTGGGTGGCGTCGCTTTGCGTCAGGTACTTGTTGAGGAAGGCGACGAATTCGTCGTACACCAGCTTGAACACCCGCTGGCCGGTCTCCGGGTACTGCTCGATCACCTGCACCACGCGGCGAATCTCGCCTTCGAGCGCGCTGCCGGAGATGGCGGCGGCATCGAAGCCCATCACGCAGGAGCCCATGCGGTCGATCAACATGCGCGCCGGGTGCTGCAGGGTGGCGAAAAACTCCGGCTCGGCGATCGCCACGCGCAGCACGGGCATCTGAAGGCGCGCGAACCACACGCGCGCCGAGAAAGGGATGCGCTCTTCCGCCAGAATGGCCTGGAACATCAGGGCCACGATCTCGACCGTGGCCTTGTCGGCCGTGGTCGGCGCCTTCTTCTTGAGCTCACTGGTCCGCCGGCGCAGTTCGGCTGCGGTCTGGTTGATGGCGGTGGCCTCGTCCCCCATCACGTACTGGGAGGCCATCACCTGGTAGGCCTGCTCGGCATCGGCGATGGCGGCAGCGAAGGCAGGCGCGGCCAGGCCGATCGGACCATTGCCGCCGGCACCGCCCGCGACACCGGCCGCACCGCCACCCCCCTGGGCGCCCGGCGCGCGCAGCTGGCCCAGGTCGCCGCCGATCCGGGCGGTCACGAAGCGCTTGAGGTTGAGCAACACCCCTTGCGCACGCTGCCGCGCCAGGATCAACGGAGATCCGCCGGTGGCGACCAGGGTATCGCCGCCCATCCGCCCGGCACTGACGCCGATCGCGGCCGGCGCGAAGCTGCCCGGCGGCAGGGTGATCCCCGCGCCCGGGGACATGGCTGCCACCTGCGAGGACCGCGCGAAGCTGCCGCCCAGCGCAGCGGGCGCCGAGCCGGCACTGCCGGTACGCTTGACGAAACTCTTGAGATCGATCTCGGGCATCACGCCCCGCTCGATCAGGAAGGTGTTGGCGTCCTTGTACGCCTGGACGACCACGTCCACCAGGCGCTGCTGCACCACCTCCTGGACACGGGTCCAGGATTCGCGGCTGAGCCCTACCGCCAGCCACTGGTCGACCAGGGTCCGGGCGAGTGCCTCGGGCTTGAGCACGTCCTTGGCGTCCAGCTCTGTGGTGCCCTCCAGGTGCTGGATGCGCAGCCGAAGATCGTTGAGCTCGAAGCTGGCCTTGTCGGCGATCGCCTGAGCCAAGCGCGAGGACAGGATGTTGGTTTCCACCACCTCATCGCCGATCAGCTCGAGCCGCAAGCCACCACTGGAACCCACCTCGACGCTACCGGTCAGTGCCTTGCGCCACGCAGCCTGCGACAGGGGGGCCCAGTTCGAGCCTTGCGACTGGAAAGCAAGAAAATCGTCGCGGTGCTGCTGCATTTCGCGCACGCTCGCGGTCATGGTAGCCAGGGCCACCAGCCTTTCCCGCACCGCATTGGCCACCGGAACGATCGCCCCGCTGGTAGCGGCGACGAAGCGCTCACGCGTTTCGCGCGCGAGCTGCTGGGATGAGGCGGGGGACCGCGAGATCATGTGAAGGGCGAGGACGGCAAATAAAACGTTTCAACAAGCCTGAGCTTGTATTGTGAAGCGTAACCGCACAAGTGCCCCCGAGGCTGCTCCGCAACCCGAACGCCCGGGTGCCGGGCGCGGGCCTTTTCACACGACGGCGCCGGCGTTCGGGTCGTCCGGGTCACCCTCGCGCTTGGTGGGCTTGACCAGGTCCTCCCGCTTCACCCCCAGCCACATCGCGATGGCCGCCGCCACGAAGGCCGAGGAATAGATGCCGAACAGGATGCCGATGGTCAGGGCCAGCGCGAAGTAGTGCAGCGTCGGTCCGCCGAAGAAGAACATCGACAGCACCACCAGCTGGGTGGAGCCGTGGGTGATGATGGTGCGGCTGATGGTGGAGGTGATGGCGTTGTCGATCACCTCGCGGGTGCTCATCTTGCGGTAGCGCCGGAAGTTCTCGCGCACCCGGTCGAAGATGACCACCGACTCGTTGACCGAGTAGCCCAGCACCGCCAGCACGGCCGCCAGCACCGCCAGCGAGAACTCCCACTGGAAGAAGGCGAAGAAGCCCAGGATGATCACCACGTCGTGGAGGTTGGCCAGCACGGTGGCCAGGGCGAACTTCCATTCGAAGCGGAAGGCCAGGTAGATCATGATGCCGACCACCACCATGGCCAGCGCCTTGAGACCGTTGGTGGTGAGCTCCTCGCCCACCTGCGGGCCGACGAACTCGTTGCCGCGCAGGGTGGCCGACGGGTCGACCGCCTTGAGGGCGGACATGACCTGCTCGCTCTGCTGGGCCGAGGTCTGGCCCTTCTGCACCGGCAGGCGGATCTGGATGTCGCGCGAGGTGCCGTAGTTCTGCACCTGCACGTCGGCGTAGCCGAGCTTGCTGATGGTTTCGCGCACCTTGCCCACGTCCACCGATTGCTGGTAGGCGACCTCCATCACGGTGCCGCCAGTGAACTCGACCGACAGGTGGAGCCCGCGGTGGAACAGGAAGAACACCGCCAGCAGGAAGGTGACGACGGACACGGCGTTCAGCACCAGCGCGTGGCGCATGAACGGGATGGTCCGGTGGATTCGGAAGAATTCCATGTCGCTGGTGCTCCCTTACTTGGCGCCCGCCACGGTCTTGTCCGTGTCCGGCTTCCAGACCGTGCCGATGGACACGCTCTTGAGTTTCTTCTTGCGGCCGTACCAGAAGTTGACCAGGCCGCGCGAGAAGAACACGGCTGAAAACATGGAGGTCACGATGCCGATGCAGTGCACCACCGCGAAGCCGCGCACCGGACCGGAGCCGAAGGCCAGCAGCGCGATGCCCGCGATCAGCGTGGTCACGTTGGAGTCGAGGATGGTGCCCCAGGCACGGTCGTAACCCGCGTGGATGGCGGCCTGCGGCGAGGCGCCGGCACGCAGCTCCTCGCGCACCCGTTCGTTGATCAGCACGTTGGAGTCGATCGCGACGCCGATGGCCAGCGCCATGGCCGCGATGCCGGGCAGAGTCAGCGTGGCCTGCAGCATCGACAGGATGGCCACCAGGAGCAGCAGGTTGACGGCCAGCGCGATCGAGGAGAACACCCCGAACAGCATGTAGTACAGGCACATGAACACCATGATGGCAATGAAGCCGTACATCACGCTGTCGAAGCCCTTCTGGATGTTGTCGGCACCGAGGCTGGGGCCGATGGTGCGCTCCTGGATGATCTCCATCGCCGCGGCCAGCGAGCCGGCACGCAGCAGCAGGGCCAGGTCGTTGGCTTCCACCACGTTCATCGCGCCCGAGATCTGGAAGCGGTTGCCCAGTTCGCCGTTGATGGACGGTGCCGTCAGCACTTCGCCCTTGCCCTTCTCGAAGAGAAGGATGGCCATGCGCTTGCGGTAGTTCTCGCGGCTGACGTCGCGCATGATGCGGCCGCCCTTGGCGTCCATGGTCAGGTCGACCTTGGGCTGCTGGGTCTGCGAGTCGAAACCGGTCTGGGCATCGGTGAGGTTCTCGCCGGTCACCAGAACCTGCTTCTTGACGATGACGGTGCGCCCCTCGCGATCGAGGAACTTCTCGGAACCGAAAGGCACCGGGCCGCTGCCGGTCTCGGCGGCACGGCCCTCGGCGCTCTCGTCCACCAGGCGCATTTCGAGCGTGGCGGTGCGGCCCAGGATGTCCTTGGCCTTGGCCACGTCCTGCACACCCGGCAGCTGCACCACGATGCGATCCAGCCCCTGCTGCTGGATCACGGGTTCGGCCACGCCCAGTTCGTTGATGCGGTTGTGCAGCGTGGTGATGTTCTGCTTGAGCGCCGCGTCCTGCAGGCGGCGTGCCGCCTCGGGCTTGATGGTGACGGCGAACTTCGTCTCGTTGCCTTCCTGGCTCTCGGCGACGGCCAGGTCGGGAAACTGGTCGCGGATCAGGTCGCGGGCCGGACCCGCGGCGGCCGCGTCGCGGATGCGCAGCTCGATGGTCTGCCCGTTGCGGCTGACCGCTGCACCTCGGATGCTCTTGTCGCGCAGGCCCGAGCGCAGGTCGTTGGCGAAGGATTCGGCCTTCTTGTCGATGGCGCCTTTCATGTCGACCTGCAGCAGGAAGTCGACGCCGCCGCGCAGGTCCAGACCCAGGTACATCGGGAAGGCATGCAGCGCCGACAGCCACGAGGGCGAGCGCGACACCAGGTTGAGCGCCACCACGTAGGGCGGATCGTTCGGGTCGGGCACCAGCGCGCGCTGCAGCGTGTCGCGCGCCTTGAGTTGGTCGTCGGTGGTGGCGAAGCGGGCTCGCACCGAGTTGCCGTCCAGCGTGATCAGGTCCGGCGCGAGGCTGGCCGTCTTGAGAATCTCGGTCACCCGGGTCTGGGTGCCGGCGTCGATCTTGACGGTGGACTTGGCCGAGGACACCTGCACCGCAGGCGCCTCGCCGAAGAAGTTGGGAAGGGCGTAGATCAGCCCCACGAGCAGCACGACGACGATGATCGCGTACTTCCAAACCGGATAACGGTTCATCGCATGAAACCTTCAGTGACGGGGGCGTGCGGCACCCGCGTGTTCGGCCTGACTTACTTGATGGCGCCCTTGGGCAGGACTTGCACGACGGCCGAGCGCTGCAACTGCACCTCGACGCCCTTGGCGATCTCGACCGTCAGGTACTGCTCGCCCAGCTGGGTGATCTTGCCGAGCAGACCGCCCGCGGTGGCGACCTCGTCGCCCTTGGCCAGCGCTTCGAGCATGGCGCGCGCTTCCTTCTGGCGCTTCATCTGCGGGCGGATCATGACGAAGTACAGCACCACGAACATGAGCAGCAGCGGAAGCATGCTGCCCAGCGAGGACATCATGTCGCCCCCACCGGCGGCGGGAGCGGGCGCGGTCTGGGCGTAAGCGGTGGAAATGAACAAGGAAGTCTCCAGCAGAGAGAGGAAGAATGGGAGCATGAAGCCCCTCTGGGGTTCACGTTTCCGCGCGCTGTAGAGACAGGCGCGAAGGCGGGGCGGGGCCCCGCACACCATCGCGCATTGTATTCGGCGCCGTTCCCGCCGCCGGAGCTAAGCCGGCCGGGCCGGGAGGGCTTTCGCCGGCCGGGCCGCCGGTGACCGCCGATGTGCTCAGGCGGCGACGCGCGCGGCCTGTGGGTCGCGCCACCTGGCCATCAACGCGGCCCAGCGGCCGCGCGCCGCCTGCAGGTTGCGCTCCTTCACGTGGCCGTACCCGCGGATCTGCTCAGGCAGCGCCGCGATCTCCAGCGCCAGGGCGTGGTTGCCGGCACTCAGGCTGGTCAGCACTTCCTCGATGCTGGCACGGTACTCGCCGATCAGCGCGCGTTCGATGCGGCGCTCCTCGGTGCGGCCGAAGGGGTCGAGCGCCGTACCGCGCAGGCCCTTGAGCCTGGCCAGCAGGCGGAAACCCGTCAGCATCGCCGGGCCGAACTTCTGCTTCTGCAGTTCGCCCTTGGCGTTGCGCCGCGCGATCATCGGCGGCGCCAGGTGGTAGTTCAGCTTGTAGTCGCCCTCGAACATGCCCTCGACCCGTTCGAGGAAGCTGCGGTCCGCATGCAGGCGCGCGACCTCGTACTCGTCCTTGTAGGCCATCAGCTTGAACAGATAGCGGGCCACGTTCTCGGCCAGGGCCGTCTTGCCCACTGCCGCCTCGGCGTGCTGGACCTTGGCGACGAAAGCCCTGTACTGCTCGGCATAGGCCGCGTTCTGGTAGGCCGTCAGGAACTCGGCGCGGCGTGCCACCAGGCTCTCGACCGTGTCGCGCTTCTTGAACTCGATGATCTGCCCCGGGCTGACGCGCTTCCTCAATTCCTCGGGCCGCTGGGCCGCCTGGCGGCCCCACGCGAAGGCGGCCTTGTTGTTCTCGATGGCCACCCCGTTGAGCTCGATCGCGCGCATCAGGGACGCATGCTCCAGCGGAATCCAGCCCTTCTGCCAGGCATAGCCCAGGATCATCGGGTTGACGTAGATGGTGTCGCCCATCAGCGAGCTGGCCGCGGCATCGGCATCGAAGGCGCCAAGCGACGCCACGCCCACGGCGCGCGCGATCTCGGCGGCGCAGGCCTCCTGCGGGTTCTGCCAGTTCGCGTTGCGCACGAAGGCGGCGGTGGGCGAGCTGTGGCTGTTCAGCGCCACATGGGTGCGGCCTTCGCGCATCCGCGCCATCGTTTCGGCGTTGACGCTCACCAGCGGATCGCAGGCCAGCACCAGGTCCGCCGCGGCCGTGCCCACGCGGGTGGTGCGGATGTCGTCCTGGGTCTCGCCGATCAGCACGTGGCTCCAGGTGGCGCCCCCTTTTTGCGCGAGGCCGGCCGCGTCCTGCGTGACGATACCCTTGCCCTCGATGTGCGCCGCCATGCCCAGCAGCTGGCCGATGGTGATCACGCCGGTCCCGCCGACGCCGGCCACCACGATGCCCCAGACCTGTCCGCCGGCGAGGGACGGCAGCGTCGGCTCGGCCAGAGCGCCCAGTTCCGCCGGGGCGGCTGCCTCGCTCCTGGCCTTCTTCTTGAGCTGCCCGCCCTCGACGGTGACGAAGCTCGGGCAGAAGCCCTTGAGGCAGCTCATGTCCTTGTTGCAGGTGCTCTGGTTGATGGTGCGCTTGCGCCCGAACTCGGTTTCCAGCGGCTCGACCGACAGGCAGTTGCTTTTGACGCTGCAGTCGCCGCAGCCCTCGCACACCAGCTCGTTGATCACCACCCGCTTGGCCGGGTCGACCATGGTGCCGCGCTTGCGTCGGCGGCGCTTCTCGGTGGCGCAGGTCTGGTCGTAGATGATGGCGGTGGTGCCCTGGATCTGCCGAAACTCGCGCTGGATCTCGTCCAGATCGTCGCGGTGGCGCACCTTCACGTCCTGGCCGGGCACGTTCACGCCCTCGTACTTCTCCGGCTCGTCGGTCACGATCACGACCTTGGCCGCGCCTTCGGCATGCAGGCTCTCGGCGATCTGCAGCACGGAGTGGCCCTCGGGCCGTTCGCCGACCTGCTGACCCCCGGTCATGGCCACCGCGTCGTTGTAGAGGATCTTGTAGGTGATGTTGACGCCCGCCGCGATGCTCTGGCGGATCGCCAGCAGGCCGCTGTGGAAGTAGGTGCCGTCGCCGAGGTTGGCGAAGATGTGCGTATCGGTGGTGAAGGGCTGCTGGCCCACCCACGGCACGCCCTCGCCGCCCATCTGCGTGAAGCCGAGGGTCGAACGGTCCATCCAGGTCGCCATGAAGTGGCAGCCGATGCCCGCCATCGCCCGCGAGCCCTCGGGCACGACGGTGCTGGTGTTGTGCGGGCAGCCGGAGCAGAACCACGGCTGGCGGGTCGCGTCCACGGGGTTGACGATCTGCGGCGCGGCCATCGCGCGCTCCTTGGCCTCGAGGATGGCGAGCTGTGCGTCGATGCGCGCCGCCATGTCGCTGCCCGCGGCCGCCAGGATGCCGGTCTTCTTCAGCCGCAGCGCGATCGCCTTGGCGATCAGGGCCGGATTCAGGTCGGCATTGGCGCGCAGCAGGGTGTGCGCGGTCGGGTTGGGCATGGACCACTCGCCGCCCGAGTAGCCCTCGGCCTCGTGCACCTCGCCTTCGTCGAACTTGCCGACCACGTTGGGCCGCACGTCGGCGCGCCAGTTGTAGAGCTCTTCCTTGAGCTGGTACTCGATGACCTGGCGCTTCTCTTCCACCACCAGGATCTCCTGCAGGCCGGTGGCGAAGGCCCGGGTGAGCTGCGCCTCCAGGGGCCAGACCACCGCCACCTTGTGCAGCCGGATGCCCAGGCGGCGGCAGGCGTCGTCGTCCAGACCGAGGTCGATCAGGGCCTGGCGGGTGTCGTTGTAGGCCTTGCCGCTGGCCATGATGCCGAAGCGGTCGTTCGGGCCCTCGATCACGTTGTGGTTGAGCCGGTTGGCGCGGATATAGGCGAGCGCCGCATACCACTTGTGGTGCATGAGGCGCGCCTCCTGCTCCAGCGCATGGTCGGGCCAGCGGATGTGCAGGCCGCCGGGCGGCATCTGGAAGTCGGCGGGCATCACGATCTCGACGCGCTCGGAGTCGATCATCGCCGTGGCGCTGGATTCGACGATCTCCTGGATCGTCTTCATGCCCGACCAGATGCCCGCGAAGCGGCTCATCGCGAAGGCGTGAATGCCCAGGTCCAGGATCTCCTGGACGTTGGTCGGGAAGAACACCGGCGTGCCGCAAGCCTTGAAGATGTGGTCGCTCTGGTGCGCCGCGGTCGAGCTCTTGGAAATATGGTCGTCACCAGCCACCGCGATCACGCCGCCCCAGGGCGTGGTGCCGGCCATGTTGGCATGCTTGAAGACATCGGAGCAGCGGTCCACGCCCGGCCCCTTGCCGTACCAGATGCCGAACACCCCGTCGTACTTGTTGGTGCCCGGCGGCGCGAAGCCCAGTTGCTGGGTGCCCCAGAGCGCCGTCGCGGCGAGTTCCTCGTTCACGCCCGGCTGGAAGACGATATGCCGTTCCTTCAGGTACTTGCTGGCCTTCCACAGCGCCTGGTCGTAGCCGCCGAGTGGGGAGCCGCGGTAGCCGCTGATGAAGCCGGCCGTGTTCTTGCCGGCCTGCTGGTCACGAATCCGCTGCAACATGGGCAGCTTGACCAGAGCCTGGACGCCGCTCATGAAGGCGCGTCCGTAGTCGAGGCTGTATTTGTCGTCGAGCGTGACCGTTTCGAGTGCCTTGCGGATGTGTTCAGGCAGCGGTGCGTTCATCGTCGGTGTCTCCGGTGGCTGTGCCTCGTGGGCGTGGCGGTGGGGGTGGCGAGGGCGTCCGGGTCGAATCGCCCCGCGGCCATCATGCTCGCAAAGTGTATGCCTGGCGCCTTGATAGGTGTTTGCGTTCTTTGCCCGCTCAAGACCCCTGCCTGAAAGGATCTTGCTTAAGATGCCGTCCTATGGAAAGCATTGACAAGTTCGACCTGGCCATCCTGCAAGAACTGCAGGCCGACGCCCGCCTCACGAATGCCGAGCTGTCCCAGCGCGTGGGCCTGTCGGCCGCCCCGTGCTGGCGTCGCGTGCGGGCGCTCGAAAAAGCCGGGTACATCCGCGGCTACCACGCCGAGATCGACCGCCACAAGATCGGCCTGGGCGTGCTGGCCTTCGTGCGGCTGGACACCGACCGCGCCACCGGCGAAGTCACGCGCAAGATCGAGGAAGCGATCCGCAAGCTGCCCGAGGTGGTGGCCTGCCACTACATCAGCGGCACCGGCATGTTCGAGCTGCAGGTGGTGGCGGAAGACCTGGACGGCTTCTCCCGATTCGCCCTCAACAGCCTGATGCACCTGCCCAACGTGAAGGACCTTCACACCAGCTTCTCGCTGGGCGAGGTGAAGGCCAGCCGCGCGTTGCCACTGGGCCACCTGGTGAAAAAGACCGGCAAGTCCGGCCGCGCGGGCACAGGACAATAGCCGGCCCATGCCCCCGATTTCTCCGGAAGAAAGCCCCGTCCAGACGCGCGTGCCGCCGCCGCGCATCGGCCCACTCGAACCGCTCAGGCTGCCGGTGTTCCGAATGCTCTGGAGCACTTGGCTGGTGGCCAACATCTGCATGTGGATGAACGACGTGGCGGCCGCCTGGATGATGACCTCGCTGACCACCTCGCCGATGTGGGTCGCTCTGGTGCAGTCGGCCTCCACCTTGCCGGTGTTCCTGCTGGGCCTGCCCAGCGGCGCCCTGGCCGACATCCTGGACCGGCGGCGCTGGCTGGTGGCGACCCAGTTCTGGCTGGCCGGCACCGCCATCGTCCTGTGCGGCGCGGTCGTGATGGATTGGATGAACGCGCCGCTGCTTCTGGCCCTGACCTTCGCCAACGGCATCGGCCTGGCGCTGCGGTGGCCGGTGTTCTCGGCCATCGTTCCCGAGCTCGTGCCGCGCACGCACCTGCCGGCGGCGCTGGGCCTCAACGGACTGGCGATGAACGCCTCGCGCATCGTCGGGCCGCTGCTGGCCGGCACGCTGATCGCGGGCGCAGGCTCGGTCTGGGTGTTCGGCCTCAACGCGGTGCTGTGCGTGGCCTCGGGCTTCATCGTGATGCGCTGGCGGCGCGAGCACAAGCCCAACCCCCTGGGCCGTGAGCGCCTGATCAGCGCCATGCGCGTGGGCGTGCAATTCGTACGCCAGTCGCAGCGCATGCGCGCGGTGCTCACCCGCATCGCGATCTTCTTCCTGCATTCGACCGCGCTGCTGGCGCTGCTGCCGCTGCTGGCGCGCAACCTGCAAGGCGGCGGGGCCGGCACCTTCACGCTGCTGCTGGCGGCCATGGGCGCCGGTGCCATCACCGCGGTGATGTTCCTGCCGCGGATGCGCCAGGCCTTGTCCCGCGACCAGCTGGTGCTGCGCGGCGCGCTGCTGCAGTCCGCCGCCACGGCGGTGATGGCGGTGGCGCCCAACGCCTGGATCGCGGTGCCGGCGATGTTCTGCGGGGGCATGGCCTGGATCACCACGGCAAACTCGCTGTCCGTCTCGGCCCAGCTGGCGCTGCCCGACTGGGTGCGCGCGCGCGGCATGTCGATCTACCAGATGGCGATCATGGGCGCCAGCGCCTTCGGGGCGGCGCTCTGGGGGCAGGTGGCGGAGCTGTCTTCGCTCCACCTCACCCTGGGCGTCGCCGCGGTCAGCGGCAGCCTGAGCATGATGCTGGCCATCCGCTACGTGACCGACCATGTCGGCGAGGACGAAGACACCACCCCCGCGCGCAAGGGCTGGGCCAAGGGCCCGCCGGCCGAGGCCCCCGGCGAGGACGGCCGCGTGGTGGTCACCATCGAGTACCTGATCGACCCGGCCCGCGCCGCCGCCTTCCACGTGGTCATGCAACAGACCCGCCGCGCGCGCCTGGGACAAGGCGCGATCGGCTGGGAGCTGCTGCACGACATCGCCGAGCCGGGCCGCTACCTGGAAGAGATCGTCGACGAATCCTGGACCGAGCACCTGCGCCGCTTCCACCGCGCCACCGCGGCCGACATGGCGCTGCGCGAGCGCCGCCTGGCCTTCCACCAGGGCGAGACGACGCCGGTCGTGACGCGCTACGTGGTCAAGCGCTGAGGCCGACCGACAGCTTCATGAAAGCTGGGGCAGGGCACCATCGGTACCTTCCGAGCACGACCGATGGAGACAACCATGCACGATCCGCAGCCCGCCGGGCCCGCGCCCTCTTTCCCTGAAACCCCGGCCACCCGCCGCCGCCTGCTGGGCATGGCGGGCGCACTCGGCCTCGCCGCCGCCTGGCCGCGCATCGCGCCGGCGCAGGCCGCCTGGCCGAGCAAGCCGGTGCGCTTCGTCGTCCCCTTCGCGCCGGGCGGCAGTTCCGAGATCGTGGCCCGCTCGGTGGCCGCCGAGCTGTCGCGCACGCTGGGCCAGAGCGTGTTCGTCGAGAACAAGCCCGGCGCCGCCGGCAACATCGCGATGGCGGAGGTGGCCCGTGCCGACGACCAGCACACGCTGATCCTCGGCCACATCGGCACGCTGGCGGTCAACCCGTACATCTTCGACAAGCTGCCGTACGACGCGAACAAGGACTTCAAGCCGGTCAGCCTGCTGGCCAAGGTGCCCAGCCTCTACGTGGTGCACCCCGATGTGCCGGCAAAGAACCTGCGCGAGCTGATCGCCTACGCGCAGAGCAAGCCCGGGAAGCTGAGCTACGGCTCGGCCGGCAACGGCAGCGCCGGCCACCTGGCTTTCGAGTACCTGAAGATGACCTCCAACATCTTCATGCTGCACGTGCCCTACCGCGGCACCGGCCCGATGCTGACCGACCTGATGGCCGGAAGGCTGGACGCCTCGGCCGTCGGCGCGGCGGCGGTCCTCCCTTTCATCAAGGCCGGCCGGCTGCGCTGCGTCGCCACCGGCTCGACCCAGCGCCTGCCGCAGTTGCCGGACGTGCCGACGGTGGCCGAGCAGGGCTTCCCCGGCTTCGAGATGACGCAGTGGTACGGCCTGCTGGCGCCGGCCAACATGACGCCCGGGAACATCGCCAAGCTGTCGGCCGAGTCCATGAAGGCGGTGAAGGCGCCCGCCGCGCTGGAGCGGCTCAAGGGCGACGCCGCCGAATCGATCGGCGACACGCCGGAGCAGTTCGCGAAGTTCATCGCCAGCGAGCAGACCCGCTGGAAGAAGGTCATCGCCCGGGCCAACATCAAGCCCGATTGAGCGACGTAGCATCGCGCCATGCGCATCCTCCTGGCCGAAGACGAACACGCGCTGGGCACCTGGCTGTGCAAGGCGCTGGAGCATGCCGGCATCCAGGTCGACTGGGTGGACGACGGCCGGCTGGCGGACCGCGCCCTGCAGCAGAGCGACCACGACGCACTGGTGCTCGACCTGGGCCTCCCCGGCCTGGACGGCCACGCGGTGCTGCAGCGCCTGCGCGCGCGCGACCAGCGGCTGCCGGCGCTGATCCTCACGGCCAGCGACTCGGTGGACGAGCGGGTGCGCTCGCTCAACGCCGGCGCCGACGACTTCCTGGCCAAGCCCTTCGCGCTGGCCGAGCTGGAGGCCCGGCTGCATGCGCTGGTGCGGCGCGCCCGCGGCACCGAGCATCCGCGCCTGGCCTGCGGCCCGCTGGCCTACGACGCGGCGCGCCGGCAGTTCCTGCTGCACGGCGAGCCGCTGCCCCTGTCACCGCGCGAGCAGGCGGTGCTGAAGGTGCTGGTGCAGCGCAGCGGCGAGCCTTTCTCCAAGCAGCAGATCCTGGAACGCGTGTTCTCCGACGAGGCCGACGTGCAGCCGGAAGCGGTCGAGGTGATCATCCATCGCCTGCGCAAGCGCCTGGAAGGCCGCGGCGTCGGCATCACGACCCTGCGCGGCCTGGGCTATGCGCTGGAAGCCGCTTGACTGGCTGCGCGAGGCCAGCCTCTGGCGGCGCCTGGCCTGGCTCCTGCTGCCGATGCTGGTGCTGGTCACCGCGCTCGAGCTGTGGATGACCCGGCACGACGCGCTCGAGGCAGCGGATTCGGCCTACGACCGCTCGCTGCTGGGCGCGCTCAAATCCATCGACGCCAACATCTCGACCGCCTCGGGCGGGCTCTCGGTCGAGTTGCCCTACCGCATGTTCGAGTTCTTCGAGCTCACGGCCAGCGGGCAGGTCTACTTTCGCGTCGCCACCTCCGACGGGCTGGTGGAGCTGGGCAGTGCGGACCTGCCGGGTCCGCCTGGCACGCTGGCCACCGGCCACCCGGTGTTCTACGACGCGCCCTACTTCGGCGAGCCGGTGCGCTTCGCCGCCTACCGGCGCGCCCTGGAGCGCGCCCCGTCCGGCAGCGAAGCACGCAGCGTGATGGTCCAGGTGGGCGAAAGCACGCGTTCGCGCCAGGAATTCACCCGTCGATTCGTGCAGCGCGCGGTGCTGCGGGACGCCTTGGTGCTGGTCCTGCTGGTGTGCTGCACCGCCGCCGCGCTCGCGACCGCGCTGCGCCCGCTGGCGCGCCTTGCGCGCGAGGTGCAGACGCGCAGTCCTGAGGACCTGGCGCCGATCGCCGAGGACGGCCTGCCGGCCGACATCCGCCCGCTGGTGTCGGCGGTCAACCAGCAGATGGCGCGCACCCAGGCGCTGGTGGCGCAGCAGCGCCGGTTCCTGGACGATGCCTCGCACCAGTTGCGCACCCATCTCACCACTCTGCAGATGCAGGCCGACTACGCGCGGCGCGAACAGGACGGCACCCAGGTGCAGGCGGCGCTGGACGCGCTGGGCACCGAGATCGGCCGTGCCACCCGCACCACGCAGCAGTTGCTGGCGCTGGGCCGCAGCGACACCGCGGCACTGGACATCGCACCGCTGGACCTGGCGGCACTGCTGCGCGAGGTCGCGCTGGCCTTTCTGCCGCAGGCGCGCGCCCGCCGCATCGACCTGGGCATCCAAACGGCGTCCCCGGAGTCCGCACTGGCCGACCGCGGCCTCATGCGCGAGGCGCTGGCGAACCTGGTGGCGAACGCGGTGGCTCACACGCCGGAAGGCGGCGCCGTGACCCTGTTCGCGGCCGCCGATGCCCAGGGCTTCAGCCTCAACGTGGAGGACAACGGCCCCGGCCTGGGCGCCGAGGAGCGTGCGGCGATGGGCCAGCGCTTCCGGCGCGGTCAGCGCGCGACCGCCGGCGGATCGGGACTGGGCCTGGCCATCGCGCGCGCCATCGCAGAACGCCACCGGGGCGCGCTGCGGCTGGAGGCGCGTGAAGCCGGCAGCGGGCTGCATGCGATCCTGTGGTGGCCCAGGACGACGGGATGACGCACGCCACCATGGGCTTGGACGCCACGCCTTGCACCGCCACCCGCCGCCGGCTGCTGCGGACGCTCGGCTTGCTGGCCCTGCCCGCCTGTCTGCCGTGCCCCGCCGCGCCCGGCGACGATCCTTCGTACGGCCCCGCCGAATGCGTGGTACCCGCCAAGCCCGGCGGCGGTTTCGAGCTCAGCTGCGCGCTGGCGCGCGAAGCGCTGCAGGCGGTGCGGCCCGCGCGTCCACCGCTGGTCAGCCGCTATTTGCCGGGCGGCATCGGCGCCGTCGCTTTCGACCGCATCGCGACCGGCCGGATGGGCGGACCCGCGACCTTGGTGGCCTTCTCCAGCGGCTCGCTGCTGAACCTGGCGCAGGGCCGCTTCGGCCCGCATTCGCCCTCGGCGGTGCGCTGGATCGCCACGCTGGGCACCGACTACGGCGTGATCGCGGTGCACCGCGACGCCCCCTTCAAAACCCTGGGCGACCTGGTCGCCGCCCTGCGCCAGGACCCGGCGCGCCTGACCTTCGGCGCCGGCGGCACCGTGGGCAGCCAGGACTGGATGAAAGCCGCCCTGCTGGTGCGCGCCGCCGGCCGCGACCACAAGGCGATGCGCTTCGTCGCCTTCGAGGGCGGCGGCGAGGCCCTGGCGGCCTTGCAAGGCCGCCACGTGGACCTGTTCCCTGGCGACGCGGCAGAGGCCCTGCAGGCCCTCGGCGGCGGCGCCCCCCTGCGCTTCCTGGCGGTGCTGGCCGAGACCCGGCTGTCCGCGGCCATGGCCGGCGTGCCCACTGCGCGCGAGCAGGGCGTCGACCTGGTCTGGCCCACGGTGCGCGGCCTGTACCTCGGCGCCGACGCCCCCGAGACTGCAGTGCGCGCCTGGACCGAGGCCTTCCGCCAGGCCGTCGCCAGCCCCGGCTACGCCGCCCTCCGGGAGCGCCACGGCCTCTATCCCTTCACCCTGACCGGGGACTCGCTGGAGGACTTCGTACGCCAGCGCATCGAGGCGTACCGCCACTTGGCGGACGATCTGGGCCTGCGTCGCTGGGCACGGTAGCATCGGCTCTGCCCAGGGGAACCTAATTCGACCCTCAGACTCCCAGGGCATGATCCGCTGCACAACAAAGGGACCCGGCGTCCCGTACAACGACAGCAGCCCGCACCTCCACAACACGAAACGGAAAGACTTTCTTCCATGCGCCTCACCACCAAAGGCCGCTTCGCGGTCACTGCCATGATCGACCTGGCGCTGCGTGAGCGCACGGGACCGGTGACCCTCGCCGCCATCAGCCAGCGCCAGCGCATCTCGCTGTCCTACCTGGAACAGCTGTTCGGCAAGCTGCGCCGCCACAAGCTGGTCGAATCCACGCGCGGGCCGGGCGGCGGCTACTCTCTGGGGCGCAAGGCGGCCGACATCACCGTGGCCGACATCCTGTTCTCCATCGAGGAAGAACCGGCCGAGAAGCAGGACCCGCATGCCGGCGCCGACGGCCGTTGCAGCACCGAGGAGCTCTGGGCCTCGCTCAACCGCCGCACCGTGGAATTCCTGGACTCGGTCACCCTGCAGAGCCTGGTGCTCGAACAACTGGCCAAGGGCGTGAAGGTCGAGAGCGAGCAACCGGCGGTCAAGCGCGTGCCGGCCAGCACGCCGGCGCCGAAGCGGCCGCGGGTCAATGCGCCCAACTCGGTGTTCGCGCTCGGCACGCTGGCCAAGCGCTGAGAAGCTGAGTCCTCGCCTTCCCCTTCGTGAATGACGCCGGTCCCGTCAGCGGACCGGCAACATCATCCGAAGTAGCCCGCGCGCCGTCACCAGGCGGTCGGGGCTGTAGCTCTCGTCCAGCACGGCGGCGAGCCGGCGCACGATGCCGGGATCGCGTTGGCCGCGCCAGAGCACGAAATCGGCGATCCACGGATGGCTGTTGATGCGATTGGCCTGTGCGTAGGCCGCGAAGCGCGGCTTCAATGCTGCCAGCGCCGCGTCGTATCGCGCCGTCACTGCCGCGTCGTCACCGGCACGCTGGATGGCCCGGGCCGCGAGCATGCCGGTCTCCAGCGCCTTGCCGATGCCCTCGCCGGTGAAGGAATAGGTACTGCCCGCCGCCTCCCCCGTCACCAGCAGGCCCGGCCGCGACACGCGCGCGCCCTCCAGCGAGCAGCGCAGCGGCGCGCCCTTCAGCTCGCCGTTCAGGCTGCCGCCCTGCATGAGCTCCCGCGCCGGCGCATGCACCCGGACGAATGCGGCGAAAAGCTCGCGCAGATGGGGCGCGGGGCCGCCTCCCGCGGGTCTGTCCAGCCAACCGGTGCCGATGTTGAACAGCCCATCGCCACAGGGAAAGATCCAGCCGTAGCCGCCGCGCAGGGCGCGGTGCCACACCACCTCGAGCTGGCGGATGCGCCCTTCCATCGCCTCGTTCCTCACGTAGCCGCGCAGGGCGATGCCGCTGGGCGCGCGCCGGCTGCACATGTCCGCCGCCGCCAATGGGCCCGCTGCCGCGCCCGTGGCCAGCACGGTCCAGCGGGCGCGCAGCGGGCGCTCGCTGCCATCGGCCAGGCGCAGCCGGGCACCCGCCGCGCGTCCGTTCGCATCGACCAGCGGCGCTTCGAAGCGCACCGGCGCCAACCATCTCGCGCCGGCCGCCATTGCAGCCTGCCGAACGATCTCGTCGAGTTCGCGCCGCGGCAGCACCGCCAGGCTGGCCGGCACCTCGAGCCGGCGGCCGTGCGGCGCCACGCAGACCACGTGGCTGGCGGCTCGGGCGCGGGCCAGCACCGCATCGAGCACGCCCAGGCGGGCGAGCGCGTGGTGGGCATCCGGGATCAGCCCGTCGCCGCAGACCTTCTCGCGCGGAAAGTCATGGCGATCGACCAGCAGCACATCCGCGCCCGCGCGCGCCAGCATCTGCGCGCAGGCGCTGCCCGCAGGCCCTGCGCCAACCACCAGCACGTCGCAATCCTCAGGTTCACCGATCTTGTGATGCAGCTGGATGGTCATGGCATTCGCAGGCAGAGCGCGCATGGTAAGACCTGCCCCGGCGCCCAGCCCGCGAAGCCTCGAGCAGCCCGCCACCGGCCCGAAGTTGCGCGAACAACACACTTGCGCCGCCGTGGCAACCCAGGGAACGCCTTCGCATTAGGATCAAGTCCGCGTCAAAGGGGCACGATGGGCAATACAAGCAACGAAGATGGCATCGGGTTCGAACAGCAGCCCGCCGCCGGGGTGCCCGACTGCGATGGCCCGCTGGTGGTCCAGGCGCTCTCCTCCATGCTCGAGCTCATCCGCGAGCAACTCGGCATGGACGTCTTCTTCGTCTCCGAATTCGTCGACGGCCGCCGCGTCTTCAGGCACGTGGCAAGCGCGCCGGCCATGGGCATCATCCGCGTGGGGGACTCCCACACGATGGAAGACAGCATCTGCCAGCAGGTCGTCGACGGCCGCGTGCCCAGGGCGGTGCGCGACCTGCGTGTCCTGCGCACCCGGCAGCCCCTGCCCGAAGTGACCCGGCCGATCGGCGCGCACATCAGCGTGCCGGTGGTCCTGCCGGACGGCAGCATCTACGGAACGCTGTGCGGCTTCGCGATCGAGCGCAGCGTCGAACTGTCGCAGCAGCATGTGCGCCGGCTGGAGGTCGCTGCCCAGGCGACGGCGCGGCTGCTGGCGCAGGCCGCCGGCGAACTGAACCCTTGAGGCCTTGGCCATGAGTTCCGGCATTTCCACCCCCTCCACCGCAGGGCCGGCCATCGGGCCGGCGTTCACGATCGCGTTCCAGCCCATCGTCGACCCGGTGCAGCGCGACATCTTCGCGCACGAGGCGCTGGTGCGCGGCCTGTCGGGAGAAGGCGCCTCCCAGGTGCTGTCGAGCGTGGCGCCGCAGCATCGCTTCGCCTTCCACGAGGCCTGCCGCGTGCGCGCCATCGAGATGGCCGCGCAGTTGGGCATGCGGTCCAGGCTCAGCCTGAATGTGATGCCCAACGACATCGCCGGGCAGGAGCAGTGCTTCCGCACCGCCATCGACACCGCGAAGCGCTGCAACTTTCCGGCGAACCAGCTCATGTTCGAGATCACGGAGGGCGAGCGCGTCATCAACCTGCCCGGCCTGGCGGCGTCCTTCCACGTCTTCCGGCGCTATGGCTTCACGTCCGCCATCGACGACTTCGGTGCCGCCTATGCCAACTTCGAGTTGCTCGCTGCGTTCCAGCCCGACGTGGTGAAGATCGACATGAGCCTGGTGCGCGACATCCACGTCGATCCGGTGCGGGTCGCCATCGTCAAAGGCTTCGTCACCACCTGCGACGAGCTCGACATCAAGGTGATCGCCGAGGGTGTGGAGGCGGCCGACGAGGCCCGGGTGCTGCTGGCGCTGGGCGTGGACCTGTTCCAGGGCTTCCTGTACGCGCGGCCCACCATCGGCGCCCTGCCCGTGGTGGACTGGGACGCGGCCTGATCCGGCGCGCCGGCTGCCGGCCTACGCGTTGCTCGTCGCGCGCACTTCGTCGATGGTCGTGAGGCCGGCCAGCACCTTCTCGATGCCGTCCTGCCGCAAGGTGCGCATGCCCTCGCGCAGCGCCGTTTCCTGCAGTTGCTCGGCGCGGGCGCCCTCCTGCACCAGCCGGCGCAAGCCCCTGGACACCACCATCAGCTCGTGGATGCCCACGCGCCCGCGGAAGCCGGTTTCGCCGCAATGCTTGCAGCCCTGGCCCGCGTGGAGGTGCAGCGCACCGTCGCGGCCATGCTGGCGCAGCCAGGACTGCTTCAAGGCCTCGCGCCGTTCCGGCGTGTCCTGCGTCGGCACGACGTGCATGTAGTCGGCCGCCAGCTCGTCGATCTCTTCCGGGCTGGCCGGACGGCTCTGGCTGCAATGCCGGCAGACGCGACGCACCAGCCGCTGCGCCAGCACGGCCAGCAGCGAATCCGCGAAGTTGAAGGGGTCCATGCCCATGTCGAGCAGCCGCGTCACCGTCTCGGGCGCGCTGTTCGTGTGCAGGGTGGAAAGCACGAGGTGACCGGTGAGCGAGGCCTCGATCGCCATCTTCGCGGTCTCCTCGTCGCGGATCTCGCCGACCATGATCACGTCGGGATCGGCCCGCACGAAGGCGCGCAGGGCCTTGGCGAAAGTCCAGTCGATGCGGGGATTGACCTGCACCTGCCGCAGGCCCGGCTGCGTGATCTCGATCGGGTCCTCCGCCGTCCAGATCTTGCGCTCCGGCGTGTTGATGTGCATGAGCGCCGAATGCAGCGTGGTGGTCTTGCCCGAGCCGGTGGGGCCGACGCACAGCACCATGCCATAGGGGCGATCGATCGCGTCCGTCAGGCGCTCGAGGTTGCGCTTGGACAGCCCGAGCTGTTCCAGCGGGATCGGCTTGGCCGAAGCCAGAATCCGCATTACCACGTCCTCCAGCCCGTTGCTGGTGGGGATGGTGGCCACGCGCAGCTCGATGCGGTGCTGCGGCGAGAATTTGGAGAAGTTGATCTTGCCGTCCTGGGGCTTGCGCTTCTCGCTGATGTCCAGGTCGCACATGATCTTCACCCGCGCCACGATGGCGCTGCGGTAATTGGGCGGCAGCTCCAGGTAGGTGTAGAGCCGTCCGTCGCGGCGGAAGCGGATGCGGGTCTTCTCGCGGCCGGGGTAGCTCTCGATGTGGATGTCCGACACGCCTTCGCGGTGCGCCTCGAGGATCATGCTGTTGATCATCCGCACGAGCGAGTTGTCCGACTGCTCGATCGGCGCCTCGTCCTCGGCGCTGCGGTCCTCCTTCTCCAGCGTTTGCAGCAGCTCGGTGGTGCCGGCCAGGTCGAAGTCGATGGACATCGGGTCCGACGCGGCCACGCGCTTGTCGCCCTGCGCGCCGATCTTCTCGTAGGCCTTCTGCAGCACGGCATCCAGGTCGTGGGCCTGGGTGAGCACCGGGATCACCTTCATCTGCGCGCTGAATTCGACCTCCTCCAGTGCCGGGCGGCGGCTGGCCGGGTCATCGATCGCGACGATCAGGCGCCCCTCGTGGACCATGAGCGGCATGACCTGCAGCCGCTGCGCCACGGCGTAACCGACCTTGCGCAGCGCCTCGGTCGCGGCCGGGAATTCATGCACGTCGACCAGCGGATAGCCCATCTTGCGCGCCAGCGCGGTCTGCAACTGCGCGCGGGTCACGGCGCCCATGCGGACCAGGGTCTCGCCCAGCGGCACGTCGCGGTCCTCCTGCTGCCTGGCAAGCGCCTCGCTCAGCTGCTCGTCGGTGATCATGCCCAGCGACATCAGGGCCTGCCCGATGCGCAGGATCGGCATGCGGCTCTGGGCTTCGATTTCCTTCAAGAGTTGCTCGGGCGTGACGACTTCGGCAGATGCCATTGCATCGATCTCCTGCATTGAGTGTCCGGGTCTTTGTGCGGGTCTTGTGCCCGAAAACGTGTTCGGAAATTCCGGGCCCCGGCAGCATACCCGCCAAGCCGGCGCGCGCGAGGTCGGCCGCGAGCGCATTGGCGGGCCGTCCCGCGAGCAAAGTACTTGAAAAGCTGTGAATGAATCCGGCGCGACGGGCTTGCTCGCAGCTTTCAGCTTGTCGAAGAGAGCTCAGGCGCGAAGGCGAATGTGTTGCGTCCCGCCGCCTTCGCACTGTAGAGCGCGACATCGGCGCGCGCCAGCAGGTCGCCGGGCGCCGTGCCGGCATCGACCTCGTGTGCGAACACGACGCCGATGCTGGTCGTGATGTCGAGGCTGCGGCCATCGACCCGGAAGGGCGAACCCCCGATCTGGCGGATGATCTTGCGCGCCACGGTGGCGGCCGCCTCCTGGTTGTCCAGGTCTTCCAGCACGACGACGAACTCGTCGCCCGCCAGGCGCGCCACGGTGTCGGTGCTGCGAACGCTGGAACGCAACCGCCTCGCATATTCGGCCAGCACCCCGTCCCCGCACGCATGGCCCAGGGTGTCGTTGATCGACTTGAAGTGGTCGACGTCGAGGAACATGAGCGCCATGCCGCCGCCCGCGCGCGCCGCATGCTTGATGGCGGCCGGCAGGTGCTCGTTGAAGGCCAGCCGGTTCGGCAGCCCGGTGAGCGTGTCGACGCGCGCCAGCTCCATCAGCTTGCGCTCCACCGCCTTGAGGGCGGTGACGTCGAAGCTCAGCGAGAAGATGCCGTGCGTCGCCCCGTCCGCCCCGATGTGCGGCACGTAGATGACGCGGGTCACCCGGTCGAAATCGCCCTTGCGCGTCTGCGCCTCGAATTCCACCCGCTCGCCCGCCAGCGCCCGGTCCACCAGCTCCTTGCGCGCGAGGTACAGTTCCTCGCCCGCGACCTCGCGGATGTGCTTGCCCAGCAACTGCGCGGGGTCCAGCCCCAGCCACTCGCGGTAGGTGCCGTTGGCGAAGGTGATCTTCTCTTCGCTGTCGATGTAGGTGATCAGGGCCGGGATGTTGTCGGTGATGGCGCGCAGGCGCATCTCGCTGTCGGCCAGGCGCAGCTCCGTCTCCTTCAGCGCCGTGACGTTGAAGGCCATCAGGTAGAAGCCCAGCACCTCACCCTGCAGGTTGCGGTCGGGCGTCATGTGCACCTGGAAGTGCCCGGTCCGGTCGTACAGCGGCGCTTCCACCTGGAAGCGCGCCGTTTCGCCGGCCAGTACCTGGGCGACGTAAGGCGCCTGCTGCGCATACACCGCGTCGCCCATGGCCGAGGACAACGTCACGCCGTCGAGCGGCCCGTCGCCCAGGCCGGCCATCTGCCGGCCGCGGCTGTTGGCATAGTGGCAGCGCAGCTCGCGGTCGAAGTAGCCCACCAGGGCCGGGATGTTGTCGGTGACGTCGCGCAGCCGCTTCTCCTGCTCGGCCAACGCATTGCGCACCCTCACCTCGTCGGTGATGTCGAAGGTCATCGCGAAGACGCCCTGGACCATGCCCACGTCGTCGGTGTCGGGGATGTAGTGGGCCTTGTAGGTGCGGTCGCCCACGCCCAGCGCCGGGTCGCCGCGCTTTTCCACGATCACCGTCTCCCCGGCCAGGGCGCGCCGGTAGTAGGGCTCGACCAATCCGAAATCCCCGTTGCCGCGCATCTCGGCGATCGACTTCCCCACCAGGGCGTCGTCGTTGTGCAGGGCGCGGACCTTCGCGTTCACGAAGGTGTAGCGCAGCGACGCATCCACGTGCGAGACCCGCGCCGGGATGCTGTCCGCGATGAGGCGGATCTGCGCCTCGCTGTGCGCCAGGCTGAGCTCGATGCGCTTGCGCTCGGTGACGTCGGAAGTCATCGCGTAGTAGCCGCGCACGGCGCCCGCCGCATCGCGGTCGGGGATCAGATCGGTCTGGAAGAAGCGCGGCGCCTCTCCCTGGCGCACCGAGCCCCGGCGCTCGAAGGTCACGTGATCGCCGGCCATCACGCGCTGGAGGTAGCGCTCGGGGATGGCGTAGTTGCCGCTGCCTGGCTGGCCCTGCGCGGAGGCGCCGACGAGGTCTGCCCGGCTGCGGCCCAGGCGCTCGGCCAGCCTGGCGTTGACGAAGGTGTAGCGGCCCTGGGCGTCCGCATGCGACACCATGACCGGGATGTTGTCGGTGACGTCGCGCAGAAATTTTTCGCCCGCCCACTGCTCGCGCATCAGCTGGTCGAAGGTGTAGGCGAGATCGCCGATCTCGTCGTCCCTGTAGCTCGGCGCCATGACGGGCTCCACGGTCGCGGCGTCGGTCCGCGCCGCGAGCATGCGCTCGTGCAGCGCCGTCAGCGGTGCGAGCTGGCGCCGCACCACCACCGACGCGATCGCGCCCGCCGCCAGCGCCAGGGCCAGGGCGCCGCCCCAGGCCAGGTACTCGATGGACTCGATCCGCGCGAAGGCCTCTTTGCGCGGATACATCGAGCCCAGCACCCAGGAGGTCTGGCGCAGCGGGTGGAAGGCATAGAGCCCGAGGGTGCCTTCGGCGCTGCGGCCTTCGGTCGCCCCCTGGAAGCCGGCGCTCGCCCGCTCGATCTCCACGTCGTCGGCCCCTGCGCCGGCGCGGCTCAGGATGCGTTCGTTGCGCGGGTGGTCGACCACCACGCCGTCGCGCGTCACGATGAAGAGGTAGCCCGAGTTCCCGAATCGGACCTGGGCGAGCTCGCCCAGGATGTTGCGCTCCTTCAGGTTGATCGAGCCCACGACCACATAGCGCAACTGCCCGGCGGCGTCCTTCACCGGTGCCGTGATCGCCACCTGCGCCAGTCCCGTCAGCCGGCTGCGATACGGTTCCGAGATCGTGCCGGTGCCGGAGGCCAGGGTGTCCTGGAAGTAGCGGCGATCCTTCACGTTCACGCGGCCGACCTGCTCCATGCCGGCAAGATGGGCAACCATATCGCCCTCCCGGTCGATCAGCGCGACGTTGTCGAAAGCATCCCTGAGCGACGGATGCCGTTCGAGGAAGTCCTGCATCGGAAGTTCGCTCGCCGGGTCCCGCGTCTGCACGCTCTCGGCGAAGCCGGCCAGCAGGGTCCGCCGGCTCGCGAATTTCTGGTCGATCGCATTGGCGACCAGGCTGACGTGGCCGAGCTGCTCGCTGGTGATCGCCTGCTGCAGGCTGGTCTTCACCAGGTGCAGCGCAATCGTGGCAATCGCGATGGTGGTCGCCAGGACCACGGCCGCCACGCCGAGCGCCAGGCGGGTGTTCAGGCCGATTCGCCTCTTGCTCAAACCGGGTGAATTCATCGACGGTGGTGCGGCGCGCCGGAGCGATTGTTCATGGGCACGGATCCGCGCCGGTCAACGCGCGCATCCGCCGGCGGCATCGTAGCGCAGCCCGCTCCTCCATCGGCCCCGGGCGGGCCCGGGGGTTGTCCCTCAGCTGGCCAGTTGGGGGTTGCGCCGCGCTTCGCCCAGCCGCGCCTGGCGCAGGGTCTCGGCGCACTGGGAGCTGCGACGCGCCTCGGGCCGGGCGCACAGATTGTTCATGCACACGGCACGCGAGAAGAAGTTGCGCCCCTCGCAGCGGGCCAGCAGGCCGGCGGCCAGGCTGCGCACGGGTCGGGCTGGCGCCGGCGTCGCCTTGCGCGACGACTGGGGATCTGCCCGCTCACCTGGGTCCGTCCGCTCGCGCGCGGTCAACGTGACCGCCGGCTCGCGCGGCACCTCCAAGGACGGTGCAGGGTGGCCGGCAACTGCGGCATGCTCCTCGGCAGCGGCCAGAGCGATCCCCTCCGGCGCCACGTGGCCCGCGACCGCCTGCACCACCACCTGCTGCGGCGAGTGCGACGATGCCATGCCCGGGTCCAGCGGCCGCGGCCCGTGCACCTGCAGCGCCGCCACCGCCGTCACCGTGCCCCACAGCACCACGAGGGCGACCAGGGTCAGGCGGCTGCGCCGCTCATCACGATCGCCGTCGTCGCCAGCCGCGACCGCCGGCATGACAGGCGCGCCCGCTTCCACAGCCGCGAAGTAGGCCGGCAACTTGCCGTCACAGCCCTTGCAGAAAAAGGCCTGGTGCGGGTTGATGGTCCGGCACGCTTCGCAGACCTCGGCCTCGGCCGGCCGGCCGCGCAGGCGCGCGAGGTCGAACACGTTTCCGAAAGCCACCGCGGCCGGCTTCTGTCGCTCGGCCATCACGATCATGGCCGCAGCCATCATTGCCCCCCGCCCCCGTGCGCGACGCGCGGCGCCGCGGCCTCGCCCGCGCGGCGGCGCAACCGCTGCTCCGCCACCGCGAGGCGCGCAAAGAGTTCCAGGCTCTCGTCGGACGGATCGGCGCCGCCGCCCAGGTGGGCGCGGAAGGCGCGAACGACCTGGGCCTGCGCGGCTTCGCGCAGGTGGGTGGCAGTCAACGCGGCGCATGCGGCCGTGGCGTGGACGGGGGAGGGAACGTTCATCGTGGGCTCCTGCGAAGCCGGCAGGGGGGGCTGGACCGCAAAGCCAGGCCCGAATGCCATTGCCGCCGGCGAAAAGCCCGTTTTCTCGGTCGATGGCGGGGGCCCTTGTCGGACAAGGCCTGATGCGGCCGTCGTGCCCAGTTCATCTGTCTCCTGCACGCCACAGGCCCTGGGCGGCGAAGAGGGCCGGCGGCACGTGCGTCAATGCGGCTCGCGGGGCTGCACGAAGGGCATCGCGAATTCGCGGCCGATCATGCCGCGCGCGAAAAGGTAATTGTTGCGGGCCTTCTCGCTCATCGCGTCGAGGTTGACCATGCCCGTGCTGTCGCAGGGGAAGGCCATGGCACGGCCCTGGTGGAACAAGGATTGAAAGCGGATTTCGAATGCCTCCGCGTTCTGCATCGTGGAACTGTGTGACATGGTCGTCTCCTGCAAAAGAGCAAGGAATGAATGCCTTGATCAAACGCGCCGGCACGTGAATCCTGCTTGACCGGTTGCCTTGCATCAACCGTGCCCGGGCTTGCCTTGATTAACGTGCCAAACCGCCTCGCGTTGAGGGGCATTACGCATCGGCACCACGCCTGCTTGCGCACAACGCCACGAATTGCGAGATTCCCGCGAGACTTAGTTCATTCCGGGGGGCATCACGAGGCCACATCGAGCCGCGTCCGAGGCACAGCCACGGGCCGACAGGCGATGCAAAGGCTTTTCAGTGCTGCGGCAGAGACAGGGTCGCCTCCACCTCCACGAGCGCCTCGTAGCCCATGACAACGCGGCGCGTGCCCGGGTCGACGGCGACCACGCCGCTCATGAAGACGACGTCCCCCACGCGCCTGGCGGCTGCGGAGTTGGCCATCGGGGCGCCCATGTTCATTCGGTCTTCGCCAGGATGCGGCCGGCACGCACGACCGTGCGTCGGCGGCCGCGCGCGTCCAGCAATTCGTATGGGTCGCGTGCGGCCAGCAGCACCAGGTCGGCCGGACACCCGGGCGCGATGCGGCCGTCCCATTCCAGCCCCAGGGCGCGCGCGGGGTTGAGGGTGATGGTGTCCAGCCAGTCGTCGGCCGGTGCCAGGTGGGCCATCTGCACGCCCAGGCCGAAGGTCTCGACCAGGTCGTAGCCGCCGTAGGGATAGAAGCTGTCCTGCACGTTGTCGGTGGCCAGGCTGGGGCGCACGCCGGCGGCCGCCGCCTCGCGGATGCGGGTGATGCCCCGCTGCACCGGCGTGCGGTCCCAGGCGCCCTGCAGGTACAGGTTGGTGGTGGGCAGCGCCACCAGGTGCAGGCGGGCCTGCGCGCACAGGGCCAGCGTGTCCCGGGCGAAGGCATCCTCCTGGACGGCCAGCGAACAGGCATGGCCGCAGACCACGCGGCCGTGAAGGCCACGCGCGATGGTCAACTGGGCGATGCTGCGCAGCCCGGTGGCGTCGGCATCCAGGCCTTCGTCCACGTGGAAGTCGATCGACAACCCGTGCGCCTGCGCCAGGTCGAACACGCGGCCCAGCTTGTGGACGATGCCTTCATTGCGATAGACGAAGGCGCCCAGCACGCCGCCGGCGCGCTTCACGGTCTGCGCGATACGCTCGCCCGCCGCCGCGTCGGCATAGGCGTCGAGCGGGACCAGCGAGGCGAACTGCAGCGCCACGCGGCCATGCCAGCGAGCGCGCAGTTCCTCGAAGACGGCGAGCGACGCCGGCGCGTCCGTGCCGATCCAGTCCAGGTGCGTGCGCACGGCGCGCGTGCCGGCCTGCCAGGCTTCGGCGAGGGCGCGTTCCATTCGCGCGCGCAGCCCGTCGGCCGTCCAGCCGGCGCGGTGCACAGCGATGCGCTGGATGGCGGCGAAAAGATTGCCCTCGGCCGGACCCACTTCCCGCACGGTGTAGTTCTTGTCCAGGTGGACGTGCGCGTCGACCGTCGCGCTCAGCAGCGTGCCGCGGGCGGGATGGCGGCTGGGCTCCACGGCCACCACCTGCGCGCCCTCGATCTGCAGGTCGAACACCTCCGCCCCACCGCCGTCGAAGCCGTGCAGCCGCGGCGGGATTCGCAGCGCCTCCAGCCTCATGCTTCAGGCACCGCGCGCAGCCAGCCCAGCCCGTCGGAGGTGCCGCCCGCCACGGTACCGCGCGCCGGCCGGTACTCGCAACCGACCCAGCCCTGCCAGCCGCACTGCGCGGCCACCTCGTCGATCACGCGGAACAGGTAGGGATGGTTCAGCTCGCCGACGTCGGGCTCGTGGCGCTCCGGCACGCCCGCGATCTGGAAATGGCCGACGCGGCCGGTGGGCAGGTACTTGCGGATCTTCATCGCCACGTCGCCCTCGACGATCTGGCAGTGGTACAGGTCCATCTGCACCTTGAGATGGGGCGCACCCACCGCTTCCACGATCTCGTGCGCGTGGTCCTGCCGGTTGAGGAAGAAGCGCGGGATGTCGCGCGTGTTGATGGGCTCGATCAGCAGCTCGCGCCCCACCTTGGCGGCCTCGCCCGCGGCCCAGCGCAGGTTCTCGACGTAGGTGGGCTGCACCGTCTCGCGTTCCACACCGGGCGGCACCAGCCCGGCCATCAGGTGCACGCGGGGGCAGTCCAGCGCTTGCGCGTAGTCCAGTGCCTTCAGCACGCCTTCGCGGAACTCGGCCTCGCGGCCCGGCAGGCAGGCCAGGCCGCGCTCCCCGCCCTCCCAGTCGCCGGGTGGGCCGTTGAACAGCACCTGCTGCAGGCCGTTGGCCGAGAGGCGGGCCTTCAGCTCGCGCCGTTCGTAGGGGTAGGGGAAGAGGTACTCGACCGCTTGGAAGCCATCCTTGGCGGCGGCCTCGAAGCGGTCGAGGAAATCGAGCTCGGGATAGAGCATCGAGAGGTTGGCGGCGAATCGGGGCATGAGGGTGCTCTCACCAGCGGGCGCCGAAGGTCCGGCGCAGTTCGTCGATCTGGGCCGGGCCCAGGGCTTCGGGCGCAGGCACGTGCCCCGCGCTCATGTGGAAAAGCCTGGCGGTCTCTTCCAGTTCCTCCAGCACGGCCATGGCCGCGGCCGGCGTGTCGTGCCAGACATTGGGGCCGAGCCGCTCCAGCATCGCGGCGCGGATCGGGGTGCCGCGCTCGCCATAGCGGCGGATGGCCTGCGCCACCGCCTCGGCCGCCTCGGGCGCGCCGGGGCGGTGGTAGGGGATGCGCGGCACGTGGCCGACCTTCATCACGAAATAGGGCGTCAGCGCGGGCAGCAGCTCTTCGGACGGGGCCCTCAGCGTGAGCGCCACGCAGTGCGTGCTGTGGGTGTGGATCACGCAGCGGGTGCCGGCGTCGAAGGCCGTCGCGGCGGCGTAGATGCGGGCGTGCAGGGCGATGGTCTTGCTGGCGCGGTCGCCGCCGGTCTGCTGGAGCTGCCCGTCGAGCCGCGCGAGCCGGGCGGGATCGAGGAAGCCCAGGCAGGCATCGGTCGGCGTGATCAGGAAGCCGTCGTCCAGCCGCATGCTGATGTTGCCCGCGGTGGCGTGCACGTAGCCGCGCTCGAAAAGGCTGCGGCCGACGCGGCAGATCTCTTCGCGCGCGTCGTTCTCGGTCATTCCAGGAATGTAAAGGCTTTGGTGAAGAAATCGTCGCCGCCGAAGTTGCCGGATTTCAGCGTGATGTGCAGCCCCGCGCCGCCCGCCGCCTCGGCCTGGGCATGGCACCACGGCACGCCGGGATCGATCTGCGCGCCGATCTGCATCTGCGCGATGCCCAGTGCCTGCACGCAGGCGCCCGAGGTCTCGCCGCCCGCCACCACCAGCCGGCGCACGCCGCGCTCGACCAGGCCGCGCGCGATCGCGGCGATCGTGCGCTCGACCATCGCGCCGGCCTCCTCGACGCCGAGCTGCCCTTGCACCGACTTCACCGCGTCCGACCCGGCCGTCGAGTAGACCAGCACCGGCCCATCCTTCAGCAGCGGCTCGGCCCAGGCCAGCGCCTCGGCCGCCACGTCCACGCCCCCTGCGATGCGCAGCGGGTCGATGGCCAGCGCCGGCCGGCCCGCGGCGATGAAGGCCTGCACCTGCCGGTTGGTGGCCAGCGAGCAGCTGCCCGAGACCACCGCGCCCAGCCCGCCCGAAGCCGGCAGCGCGGCGGCGCTCGCCGAGGGCGCGATGCCGAAGTTGGCCGGCAGCCCGATCGCCACGCCCGAGCCCGCCGTGACCAGCGGCATGCCGGCCAGCGCCGGGCCCAGGCGCAGCAGGTCCTCGTTCGAGACCGCATCCACGATCGCAATGCCCACGCCCTCGGCCCGCAGCGCGGCAATGCACTCGAGGATCGCCGCCGCCCCGCGCGCGACCACCCTGTGGTCGATCAGCCCCACCCGGCGCTTCGTCTGCGCCTGCAGGACACGCACCAGGTTCGGGTCGGTCATCGGCGTGAGGGGGTGCTTCTCCATGCCGCTCTCGTTGAGCAGCACATCGCCGGCGAAGAGATAGCCTTTGAACACGGTGCGCTTGTTGTCGGGGAAGGCGGGCGTGGCGATGGTGAAGTCGCAGCCCAGCGCGTCCATCAGCGCTTCGGTCACCGGCCCGATGTTGCCCGCCGGCGTGCTGTCGAAGGTGGAGCAGTACTTGAAGTAGATCTGCCGTGCCCCCTGTGCCCGCAGCCAGGCCAGCGCCTCGAGCGATTGCGCCACCGCGTCGGCGGGCGCGATGGTGCGCGACTTGAGCGCCACCACCACCGCATCGACCTCGGCCGCAAGCGGCTGCGCCGGCACGCCGATGGTCTGCACCACGCGCATGCCGGCGCGCACGAGGTTGTTGGCGAGGTCGGTCGCACCGGTGAAATCGTCGGCGATGCAGCCCAGCAGCAGGGTCATGGCTTCTTCTCGTCGGAAGTGGCGGAAGGCAGTTCGATGCCGGGGAAGATCTTGATCACGGCACTGTCGTCCTCGCGCGCGAAGCCGGCGGCCGAGGCCTGCATGAACATCTGGTGCGCGGTGGAGGCCAGCGGCAGCGGAAACTTGGTGGCACGCGCGGTGTCGAGCACCAGCCCCAGGTCTTTGACGAAGATGTCCACCGCCGACAGCGGCGTGTAGTCGCCCGCCAGCACGTGGGCCATGCGGTTCTCGAACATCCAGCTGTTGCCCGCGCTGTGGGTGATGACCTCGTACAGCGCCTCGGGCGACACGCCCTCGCGCAGCCCCAGTGCCATGGCCTCGGCGGCGGCCGCGATGTGCACGCCGGCCAGAAGCTGGTTGATGATCTTGACCTTGCTGCCTGCCCCGGCCCGGTCGCCCAGGCGGTAGACCTTGCCGGCCATGGCTTCCAGCACGGCGCCGGCCTTGTCGTAGGCTTCGGGGCGGGCGGCGGTCATCATGGTCATCTGGCCGCTGGCGGCCTTGCCCGCGCCGCCCGAAATGGGCGCGTCGATGTAGTGGAGGCCGAGGGCCGCCAGCCGCCCTTCGAGCGCGATCGACCAGTTCGGGTCCACCGTGGAACACATCACGAACACGCTGCCGGGCTTCATGGCAGCGGCCGCGCCCTGATCGCCGAACAGCACGTCCTCGGTCTGCAGCGCATTGACGACCACCGAGACCAGGACCTCGCAGGCCGCCGCAACCTGCGCGGGACTGTCGCAGGCGACGCCGCCCTGTTCCGCGAAGGCCGCCGCAACGCCGGGCCGCGCATCGCAGACGTGCAGTTCGTAGCCGCGGTGGCGCAAGGTGGCCGCGATACCGGCGCCCATGGCGCCGAGGCCGATCAGGCCGACGGGTGATGTCATCGGTTTCTCACTTCAGTTGGCGAAGTCCTCGATTGTGTGGCACGGCTCTGCATGGGGTGCACACGAATTGACCCTGCGTCCGGCCGCGTGCTAAGAATCGTCCCGGCGCGTCAACCGAGCGAGGAAAGACCATGGACGACCACGCGGACAAGTGCGAAGACTCCCAGCAGGACTGCCGGCGCTACGACCCGCGCGGCTACCGGCAGACGACCTGGACGCGCCACGTGCTGACGGCCGTGATCGCGATCATCGCGCTGGGCGCCGCGGCGGCCTCGATCCCCTACTGGGACGGGCCCACATTCCCGGTGACCAGCCTGGTCATCTACGTCGCGGGCATGGTGTTCGTTGCCATGCCGCTGTGCCTGCTCTACGAGGCGCTGCTCAAATCACACCACGCGCACGTGGAGCGCGCCAAGCTGCTCACGGGCTAGCTAGCCTGTCCCGGTGGCTGCGCATGGCCGATGCCACGATCGGCATCAGGTCGCCAGCACCGCCCGCATCGAGCTCGCCGATCAGTTGGCGCCGCATGCTGGGCGCCCAGAAAGACTTGAGGTGCCCCGCAATCGCCTGCCGCGCGGCCACCGAATCGTCGGGCGTCTGAGCCTGGAAAAAGCTGCCGATCTGGTTGGCCATCTTGACCAATTGGACGGTCGGGTCGTGCATGTTCGGCTTTCAGTTCCGGAGCCGCTCGGGACGGCAGTAGACCACCAGGTCGTCCTTGCGCGCGAAGCCCACCAGCGTGAGCCGCGCGCGCTCGGCGGTCGCGACCGCGAAGGAGGTGGGCGCCGAGACGGCCGCGAGGAGGGGCACGCCGGCCATCGCCGTCTTCTGCACCATCTCGAAGCTCGCGCGGCTGGTGACCGCGATGAAGCCGCCCGCCGCCTCGACCTCGGCGGAGGCCAGCGCGCCCACCAGCTTGTCGAGCGCGTTGTGGCGGCCGACGTCCTCGCGCAGCAGCACCACCTCGCCCTGCGCCGAGCACCAGGCGGCGGCATGCACCGCACCCGTGGCCTGCTGCAGGGTCTGCTGCGCCTGCAGCCGCGCCATGGCCTTCGCGATCGCGCGGCGGTCGATCGGCGCGCCGTCGTCCAGCACTGGCAGCGCGCGCGACACATGGGCCAGGCTCTCGGTGCCGCACAGTCCGCAGCCGGTGCGCCCGGCCATCGAGCGGCGCTTCTGCTTGAGGCGCGCGAAGGCGGCGCCGGCCACCTCCAGGCGGACGGTGATGCCTTGCTCCGAAGGCTCGGCCTCCACCCCGTAGAGTTCGTGCGCCCCGTCGAGGATGCCCTCGGTGAGCGAGAAGCCGAGCGCGAAATCCTCCAGGTCCATCGGCGTCGCCAGCATCACCGCGTGCGAGATGCCGTTGAACTCCAGCGCCACGGGCACCTCCTGCGCGACCCAGTCCTGCACGGCGAAGGCCAGTCCGCCGCGCACGCCGCGCACCGGCAGCAGCAGGGCGCCCTCGCAGGCGGGCGCATCGGCGAAGGTGACGGCGCAGGGCGAGGCGGCGGCGATGCTCATCGGGTTCCTCTTCGAGCTTACTTGGCAGGCACCGTCCCGGCGCCCTGCGTCAGCAGTTCCTGCTGCCGGCGGTTGAAGCGGCTGTACTCCTGCTGCCAGGCGGAGGGCTGCATCACCGGCAGGACCTGCACCGCCGTGACCTTGTACTCGGGGCAGTTGGTGGCCCAGTCCGAGTTGTCGGTGGTGATGACATTGGCGCCCGACTCCGGGAAATGGAAGGTGGTGTAGACCACGCCCGGCTGCATGCGCCCGGACACGGTGGCGCGCAGTACCGTCTCGCCGGCACGGCTCTGGATGCCGACCCAGTCGTCGTCCCGGATGCCGCGCTCCTCGGCGTCGTGCGGATGGATTTCCAGCCGGTCCTCGCTGTGCCACTGGTTGTTCTCGGTGCGGCGGGTCTGCGCGCCCACGTTGTACTGCGACAGGATGCGGCCGGTGGTCAGCAGCAGCGGGAACTTGCGCGTCACCTTCTCGTCGGTGGCGACGTACTGCGTGACGACGAAGCGGCCCTTGCCGCGCACGAAGCGGTCGATGTGCATGGTGGGCGTGCCCTCGGGCGCGTCCTCGTTGCAGGGCCACTGGATGCTGCCGAGCTCGTCCAGCCGCTTGTAGCTCACGCCGTGGAAGGTGGGCGTCAGCGCCGCGATCTCGTCCATGATCTCCTCGGGGCTCGCGTAGTCCATCGGATAGCCGAGGGCCTGCGCCAGCTTCACCGTCACTTCCCAGTCGGCATAGCCGGCCTTGGGCGGCATGAGCTTGCGCACGCGCGAGATGCGGCGCTCGGCGTTGGTGAAGGTCCCGTCCTTTTCCATGAAGGAGGAGCCGGGCAGGAACACGTGCGCGTACTTGGCGGTCTCGTTGAGGAACAGGTCCTGCACCACCACGCATTCCATCGCCATCATGGCCGCGGCCACGTGCTGCGTGTTCGGGTCCGACTGCACGATGTCCTCGCCCTCGCAGTACAAACCCTTGAAGCTGCCGCCGATCGCGGCATCGAACATGTTCGGAATGCGCAGTCCCGGCTCGGGGTCGATGCGCACGCCCCAGGCGGCCTCGAAGGAAGCGCGCGCGATGCTGTCCGACACGTGCCGGTAGCCCGGCAACTCGTGCGGGAAGGAGCCCATGTCGCAGGAGCCCTGCACGTTGTTCTGGCCTCGCAGCGGATTGACGCCCACACCCTCGCGACCGACGTTGCCGGTGGCCATGGCGAGGTTGGCGATGCCCATCACCATGGTCGAGCCCTGGCTGTGCTCGGTGACCCCCAGGCCGTAGTAGATGGCGCCGTTGCCGGCGGTGGCATAGAGGCGCGCTGCGGCGCGCAGCTCGGCGGCCGGCACGCCCGTCGCCTCTTCGGTAGCCTCCGGCGAGTTCTCGGCCTTCGAGACGAAGGCGTGCCACTCCGCGAATGAGGCGGGCTCGCAGCGCTCGGTCACGTAGTCCTGCGCGATCAGCCCCTCGGTGGCGATCACGTGCGCCATGGCGGTGATCACCGCCACGTTGGTGCCGGGCTTGAGCTGCAGGTGGTGGGCGGCCCGGATGTGCGGCGACTTCACCATGTCGATGCGGCGCGGGTCGACCACGATGAGCTTCGCTCCCTCGCGCAGGCGCTTCTTCATGCGCGAGGCAAAGACCGGGTGGCCGTCGGTCGGGTTGGCGCCGATCACCATGATCACGTCGGCCTGCTCCACCGACTTGAAGGTCTGCGTGCCGGCCGATTCGCCCAGCGTCTGCTTCAGCCCGTAGCCGGTGGGCGAATGGCACACGCGGGCGCAGGTATCGACGTTGTTGTTGCCGAAGCCGGCGCGCACCAGCTTCTGCACCAGGTAGGTCTCCTCGTTGGTGCAGCGCGAGGAGGTGATGCCGCCGATCGCCTCGCGGCCGTACTTGGCCTGCAGGCGCTTGAACTCGCTCGCCGCGTAGTGGATGGCCTCGTCCCAGCTCACCTCCTGCCACGGGTCGGTGATTTTCTTGCGGATCATCGGCTTGAGCATGCGGTCCTGGTGCGTGGCATAGCCCCAGGCGAAGCGGCCCTTCACGCAGGAATGGCCCTCGTTGGCCTTGCCTTCCTTCCACGGAACCATGCGCACCACCTCGTTGCCCTTCATCTCGGCCTTGAAGGCGCAGCCCACGCCGCAGTAGGCGCAGGTGGTGATCACGCTGTGCTCGGGCTGGCCCAGCCAGATCACCGACTTTTCCTGCAGCGTGGCGGTGGGGCAGGCCTCGACGCAGGCGCCGCAGCTCACGCACTCGGAGGCCATGAATGGCTGGTCCTGCCCCGGCGAGACGCGCGATTCGAAGCCGCGGCCGCTGATCGTCAATGCAAATGTGCCCTGCGTCTCCTCGCACGCGCGCACGCAGCGGTTGCAAACGATGCACTTGGACGGGTCGTAGCTGAAGTACGGGTTGGACTCGTCCTTCCTGCTGTTCAAGTGGTTGGCACCCTCGAAGCCGTAGCGCACGTTGCGCAGCCCGGTCACGCCCGCCATGTCCTGCAGCTCGCAGTTGCCGTTGGCCGAGCAGGTGAGGCAGTCCAGCGGATGGTCGGAGATGTAGAGCTCCATCACGCCTTTGCGCAGCTCCTGCAGCCTCGGCGTCTGCGTTCTGACCTTCATGCCGGGCTCGGCCGGCGTGGTGCAGGACGCCGGGAAGCCCCGGCGGCCTTCGATCTCGACCAGGCACAGGCGGCAGGAGCCGAAGGGCTCCAGGCTGTCGGTGGCGCACAGCTTGGGCACGCGGATGCCGGCATCCACGGCCGCGCGCATCAGCGAAGTGCCCGCGGGCACGGTGACCTGCTGGCCGTCGATCTCCAGCGTGACCTCGCGCTCGGACTCGCGCTTGGGCGTGCCCCGGTCGGCTTCTTTCAGGTGGTCAAGCATGGTGCATTCCTTGCAACCGCCAAGGGGCGGGCGTGACGAAGTGGGCAAGCAACGGGGATGAGCGTCATTTCAAGCGGCCTGGCGATCGGGCACGACGAGGCCGAAGTCCTCGGGGAAATGATCCAGCGCGGACAGCACGGGGAACGGCGTCATCCCGCCCATCGCGCACAGCGAGCCGTGGACCATCGTGTCGCACAGGTCGCGCAACAGCATCACCTGCTGCGGCCGGTTCCGGTCGGCGCGGATCCTGTCGATCACCTCCACGCCGCGGGTCGAGCCGATGCGGCAGGGCGTGCACTTGCCGCAGGACTCGATGGCGCAGAACTCCATCGCGTAGCGCGCCAGCTTCGAGAGGTCGGCCGTGTCGTCGTGCACCACGATGCCGCCGTGGCCGACGGTGCCGCCGACCGCGGCATAGGCCTCGTAGTCCAGGGGCAGGTCCCACTTCGATTCCGGCAGGTACGCACCCAGCGGCCCGCCCACCTGCACCGCCTTGATCGGACGCCCCGAGGCCGAGCCGCCGCCATAGTCGTAGAGCAGTTCGCGCAGCGTGACCCCGAAGGCCTTCTCCACCAGCCCGCCATGCTTGATGTTGCCGGCCAACTGCATCGGCAGCGTGCCGCGCGAGCGGCCCACGCCGTAGTCGCGGTAGAAGGCCGCGCCGCGGGACAGGATCAGCGGCACGCTGGCCAGCGTGATCACGTTGTTGATCAAGGTCGGCTGGCCGAACAGACCCGCGATGGCCGGCAGCGGCGGCTTGGCGCGCACCACCCCGCGCCTGCCCTCGATGCTTTCGAGCAGCGCCGTCTCCTCGCCGCACACGTACGAGCCGGCGCCCTTGCGCACTTCCAGGCGGAAGGCGCGGCCCGAAGCGAGGATGTCTTCGCCCAGGTAGCCCGCTGCCTCGGACCGGGCGATCGCTTCGTTCATCGCGGCGATCGCATGCGGGTACTCCGAGCGTACGTAGACGTAGCCCTGCGTCGCGCCGGTGGCGATTCCGGCAATGGTCATGCCCTCGATCAGCATGAAGGGGTCGCCCTCCATGGTCATGCGGTCCGAGAAGGTGCCGGAGTCGCCCTCGTCGGCATTGCAGACCACGTACTTCTGCGGCGCCTCGGTGCCCAGCACGGTCTGCCACTTGATGCCCGCCGGAAAGGCCGCGCCGCCGCGGCCACGCAGACCCGAGTCCAGCAACTCCTGCACCACCTCGGCCGGCGCCATCGACAGCGCGCGCCGCAGGCCGGCATAGCCCTCGTGGGCCTCGTAGTCGGCGATCGACAGGGGATCGGTGATGCCCATTCGGGCGAAGGTCAGGCGCTCCTGCTTCTTCAGGTACGGGATCTCCTCGGTCGGCCCGAGGTGCAGCGCGTGCGGCGCGCCCTGCAGGAAGCCGACGTCGAAGAGGGCGGGCACGTCCGCCGCCGCGACCGGCCCGTAGGCGATGCGCCCGGCGGGCGTCGCCACCTCGACCAGCGGCTCCAGCCAGAACAGGCCGCGCGAACCGTTGCGCACGATGCGCACATCGAGGCCGCGCGCCGAGGCTTCGGCGGCGATGCGGCGCGCCACACGCTCCGCGCCGGCCGCGAGCGCCGCGCTATCGCGCGGCACGTAGACGGTGATGCTCATGGCGCGCCCTCCTCTTCCTGCGCGACGTCCGGCGCGACGAGTGCATCGAATACCTTCGGCGTCACGCGCGCGTGCACCTCGTCGTCGATCGCCATCGCGGGCGACGAGGCGCACAGGCCCAGGCAGAAGACGGGCTCGAGCGTGAAGGCCCCATCCGCCGTCGTGCCGTGCACGCCACATCCGAGTCGCAGTTCGGCATGCGCCAGCAATGCATCGGCACCCATGGACTGACAGGCCTCGGCGCGGCAGATCCGGATCACGCGGCGCCCCGCGGGCTCGGCGCGGAAGTGGTGGTAATAGGTGATGACGCCATGCACCTCCGCGCGCGACAGGTTCAGTGCACCGGCGATCTCCGGCACCGCGTCGGCGGGGATGTGGCCCAGCGTGTCCTGCAGATCGTGCAGGATCGGCAGCAGCGCGCCGGGCTGGTCCATGCGACGCGCCAATACGGCTTGCACGGTGGCGGCGAAAGAGTGTGTTTCCATGGCGTTCATCGTCGGCGCACCCAGGGTGCGGGGCCAGTGTCGGCAAGGCCGCAAGAGCAGTCCAATTTATTCGGGGAATCGGGCGATTCGGGACGGCTATGGGCATGCGCCCGGGCCGCTTCGGCAGCCATCGGTCCCGGGGTGGTGGCGTGAGGGTTCATGACAGGCGCACTGTCGAGGAACTCGGCCCCGATGGCACTTGACGCCGGTCAAGTTTGTGAAAAGCCGATTCGCGCTAGATCTGCGGAACTTGCGGCCGCAACCCATCGACGTGCGCTCGAAGCGTTGGACGATGTAGGGATGCTCTGCGCGCTGCGGGCCCCTCGATGGCTGCCAGGCTAGGCGTGCCGGCTGCCCTCGATATGCCTGCGCCGCATCGGCCGCAGCACGAACCACGCCATCAGCGCCGCCACCGCGTTCACCGCGCTCGCGGCGATGAACACGGCCTGCCAGCTCCCCGTCGCGGCGGCCAGCACGCTGGACAGCGGCACCAGCAGCGAGGCCGTGCCCTTGGCGGTGTAGAGCATGCCTGCATTGGAGGCGGCGTACTTGCCGCCGAAGGTGTCGGCGCAGGTGGAAGGGAAAAGGCTGTAGATCTCACCCCAGGCAAAGAACACCAGGCCGGTCAGCACGACGAAGAGGATCGGGTTGTGGCCGTAGTGGTAGAGCGCCAGGATGCCGACCGACTCCAGCGCGAAGGCGATGAACATGGTCTGCTCGCGTCCGATCCTGTCGGAGACCCAGCCGAAGAAGGGCCGCGTCAATCCGTTGAGCACGCGGTCGATGGCCAGCGCGAAGGTCAGTGCAGGCAGCACCAGGCCCATGATGTTGACCGGCACGTCGATGATCTTGAAGTCCTTGGCGATCGGCGCGAGCTGGGCGGTGGCCATCAGGCCGCCGGCGGCCACCATCACGAACATCGCGTACATCACCCAGAAGACCGGCGAGCGCAGCACCTCGGAGGGCGCATAGTCGCGCCGCGTCTGCTGCACGTTGCGGCTGTCCGAGGCCTTGGCATGCTCGGGCGGCCGGGTCAGCACCCAGCCCAGCAGGAAGACGATCAGGCCCTGGCCGATGCCGAAGTAAAGGAAGGCTGTTTCGTAGCCGTGCGATTGGATCATCGACGAGATCGGGATGATGGTGAGGGCCGAGCCCGCGCCGAAGCCGGCCGCGGTCATGCCCGCCGCGAGACCGCGCCGATCCGGAAACCACTTGAGCGCATTGCCCACGCAGGTGCCGTACACCGCGCCGGCGCCGATGCCGCCGATCGCCGCGGCGATGTACAGCGCGGGCAGCGAAGAGGCGACGGAGTTCAGCACCCATCCGATGCCGCACAGCACGCCGCCCACCAGCACCACCGGCCGCGGGCCGAAGCGGTCGACCAGGTAGCCTTCGATGGGCACCAGCCAGGTCTCGGTGAGCACGAAGATGGTGAACGCGACCTGGATCGCGGCGCGGCTCCAGCCATGCTTGTCGGCGATCGGGTTGACGAAGAGCGTCCAGCCGTACTGCAGGTTGGCGATCATCGCCATGCAAACGATGCCGATCAGCAGCTGGCCCCATCGGTAGGTCTGCGATCGGTGGGCGGCGGCGGCGCGGAGGTCGGTGGGCGTTGCGATCGCGGGATGGGAAGCAGCAGCGATCGAGATCGTGGGCCGGTTCATGAAGTCTCCTGTGTTGTCGTGGAGCGCGGCGACTGTGAGCCGCCGGCCGATGTGGAGCAATCAGGAGCGACTGTCGGACGCGGCCTCGCAAACGCTCTTGACCGCAATCAAGTTCCGACGAATCGCGGCGTGCGCTCGGGTAATCCCTGTGCGTCGGGTTGCGGCACACTGCGGGCTGTGGCTGCCACTTCTTCTGCCGGTGACGACGGCGTACGGCGTCTCGACGAACCCCTGCTGCGATCGCTCTACGCGCTGTTGACCGAGGCCAGCGTGTCGAAGGCGGCCGGCAAGCTCGGCATCGCGCAGTCGGCCATGAGCCGCCACCTGCGGGTGCTGCGCCAGCTGACTGGCGACGACTTGCTGGTGCGCGCAGGCAACCGCATGGTGCTGACCGAACGCGCCCAGGCCCTGGCCGCGCCCACCCGGCGCATCCTGGCCGACATGTCGCTGCTGACCTCCCAGGCCATGCCCACCTCGCCGCGCGAGCTGCGGTTGAGCTTTCGCGTCGCCACCTACGACTTTCTGCCCAAGCGCTTCTTTGCCGACCTGGTCGAGCGCGTCAACCGCCAGGCGCCCGAGTGCGATCTGGTGGTGCGCGGCCTGGGCTCGCATTTCGAGCACTACCGCCAGCTGGCCGATGGCGAGGTGGACATGGTGATCACCGTGTGGCCGGAGCTGCCCGCGCACTTGCGCGCGAGCGGCCTGCTGAGCGAGAAGCTGGTATGCCTGATGCGGCGCGGCCATCCGCTGGCCGGCGGCGACATGACGCTGGAAGACTTCCGGCGCGCCCGGCACTTCACCTCGCTGGAGCACGTGCCTGGGCAGGGCAGCGTCATCGACAACCAGCTGGCCGAGGTGGGGGTGCCGATACACACGGCGGTGCGCACCCAGTTCCTCAGCCTGGCGCCGGCCGTGCTCGCTGCCACCGACCTGGTCTTCACCACCGGGCGCCTGCTGGCCGAGGACTTCGCGCGCGAATACGACCTGGCCATCGTCCCCTTTCCGGCGCGCATCGCGCCGATGCGCTACCGGCTGGTGTGGCACGAGCGAACGCACAAGAATCAGGCCATGCGCTGGCTGCGCGAGGAGATCGTGGCCGCGGCCCGCGCGCTGGCGCAGCGTCCGCCGGATTGACCAGCCCAGCCCCGTCCGGGGGCGCCCGGGGCATAACAGCGCTGTCATGAGCGCCAGCACACCCGAGCGCTGGCCCGCCACGCCGCCGGCCGATAAGGTTCGGCCCATGACCTCCACTTCCGCCGCTCCCACTGCATCGACGCGCACCGTGTCCGCCTCCATCGTGCGGCGGCTGCCCAAGGTGGACCTGCACATGCACCTGGCCGGAACGCTGCGCCCGGCCACGCTGGCCGAGTTCGCCCGGCGCCATGGGCTGCAGTTGCCGCGAACGGTCGAACGGCTCTACAGCTATCGCGACTTCTACGATTTCATCGACGTGCTGCGCCTGGGAGCGCAGGCGGTGTGCAGCGCCGCCGAGTTCGAGCGCGTGGCCTACGAGGCAGTCGAGGACGCCGCCCGCAGCGGCGCGCGGCACGTGGAGATGTCCTTCAACCCGCAGTACTACCTGCCGACCGGCGTGCCCTACCGGGTCCAGCTGGAAGGGCTGACAGCCGGCGTGCGGGCGGCGCAGCGCGACTTCGGCTGCTCGGCCCTGCTCATCGCGGCGCTGGACCGCGGTCTGCCGATGGACAGCGCCGAGCAAGCCATGGACGACATCGTCGGCCAGCGCCACGAACTGGTGGTGGGCGTGGGTCTGGACGGGCCCGAGCGCGACGGCCCGCCGGAGAAGATGGCGCCCCTGTTCCAGTGTGCCGGCCGGGCCGGCCTGAAGCGCACGGCGCATGTCTGCGAGGACAACCAATCCCTGCAGGAGGCGCCTCCATCCAACGTGGACGACTGCATCGACCTGATGGGTTGCGACCGCCTGGACCATGGCTACAACCTGCTGGCCGACCCAGAAGGCGTGCGCCGTGCGCGCGAGCGCGGCGTGTACTTCTGCGCTTGCGGCATCACCAGCGTGACGCGCAACCGCGAACGGCGCCTCCGCAGCCTGAAGGCCATGGCCGAAGCAGGCCTGCCGCTCACGCTCAACACCGATGACCCGGCCATGTTCCACACCGATCTCAGCCACACCTATGCCACGGTGTTGGAAGGCTGCGGCTGGGGCTGGGAGGAGGCGCGCGCCTTCAGCCTGGCGGGCGTCGAGGCCTGCTGGCTGGACGGGACCGCCAAGCGCGAGCTGCGCGAGTGCTTCGAGCGGGAGCTGGCGGGGCTGGAACACGAATTGCGCAGCCCGGCCGTGCACGAAGACGCTCCGTGAAGCGCACCCGGGCGCTCCGCGCTTCGAGAAGCGGCGGACCGACCCACTTCACCATCCCTTCTGACCCCTGGAGCCACGACACCATGAACCGCCTTCCTTCCATGCCCCGCCGCCGCTTCGGCGGTCTTGCCGCGGCCGCCGCTGCCGTGCTGTCCATCGGCATGGCACCGGCCCGTGCGGCAGACGTCGACGTCTGGCCGTCGCGGCCGCTGACCCTGCTGGTGCCCTATGCGCCGGGCGGCAACGTGGACGTCATGGCGCGCTGGGTCGCGCCGGACCTGGCGCAGCGCCTGGGCCGGCCGGTGGTGATCGAGAACCTCGCCGGCGCGGGCGGTGTCATCGGCACGGAGAAGGCCGTGCGCGCGCGCCCGGACGGCTACACGCTGCTCATGTCGGTGGAAAGCGCCGTCGTCATCGCGAAGATGGTCACGCCCGCGACCGTGCGCTTCGATGGTCTGAAGGACCTGGTGCCGGTCACGCTTCTGGGCGCGCAGCCCCTTGCACTGGTGGGCAAGCCGGACCTGACGCCCGGCAACGCAGCCGAGTTGTACCGCGACATGAAGGCGCACCCGCGCCGCTACAGCTACGCCTCCTCCGGCGTGGGCACCTCACTGCACCTGGGCGGCGAGTGGCTCAAGCAGATGGGCGGCGTCGAGATGCTGCACGTGCCCTACCGCAGCGGCGGGCAGATTCTCAGCGATCTTGGCGGCAACCAGCTGGACCTGGCGGTGCTGCCGTTGTCCATGGTCATGCAGCAGGCTCGCGCGGGCAAGCTGCGCATCTTCGGCGTGATGGACAAGAAGCCCTCGCCCGTCATGCCCGAGGTGCCCGCGCTGGGCAGCGCCGAGCCGGCTTGGAAGGGCGTCGAAGTGACCGTGTGGCAGGGCATCTTCGTGCCCAGGGGCACTTCGCCGTCCATCGTCGCGAGATTGGACAAGGCGCTGCGCGAGGTGCTGACCCTGCCGTCGGTGCGCCGGAACTTCGAGGAAGGCGGCGTGGTTCCGCTGGGCCTGGGACCGGCGCAGTTCGGCAGTTTCCTGCAGGCCGAGCAGGCCAAGTTCGGCCAGATCGTCGCCACGGGCCAGATCAGGGCCGAATGACGATCCGTGCCGCCAGTCGCGCCTAGCTGGCGTCCTTGGCAGCAGGATGCGAGTGAACCGGAAGCGCGTTCAACGGAATCCGCAGGTAGGCAACGCCATTGTCGTCCGGGGGAGGGAGCCGCCCGGCCCGCACGTTCACTTGAATCGACGGGAGGATGAGCGTCGGGACATCCAGGGTGGCGTCGCGCGCGGTTCGCATCGCGACGAATTCGTCCTCGCTGATGCCGTCGCGCACATGAATGTTGCGAGCGCGCTGCTCTGCGACGCTGGTCTGCCATTGTGGCTGCCGCGATGCCGGCGGGTAGTCATGGCAGACGTACATCGTCGTGTCGCCAGGCAGGTCCAACAGACGCCGCATCGAGGCATAGAGCTGGCGCGCATCACCGCCGGGGAAATCCGCTCGCGCGCTTCCCAGGTCCGGCATGAAGAGGGTATCGCCGACGAAGACTGCCCCATCGACCAGATAGGCCATGTCCGCCGGGGTGTGCCCTGGGACCAGCAGCGCCGTCGCTTCCACTTCGCCGATCCTGAAGACCTCGCCATCCTTGAAGAGATGGTCGAACTGGCTGCCGTCCGGCAGGAAGCTGCGTTCCAGGTTGAAGAGCTTCTTGAACGTCGACTGCACGACGCGAATGTTTTCGCCGATGGCGATGCGGCCTCCGACCTGACCCTGAACGTAACGGGCCCCGGAAAGATGGTCCGCATGGGCGTGAGTTTCCAGAATCCAGTCGACCTTCAAGCCCTCGTCCCGAACATAGGCCAACAGGCGGTCGGCCGAGACAGTGCGCGTGTGCCCTGACTTGAAGTCGTAGTCCAGCACGGGGTCGATGACCGCGGCGCACTTGCTTGCATGGTCCCAGACAACATAAGAGACGGTCCACGTCGAGGGGTCGAAGAAGCCTTGGGTTGTGGTGCGGTTCGTCATGGTGCCCTCGTCGCTGTTAATCTGTTGACTAATATTATGTAAAAGAACATACTATGTCAATCGAAACAATACCCTCGCCATGAAGCGCTCCACTGTCATCGACCCCCAAGCCCTGCGCGGCGCCGCCGGCAGCGCCGTCGGCGCACTCAAGGTGCTCGCCAACGAAGACCGTCTGCTCCTGCTGTGCCAACTGTCACAGGGGGAAATGTGCGTGAGTGAGCTCGAAGAAGCGCTGGACATTCATCAGCCCACGCTCTCGCAACAGCTGGGTGTCTTGCGCAACGAGGGCGTGGTCAGCACGCGCCGGGAAGGCAAGAACATCTACTACAGCGTGGCCGATTCTTCGATGCTCGAGATCCTCGCGCTTCTCTACCGTCTCTATTGCCCCAAGGAAGAATGATGTCCATCGACTGGAACCATTTCACACCGGTCGCCTCTCTGGCGGGAGGCGTTCTGATCGGAATCGCGGCGGCCATGTTCGCTCTGCTCAACGGGCGCATCGCAGGCATCAGCGGCGTGCTCGGGGGACTGCTCAGACCCTCCGAGGGCGACGTGGCGTGGCGGATCGCGTTCGTTCTCGGACTCGTCGGCGCCCCGCTGGTCTATGTGCTCGTCGCCGCGCTGCCCAAACCTCAGATCGACGCGAGCTACGGCGCACTGGTTCTGGCCGGCCTGCTCGTGGGCATCGGCACCCGTTATGGCTCCGGCTGCACCAGCGGCCACGGTGTGTGCGGGCTGTCCCGACTATCGCCGCGCTCGCTCGTCGCCACGCTCGCCTTCATGGGCGCCGGCTTCGTCACGGTGTTCGTGACGCGCCACATTCTGGGAATCTGAGGAGTCCGCCATGATTGTTCTTGCTTCCCTGCTCGCCGGCCTCGTCTTCGGCCTGGGCCTGATCGTCTCCGGCATGGCCAATCCGGCCAAGGTGCTCGGCTTCCTGGATGTGACTGGGCATTGGGACCCATCGCTCGCATTCGTCATGGGAGGAGCCATCGCGGTCGGCGTGGTGGCTTTCGCGATCGCCGGCCGGCGCACCATCTCCCTGCTCGGCGCCGAGATGCGCCTGCCCACGGCGCGCCATATCGACCGCCGCCTGATCGCCGGAAGCCTGCTGTTCGGCATCGGCTGGGGCATCGCCGGCTTCTGCCCCGGGCCCGGCCTCGTTTCGCTCGGAATGGGTGAAATCAAGGCTGTGGTCTTCGTGGCCGCCATGCTGGTGGGCATCGGCGTGTTCGAGTTCTTGGAACGCCGCAAGCACGTGCCGATGCCGCGCGCTGGCTGAGGTCGAGCGATGACGAGCATGGCCGCCTGGCTCGCAGCGTTGGCCACCGTGGCCATCCTGGCTTCCTATGAACTTGCGCTTGCCGTCGGGCATCGGCGCCGGCCCGAACACCTGGCACGAACCGCGCATGCGGCGCTGCGCGAGGCATGGTTCGACGCGGTGTCGGCGCAGCGGGGCTCGGAAATCCTCGCGGTGCAGACGCTGCGCAATTCACTGATGTCGGCCACCATGAGCGCATCCACGGCCGTGTTGGGCCTGATGGGCACGGTCACCCTGGCCGCTCCCACGCTGCGCGCGAGCCTCGGCGATGCGCCCGGGATGCCGGGCTTCACCGCCCGTCTCGCACTGGAGCTCGCGCTCATGATGCTGCTGTTCGCTTCGCTCGCATCGTCAGTGATGGCGGTGCGCTACTTCAGCCACGCCGGGTTCATCGTCGCGATGCCGGTGGACTCCGAGGCACGCCGTCGATGGAGCGATGCCGGCAAGTTCTACGTTCGCCGCGCCGGGATCCTCTACAGCTGGGGCCTCAGGCACCTCGTTCTCGTCGCACCCATCCTGGCCTCGATGGTGCATCCGGCGGCCGGCCCCGTTGCGGCGCTCGGCGTCGTCGCGGTGCTGGTCGGCTTTGACCGCTTCCGGAACAACGAAGAACGCGACGCTGCGGCGCCCCGAGGGGGAAACCACGGCGGTTGAAGAGGCGACTCCCAGATCCGCCTCCAGTCGAATCAGTACGTGACGGGCGCCGTCGGACTCACAGGGTGAGGTTCGTCTCCGAAGCCGCGATCCCCGCAAGTCGACCACCCCCTATCGCATTCAGATAGTCGGTGTGACTTGCCGCTTGCACATATCGCCCTGTGTATGCCGCAAATCCCTCGGCACTCGCACAGGCCCTGACGTATTCCTTCAAGTGCGCCTCGTCGGCGCGATAGAGCGATGGCGAGGCCGTGGGGTGCGCACCGTAGGGCGCCTCCACGACGGCGTCGACCATCGATGATGGAAGCTTCGTGAGATGGTTGTTCCGGCGCACGGTCTGCGTGGAGACGATCCGGTCGACCGAAACGATGACGCGCCGGGATGCCTGCGCCAGCAAGGTGTCCAGGAACGGAGGCCCGACATGCTGGACATTTCCGTGTTCATCTGCCTGCTGCGCGTGGACGAGGCAGACGTCCGGCCTGATCGCCATCGATGCAAGCAGTTTGCGCTCGCCTGGTTCGGTGGGCAGCGTGCGGTATTGCGAAGGAGCGTACTTCGGTAGATCCGTGCCCAGATCGGGGATGGGCATGTAGGGCAGATCGCAGATCGCTGCCCGCAGACCGGCCATGATGCCGGGTCCGTCGATGTCGCTGACCTGCAAGGTCCCGTTCTCTGCCCGCCGACGAAAGTGGGGCGCCAGGCCATATTGTTCGAAGCTGATGAAAAGGCACGAGGTACTGCTCACGCAGCCGGCGCCGATCAGCAGATCAGGCGCGATGGAGCCGGGCGCCGGCATCAATCGCAGATCACGTGCGCCCTTGCGAATGAGGGCACGCACCAGCGCCATGGGCTGTGCGTTGAAGATCCAGCCACCGATGGCGACCATCGATCCATCTTGAACGTCCGCCACGGCTTCATCCAGAGAAATCAGCTTGCTCGATGTCATGTTCAAGCTCTCCAGTGTCAGGCGCGTTGGCTGCGCAGCTTGCCGCAGCGATCCACATGCGTGCGCAAGACCTGCAACTCCAGCGCAGAGGGCGTTGCGGTGGTCTGCGGCTGGTCCTCGACGAGGAGGTCGAAGCCCGTCGAATCGCGCACCTGTTCGAGCGTCACGCCGGGGTTGAGTGATGCGACCCGCATTTGCTTGGTGGTCGGATGAAAGTCGAACACGCCCAGCGGGGACACGACGAACTTGGGCCCGCCAGGCGGAAGCCCCATGGCTTCTCGCGAATCGTGGCCGTCCATGTGGCCGGGTCCGCACAGGAAATCGACGCGACGCACAAAGGCGCCCCGGTCATGTCGCGTGGCGAATGCGTAGAAGCGCTTCGATAGGCCGCACAGTGCGCTGATGCCGACCGTGCCCGGCCCCCGCAGCCTTGGCTTGCGGACATCTCCTACGGCGACTGTGTTGATGTTGCCGAAGCCATCGATCTGCAGCGCCGAGAGGATGGCGAAATCGAAGAAGTGGATCTTCCAGTCGATGAAGTCGATCATGTCCGGCAGGTCCATCCAGGCCTCTGCCGTCTCGATGTTTTCGTAGTCGGCGGTCGAGATCAGATCGGTGCGGGACGGGTTCACCATGCCGCCGGGCCCGGAGACCCACCACAGGCGAGGTGCTTGCATCCGCCGAGCCAGATTGCAGGCCGCCAACTGGATATCGGAATTGGTTCCGATGATCGCCTTCTCGCCGTCCGCGAGATCTCGCGCGAGCAGCACGGCGATCAGTTCCGATGTCGTGAATGAGTCGGCGTTCGTTTCTTCGGTCGTTGGCTTCATGATTGAGCAACATGGGTGGTCGCAGGTTTTTCGAAGGGTTCCGGAACGAGACGCCCTTCGGCGATCCACTCGCGGATCGCGTACTTCTGAATCTTTCCGGAGCTGGTCGTGGGATAGTGCTCGACGAAGAACCAAAGCACCGGCGTCTTGTAGGGCGCGAGATGCGCGCGGCAGTGGTGATGCAGGTCGAGGGTCGAAGGAGGGTCCCCGCGTTCGCATTGGATGACCGCGGCGACGATCTCGCCCCACCGGTCGTCCGGCGCACCCACGACGCAGGCCTGCTTGACGCCCGGGTGAGCAAGCAGCACGAGCTCGATCTCTCGCGGGTAGACGTTCTCGCCGCCTCGGATGATGCAGTCCTTCAAGCGGCCTTCGATGCGCAGGTAGCCCGCCGCATCCATGCTGGCGAGGTCCCCGGTGCGCAGCCATCCGTCCGGCCTGAGGGTCTCGCAGGTGGCCTCCGGCGAATCGAAGTAGCCCAGCATGGTTTGATAGCCGCGCACCCAGACTTCGCCAGGCTGGCCCAGCGGCCGCACGTTGCCTGTCGCCGGGTCGGCGATTTTCACTTCGGCTTGTGCAGCTGGGCGCCCGATGGAAAGACTTTGCCGCTCGGGCGTGTCGTCAGGGGAGGTCTGGCTCACGACGCCGTTGAGCTCGGTCTGGCCGAAGGTGATGCTGAAGCTGCAGCCGAGCTCCCTTCGTGCGCGCTCGACCAGTTCCGCCGGAACTGGCGATCCGCCACTCATGAGCGTCCGCAGGGTATCGAGGCGCCGCGCGGAGGCGTCGGGATGGTCGAGCAGGGCCAACACCATGGTCGGAACCGCATGCAAGTGGCCGACCTTCTCGCTCTCGATGATCTCCAGCATCGCGCCGGCGTCGAAGGACGGCTGAAGCACAAAGGTCCCGCGCGACGACATGGCCCCGAGCTGACTGCCGGCGCAGCCGCCTACGTGGAACAAGGGCATCGCCGTGGCCCACACGCCGCCATCGGGAAATCTCGCACGGCGCGCGGCAAAGCGCGCCGCATTGATGATGCCGCGATGGTGAAGGCAGGCACCCTTGGGCCGTCCCGTGGTTCCGGACGTGAACTGGATCTGCACCATGTCGTCCGGCCTGACCACCGGAAGCCGGACCTGCACGTGGCGCCCTTCATCCACGAAGCGTTCGAAGCGAGAGAAGGCTACGGCGTACCTCAAGCCCGGAAGGCCCGCTCGAAGCTCGCCCACCACCTCGGTCATGTCGGTGGTGCGATAGCGATCGGCATGAAATATCCCCGACGCACCGGAGGCCGCCAACACGTGCCGCACCTCTTCGCCCACGTAGGCGGGGTTGACCGTCACCAGAACAAGCCCTGCAAGGCTCGCACCGTGCTGGAGCAGGATCCATTCGGCGCAATTGGGCGCCCACACGGCGACTCGCTCGCCCGGCTGGTGCCGGCGCAGCAAGGCCATGGCAACCCCTTGCGCATCTTCAAGCAGTTGGCGATACGTCCATCGCCTGCGCCTGGCGGCGTCGGCCACAGCCTCGACGAATGCCGTGCGATCCGGCACCGCGTCCGCAAGCTCGCGCAACAGATCACCCAGGGTGGCGTCGAGCAGCGCCTCGGAGGTATCGGGGTGCCAGTGGGACTCGGTCAGCGTTGGATACGGGAGCGTGGGCATGTCGGGCAGTTCACTGGCGCGGAGATTCTTCGAGGTTCGCGGCCGCCTTCAGATAGAGCCGCTGCTGTTGCAACAGGTGGCGGCGCATTTCCGCGGCCGCGCCTTCGACGTCCCTGTCGCGCAGCAGTTTCAGCAGCCGCCTGCGGAAGGGCATGACGTAACTGGTGGGTGTGCGACTGATGCGCGCCACGAACTGCTGGGTGGTCGCGATGACGCCGTCCGTGATCGCAATGAGCAGGTTGTTGCCAGTCATGCGCGCGAGAATCCTGTGGAACTCGAGATTCAACTCCGTTCGCAACGCCAGGTCGCCGGACTTCACTGCCGCGTCGGCGGCCTCCACGTTCTGCTCCAGGCCATCGATCTCCTCGTCTGTCCCGCGCTGACAGGCCAGTCTCACCACTTCGACGCCGACCAGAACCCGAACCTCGGTCAGGTCTTGCGGCCGGATCGCCCCCAGAGAGAAAAGGTCCGACATCAGCGTCGGGACGGCGCCAGCGCCACCGCCCTGGATGAAGGCCCCACCCGTCGCGCCCTTGCGGATCACGAGAAGACCTTGCTCTTCAAGCGACCGGAGCGCCTGGCGCACGGAATTCCGGCTCACGGCGAACTGCTCGGCAAGGTCGCGCTCCGGAGGAAGCCTGTCATCGGCGCGAAGTCGCTGGTCGTGGATGAGACCTCGGATCTGCTGAATGATTTCTGTCGCGGGGCGGGGCCCTGTCACAGGACGGAACATGGCCCCGGACAGTGCCGTCGTGCTCGATGCGGAGTTGAGTCTTTGCATGAAGGGAGCTTGACGCATGTTGAATGGGTGACCCATAATAACCCGAATGGATGACCCATTCAATAGCCAACCCACCATGACACCAGACGCTCCGCTCCGCGGCATCCGCGTGGTCGATTCCTCGAGCTACATGACAGGCCCTCTGTCCGCCACCATGCTGGCCGACCTGGGTGCAACCGTCATCAAGGTGGAGCCCCCGGGAGGCGACGGCTTTCGCGGCTTCGGCCACAAGGTCGAGGGCCTCAGCGCGCTGTGGGCGAACATCAATCGCGGAAAGCGAAGCATCGTCCTGGACCTCAAGGCCTCCGGCGACCTCCAGACTATGAAGGCCTTGCTCGCCGGAGCCGACGTGTTCGTCGAGAACTGGCGCCCGCACGTCGCAGGATCACTCGGGCTCGGGCAGGACGCATTGCAGAACCTGAATCCTCGACTGGTGCACTTGTCGATCACCGGGTTCGGCGACAGTGGCCCGCTCGCGCGCGTACCGGCCTATGACTCCTTGATCCAGGGGCACACGGGCATGGTGCATCTGCTTGGCGCCGGGGGAGCGCCGGACGTGGCGCCCTATTGGGTGGTCGACAAGGTTGTCGCAACGCTGGGTTGCCAGTCCGTCCTGGCGGCCCTTTACGCCCGGGAGCGCAGCGGCAAGGGAAGCCACGTCTCGCTGCCGATGCTCGACGCCATGTCGTACTTCAACTTTCCGGACATGTTCCAGCATCGCACGTTCGTCAAGGACGAGACCCCTTGGCGGCCCGCCTTCAATCCCGTGGTGCGGACCTCCGATGGCCACGTGGTCGTGGCCCCCGTCAACGGTGGGCAGATCTCCCGCGCGCTCAAGGCGCTGGAAAGACCGGACATCAAGGCAGAGATGCTGGCGATCAAGGATCACGGCGAAATGGTCGCCTGCCTCTACGCTCACCTCAACGAGGTGATGTCCGGCAAGCCGACGGCGCACTGGCTCGCGCTGTTCGAGTCTTCCGACGTGCCCATCGCGCCCGTGCGCACGCTCGACGAGCACCTTGCCGACGCGCAGGTGATCAACAACCGCATCTATCGCGAAGTCGAGTCTCCTGCCGGTCCGATGCGCGTGCCTCGCTACCCCGCCAGCTTCGACAGGCGGCAACTCGATCCGGCGGGGGCGCCTCCGCTGGTGGATGCGGATGCGGCTCGCATCCGGGCCGAATTGCAGATGCAAGACGACCAGAAGGAAGAAACCCATGAGCAATGACCAAGCGCAGGCGACCGAAACGGTGCTGTACGAGAAGATCGACGGCAAGGCCTACATCCGGTTCAACCGACCGGAGAAGCGCAATGCGCTGACTTACGCGGCCTTCGATCGATTGATGGAATGCATCGCCGATGCGGAGCGCGACGATGATGTCCGGGTGATCGTGATCGCGGGATCAGGTGGCCACTTCAGCGCCGGCCACGACCTCGCGGAGATCGGGAGCGAGTATGGCTTCGACCCGTCCGGCAAGGGAAGGCGGCCCAGCCAGCGCGCGCGGCTCGACTTCGACCGTCGCCACCTCAATCAGTTTCGCGACCTCTTCTACTGCAGCAAACCGACGATGGCCCTGGTGCGTGGTTATTGCGTGGGGGCAGGACTGCACATCGTGGAAGCGTGCGATCTCGCGATCGCGAGCGACGCAGCCCGGATCGGTCATCCCGAGCAGAAGGCGGGACTGGGCGGTGCCGCCTACATGACGGCGTGGAACATCCTTGCGGCCGGCCCCAAGAAGGCACGGGAGCTTCTGCTCCTGGCGGAGATGCTGACGCCCGAAGGGGCGGTGCAGATGGGACTGGTCAACAAGGTCGTGCCGGATGCCGAACTCGAGATGGCCGGCGAAGAGTGGGCGGACCGGATCGCCAAGCTGCCTCGCGATGCCATTGCCTTCGGAAAGGCGGCCACCCATCTTGCGCTCGACTCGCTCGGGATGACGACCCAGTTTGCCCATGGCTACGTGGTGCACGCCCTCAGCACGAACATCCGGTACGAGGAGGACGAATACAACTTCATGAAGAAGCGGCGCGACGAAGGCGTGCGCAGCGCATCGCACGGCCGCGAGGAGCGCTACAGCGCCGAAGGAGGCGCACAGCCATGAGTGCGATGCAAGCCGATCTTCGAGGCCTGTCCGTCGCGGTGACCGGGGGCACCAAGGGCATCGGCCGGGCTGCTGTGACGACCCTGTCGGCGAACGGCGCGCACGTCGTGTTCCAGGGGACCGACGAGACGGCAGGGCAAGAGATCGAGGCACTCTGCGCGCAGGGGCCGGGCAAGGCGGTCTTCGTCCGGGGCGACCTTCTACGATTCGAGGATGCGTGCGAGCTCGTGTCGGCCGGTCGGGCGCGTTGCGGGCGACTCGATGTCTACGTCAGCAGCGGAGGCCCGCGCGACCCCCGGCCCGTGCTTTTCCGTGAGATGACAGGGCCCGAGGACAGCATCGCGCTGTTGCAAAGCCGCCTCTTGCCGCGCCTCAATGCCTTGCATGCGGCGGTACCGGTCATGAGGGAGCAGGGCGGCGGCAAGATCATCCTGCTCACGACCGATGCTGCACGCACACCCACGCCCAGCGAATCCATGGTGGGTGCGGCAGGCGCCGCGGTCATTGCGCTGACGCGCTCGCTGGCGAAGGAACTCGTGCGTGACGGCATCCGCATCAACGCCATCGCGACCACCATCACTTCAGGCACCCCGCCGTACGACGCGTATCTGGCAGCCAAGGCCGAACGGCGCGCAGACACGCTCGTCAAGGCGTTCTCCAAGGCCCACGAGCAAGTGGGATTGCGCATCAACACCGCGCAGGATCTGGCTGACTACATCCTTTTCCTGGCCAGTCCGGCCTCGGACCAGATCACGGGCTCGACCATGAGCATCAATGGCGGACTATCGTTTCCGAGCTACTGAACATGTCCGCTTCTTCGCACACGCCCGTCCTGCAAGGGCTTCGGGTCATCGACTTCTCCGCGATGATCGCAGGACCCTACTGCACCCGCTGGCTCGCCGACCTGGGCGCAGAGGTGATCAAGATCGAGCCACCCGACGGCGACCACATGCGGCAGCGACCTCCGCTGCGCGGCGGACACAGCGCGTACTTCGGGCATCTGAATGGCGGCAAGCGCTGCATCGCCCTGAACCTGAAGCAGCCCCAAGCGATCGAAGTCGCCCGCTCGTTGGCCGCAGAGGCGGACGTCGTGGTGGAAGCATTCCGTCCCGGCGTGATGGCCCGCCTGGGGCTCGGCGCTGATGAGCTGCGGGCGCGGAACGCCCGGCTCATCTACTGCTCGATTTCCGGATTCGGCCAGAACACCGAGCTGTCCGAGCGTCCTGCCTACGCACCGATCGTGCATGCTGCAAGCGGTCTCGACTATGCGCTGGGCGAGGACGCGGAAGGACGGCCCGTCGGTTCGGAGGTGCCCATGGCCGACGTCCTCACGGCCATGTTCGCGACCATATCGATCCAGACGGCCCTGCTGCAGCGCGAACGCACCGGGTCGGGGACGACCATCGACGTGAATCTCATGGACAGCGTCGTGAACGCGATGCCCTACGAGCTGCAGGCCGCGCAGGCTGGCATTTCGCAGCCGCGGCCGCGCTACAGGCCGCTGCGGACACAAGACGGGTATGTGCTGGTCACGCCCATCAATTCGCGCAACTTCGTCAAGCTCTGCGCGGCGCTGGGCCATCCCGAATGGGCGGAAGACCCCTTGCTGTCGAGCGATGGCGCACGCTTTCGCAATTGGTCCGAATACATGCGCCGGATCGAATCGTGGACGCGCGAGCGCACGGCAGCGGAATGCGAAGCGCTGCTGTCATCGCACGGCGTCCCCTGCTCGCGCTACGCGCGCATCGGCGACGCGATGCAGGAAGCGCAGTTCGCGCAGCGCAAGTCCTTCGCTCCCGTCGCCGATGGCCCCTACGAGTACATGACCACGTGCCTTCCCTTCGACCTGGACGGCTCACGTCCACGCCCGGGCCCCAGGGTCTCCCCGCTGGGCGGCGATACGGCGCAAGTGATGCGTGAATGGCTGGGACTGACGGAAAAGGAGATCGATTCCCTCGTCCAGGCAAAGGCCGCCTTTCTTTGATTCGATAGCCCAGGAGACACCCATGAAATTTCGCATGCTCACCGCAGCAGCGGCACTGTGCGCCACGTTCCTTTCGCAAGTGAGTCACGCGCAGGACTATCCGGAAGGTGCGGTGCGCCTCGTCGTCCCCACCACGCCGGGGTCGACGCCCGACATTCTCGCCCGCGCGATCGCGCCCAAGCTCTCGCAGCGCATCGGCCGTCCTGTCGTCGTCGACAACCGGGTGGGCGCCTCGGGCAACATCGGCACCGAAGCCGTGGTGCGTGCTGCGCCGAATGGCAGCACCTTGCTCATCGCCGCCAGCAGCCTGGCCACCGGCGCGCCATTGCAGAAGGCGCCTTTCGACGCGACGACAGACCTTGCCCCTGTGACCCTGCTGGCCTGGAACAAGCTGGTCTTCGTGACCCAACCGAGCACGGGCATCAAGACCATCGAAGATCTCGTCGCCGCCGCTCGCAAGGCGCCCGGCAAGCTGACCTACGGGTCGCCAGGCACCGGTACGCCCAACCATCTGACGGCGGAGCTCTTCAAGGTGAAGACGCAGACCTTCATCATGCACATCCCATACCGGGGTTCCGCACAGCAACTGACCGACGTTCTCGGTGGCCAGATCAACCTGGCACCCATCACGGCGAGCGTGGCCGCGCCGCACGCCCGATCCGGAAAGCTGGTGGCGCTCGCGATCGCGGGCGACAAGCGTTCGGCGCTTCTGCCCGACGTTCCGTCGATGAAGGAGGCTGGCGTGCCCGGGGTCGACGGCAACATCTGGTACGGGTTGTTTGCGCCGAAGGGCACGCCGGGCGCGCTGATCAGCCGGCTGAGCGGAGCGGTCCACGCGATCCTCCAGGAAGAGGAGAAAACGCTCACGGCGCAAGGCCTGGAAGTGGAAGTTTCCACACCACAAGAGCTCCAGGATCGGTTGGCGCGCGATACCGCGCGCTGGGCCGCCCTCGTGAAGCAACAGGACATCAAAGCAGACTGAACCCGCCTTCGACGGCCGCCGAGGAGCATCCATATGAAATTCACTGAAGAACAGATCGCCTTTCGAGACAGCGTGAGGCGAGTCGTCGAGAAGCACGTCGCTCCCATCGCCGCGGAGATCGATGACACCGATCGATTTCCTCGCGAGCTCGTGGACCTGTTTGGCGAACTGGGCCTCGTGCAGCTCCTGGTGCCGGAACAGTACGGTGGTCCGAACGGTGACCTCACGATGATGTGCATCGCACGCGAGGAGATCTCCCGCGTCTCGCCAGCCTGTGCCACCCTGGCTGGCCTGAACACGATGCTCGCGATGCCGCTGCTGCATTTCGGCACCGAGGAACAGCGCCAGCGCATCCTGCCCGTGCTCGCCAGCAAGGGGATCGTGACCGCGACGGCGATCTCCGAGCCGCAGGCCGGCTCCGACGTGAGCGCGATCACCACGCGCGCGGTACGGCAGGGCGACCACTACGTGCTCAATGGGCGCAAGCAATGGTGCAGCTACGGCTGCGAGGCCGACTACATCATGCTCTACGCGCGCACCAGCGACGAGCCCGGATCGGCAGGCATCAGTGCCTTCCTGGTCGAGCCGAAGCGCATGGACGGCGTGAGTTTCGGCCGCCACGAGCGAAAGATGGGTTTTCGCGGCGCACCGAATACGCCCATCTTCCTGGACAACGTGCGGGTGCCGATGGAGAACCTGGTCGGCGAGGAGGGCAAGGGTTTCCGTGCCTCGATGCGCGCGCTGGACATGAACCGGCCGACGATCGGGGCCCAGTGCGTCGGCCTGGCTCAGGGCGCGCTCGATGCGTCCGTGGCATATGCCCGCGAGAGGCGCCAGTTCAGCCGCAGCATCGCCGACTTCCAGGGCATCCAGTTCATGCTGGCGGACATGGCGATGCAGGTCGAGGCGGCGCGCGGGCTGGTCTATCAATGCGCGGAGGCCGCGGATTGCGGCGACTGGAAGCGTCTGAACTATGCCGCCAGTCTGGCCAAGTGCTTTGCCAGCGACATGGCGATGAAGGTCACGACCGATGCGGTGCAGGTATTCGGCGGTTACGGCTACACCCGAGACTACCCGGTGGAGCGTTGGATGCGAGACGCAAAGCTGACGCAGATCTTCGAAGGCACCAATCAGATCCAGCGGCTGGTGATCGCCCGGGATCTCTTATGCGCCTAGACGAATTGGCACCCGCTGTCCGCATGGCACCGGCGCATCCATGCGCTGCTCGTGCTGAAAGGCCACGACCGTTGCTGCGCCAGCTTACTCGGCCGTCGACGAAAGCGGCGCGATCTGCGCGATCTGCACCGCGCCTTCGCCGAGCAGGAAGTCCTTGAAGGCCTGCGCCACCGGCGGCAGGCGCTTGGTGCGAAGGTGCACCACGTACCAGTTCAGCATCATCGGAAAGCCTTCGACGTCGAGCGCGCACAGGGTGCCGGCCTGCAGTTCCTGGCGAATCGTGTAGGCCGAGAGAAAGCTCACGCCCATGCCCGCGATCACCGCCTGCTTGATGGTCTCGGTGCTGCGGATCTCCATCGCGACGCGCAGGCCGTGCAGGTCCCCGCCCAGGGCTTCCTCCATCGAGTGCCAGGTGTCGGAGCCCTTCTCGCGCACGACGAAGGGCTCGCGCATCAGCCGGGCCCGCGGGATCTTGTGCGCGCCGGCCAGCGGATGGCCCGGGGCCGCGACGATCACGTACGGGTGCGGCGCGAAGGCCTGGTGCACGGTGTCCATGCCCACCGGTGGCCGCACCATGATCGCGAGGTCCGTGAGGTTCTCGGCGATGTGCGTCAGCAGGCCGGCGCGGTTGTGCACCGTGAAGTTGAGCGTCACGCCGCGATGGCGGCCGGCGAACTCCACCAGCAGGCGCGGAAAGAAGTAGTCGCCCGCGCTGATGACGCCCACGTCGAGCCGGCCCCCCGCGACGCCGCGGAACTGCGTCATCGCGTGCTCGGCCGCCTCGAACTGCTGGATGATGGCGCGGCTGATGGCCAGCAGCTCGGTGCCGGCGGGGGTGAGGTAGATCTTCTTGCCGAACTGTTCGAAGAGCACGTTGCCGGCGTGCTCCTCCAGCTTGCGGATCTGCGTCGAGACGGCCGGCTGCGTGAGATGAAGCTCTTCCGCCGCGCGCGAAAAGCTCAGCAGGCGGGCGACCGCCTCGAAGACTTTGAGCTGGCGCAGGGTCGCGTTCTTCATGCGGCAACTGTAAGGGCGCCGGCCTGGGCACTGGAGGCGCTGGCGCGGGACGCACCGCGGCGCCTCAGGCCATCTCGTGCAGGCGCACCCGCCCGCGCTGGTCCTCCATCGTTCGCGCCAGCAGCTTGACCAGCGAGTACACGGTGTCGATGTGCGGCGTCGGCGTGTCGGTGAGCCGCGCCAGCTCGACCACCGCGCCCACCAGCGCGTCGATCTCCGGCGCGCGGCCGGCCTCCACGTCCTGCAGCATCGAGGTCTTGTGCTTGCCCACTTTCTCGGCACCGGCGATGCGCTTGTCCAGCGTCACGCGGAACTCGATGCCCAGCTTGTGCGCGACCGCCTGCGCCTCGCGCATCATCGCGGCGGCGAGCTCGCGCGAGGGCGGGTACTGGCAGATGTCGACCAACGTGGAATGCGACAGGCTGCTGATGGGGTTGAAGCTGAGGTTGCCCCACAGCTTGAGCCAGATCTCGGCGCGGATGTTGTCGAGCACAGGCGCCTTGAAGCCCGCGTTGACGAAGCAACCGGCCACCCGGTTCACGCGCTCGCTCGAAGAGCCATCGAGCTCGCCGACGGGAAAGCGATCACCCTCGATGTGCTTGACCACGCCCGGTGCGATCAGCTCGGAGGCCGGGTACACCACGCAGCCGATGACGCGCTCGGCCGGAATGCGGGCCGCGACGATGCCCTGCGGGTCGACGCTCCGGACGACCGTGCCTTCCAGCGGCCCGCCATGCTGGTGGAAGTACCAGTAGGGAATGCCGTTCTGCATGGTGACCACCACGGTCTTCGGCCCGAGGAGCTTCGGCACCTCGCCCGCCACGGCTTCGACCTGGTGCGCCTTCATGGCGAGGATGACCATGTCCTGCGGGCCCGCCTGCTCGTAGCGGTCGGTGGCCTTCACGTGGCGCGCGACCTGTTCGCTGCCGTCGTGCGAGATGAGCCGGATGCCGTTCGTCGCGATGGCATCGAGGTTGGCTCCTCGAACGATGAAGCTCACGTCCTCGCCCGCGAGCGCGAGCTTCGCTCCCACCAGGCCGCCGATGGCGCCTGCGCCGATCACTGCAATCTTCATGTCGATCCTCGAAGTGTTGGAATCTTTCTAGGCCTGGCCGAAGCGGTTGCTCAGCCTGCCGATGCCGCCGATCTCCACCTCGACCAGGCTGCCGGGCTTCATCGAACCCACGCCGACCGAGGTGCCGCACAGGATCACGTCGCCGGGGTGCAGCGTCATGTCGGCGGAGATCAGGCTGACCAGCTGCTGCACGGAAAAGCGCATGTCGCTGATGGGGTAGTGCTGGCGGACCGCGCCGTCGAGCAGCGTGGTGACGGTGAGCGCCGACGGATCGAGCCCGGTGGCGACCACCGGGCCCATCGGGCAGAAGGTGTCGAAGCCCTTGGCGCGTGCCCACTGGGCGAAGGAGGCGTCGCGGTTGAGGATGTCGGCCACCGTGACGTCGTTGGCGCAGGTGTAGCCGAACACGTGCTCCAGCGCCAGCGATTCGGCCACTGCGGTGCAGGTCTTGCCGATCACGATGCCGAGTTCGCCTTCGAACACCACCTTGCCCTCGCAGCACGGTGGGCGGATGGGCGCGCCGGGCGCGAGGAAGGAGTTGGGCGCCTTCAGCAGGTACAGCGGCTCCGCCGGCACCGGCAGCCTGAGCTTCTCGCCCAGCGCATGGAAGTTGTTCCACAGCGCGATGACCTTGGTCGGCTGCGTGGGCGTGAGAAGGCGCAGCTCCTCCAGCGAGAACGCGTGGCCGGTGGGTTCGGGGTGGGCGAACATGTCGCCGCGGTGCTCGCGCACGCGCCTGCCCTCGAGCGTGCCGAAGCCGGTCTTGCCGGCGCGCTCGAAGCGGATCCATCGTTGGGGCTGCTGCATAGATGGTCTGTCTCAGTCGAATGGGAGGTAGTCGGGGACGACCAGCGAGGCGAGCAGCGCTCCGATGTCCTCCGGGTTGCGCGTGACGTGCAGGCCGCAGGCCTGCATCGCGGTCAGCTTGCGCTCCGCGGTGGCACGGGAAGCGGCGTCCGCCATGTCCGCCGTGCCCGTCGCGATGAAGCCGACGACCGGCTTGCGCATGTGTTCGCGGATCCAGTGCGCGGCGCGCTCTTCCACGTCGCCGGCCAGCTCGCCCACCATGATCACGGCGTCGGTGTGGGCGTCCGCGTTGAACAGCTGGAGGACGTCGGCATGCGAGAGTCCGACGGCCGGGTCGCTGCCCACGCCGACCACCGTCGACTGCCCGATGCCGAAGCTCGCGAGCTGCCGGGCGGCCTCGCTGGCCAGCACCGGGGAGCTGGACACCACGCCGATGCGCCCGCGCTGGTGAACGTAGTCGGGCAGGATGCCGATCTTGATTTCCTCCGGCGTGATCAGCCCCGGACAGTTCGGGCCGAGCAGCAGCGTCCGGCTGCCCTGCAGGCACCGGCGGATGCGCTCCCGGTCCGCCGGGGCGATGCCCGAGGTGATGCAAACCACCAGTTCGAGCCCGGCATGCACCGCCTCCTCGATCGCATCGGCCACGTGGGCCGCCGGCACATAGACCACGGACACCGTCGCGCCCGTTCGGGCCTGGGCCTCCCGTACGCTGGCAAAGACCGGCAGACCGTCGCAGGTCTGGCCGCCCTTCTTCGGGTTGACGCCGGCGACGAAGCACTTCGCGCCGTGGCCGTAGCTGCGGCACAGCGCGGTGTGGAAGCGGCCCATCTTTCCGGTCATGCCCTGGGTCATGACGCGGGTGTGTCTGTCGATCAGGATGGCCATGAGGATCGCCCCGGGCTGGTCGTGGTCAGGCGCCCAGTTCGGCGCCGCGCGCCTGCGCCCAGTCGAAATAGCCCGAAGCGGCGCAGGCGCCGGAGCGCTGGATGTGCTGCGCCTTCTTGCCTTCGATCAGGCCGGCCAGGAATTCCACGTCGTAGGCCGCCAGCAAATGCGGCTGCCAGGTGCGGACGTAATGGCAGATGCGCTCCGCGGCGTCCTGGCTCAGGCCCAGCAGTTCCTCGTAGAGAGGGCGGTCCCAGTGCCAGCGCAGGCCCAATTCGTAGAAGGCGGCGTTATAGGCATTGCGCTCGACTTCATCGCTGCGGTATTGGATCGGCAAATCATTGATCACGCTCTTCTCCTTAAAAAAGATGCCGTCGGCAAGCGAATTGATTTGCTCGGCATGACCAAAATATAGAGAGGCTGATCAATAAATAATAATGAAACTATTTGATTGAAAGCATTCGCGATGAGTTATGAATTGAGCGCGTGATGGGGCGTGGCCCGGGCCCTCGCGGCCCCTCCCCCGGATCAGATCACCTTCTCGTCCCGCAGCATCGCCAGGTCGTCCGTGCCGTACCCCAACTGGCGCAACACCTCTTCCGTGTGCTCCCCCAGCAGCGGCGCGCGGGTCACCTCGGTCGGGCTGTCGGACATCTTGATGGGGTTGCCCACCGTCAGGTACTTGCCCCGGGTCGGGTGGTCCACCTCGACGATGGTGCCGCTCTGGCGCAGCGACTCGTCCGCGGCGATCTCCTTCATCGAGAGGATCGGCCCGCAGGGGATGTCGTACCGGTTGAGGATCTCCATGGCCTCGAACTTGTCCTTGGTCATGGTCCACTGCTCGATGCGCGCGAAGATGGGCTTGAGGTGCAACAGCCGCGCGGCCGGCGTGGCGTAGGCCTCGTCGTCGATCCAGCCCTCCTCGCCAATCACCTTGCACACCGCCGGCCACACCGCCGCCTGCGTGATGAAGTAGATGTAGGCGTTGGGGTCCGTCTCCCAGCCCTTGCAGCGCAGGATGGAGCCCGGCTGGCCGCCGCCGGAGGCGTTGCCGGCGCGCGGCACCGCGTCGCCGAACTTGCCGTCGGGGTACTGCGGGTACTCGTGCAGGGTGCCGGTGCGCTCCAGCCGCTGCTGGTCGCGCATCTTCACGCGGCAGAGGTTGAGCACGGCGTCCTGCATCGGCGCCAGCACCCGCTGGCCGCGCCCGCTGTGCGTGCGCTGGTAGAGCGCGGCGACGATGCCCAGCGCCAGGTGCAGCCCGGTGCCGCTGTCGCCGATCTGCGCGCCGGTCACCACCGGCGGGCCATCCTCGAAGCCGGTGGTCGAGGCCGCGCCACCCGCGCACTGCGCCACGTTCTCGTAGACCTTGCAGTCGGCGTACTTGCCCGGGCCGAAGCCCTTGACCGAGGCCACGATCATGCGCGGGTTCAGGTCCTGGATGTGGCTCCAGGTGATGCCCATGCGCTCCATCGCGCCGGGCGCGAAGTTCTCGACGAGCACGTCGCAGCTCTTGATCAGCGTGTCCAGCACCTGCTTGCCCTTGGGCTTCTTGGTGTCGAGGGTGATGGAGCGCTTGTTGTGGTTCAGCATCGTGAAGTAGAGGCTGTCCACGCCGGGGATGTCGCGCAACTGGCCGCGGGTGGCATCGCCCTCGCCGGCGCGCTCGACCTTGATCACGTCGGCGCCGAACCAGGCCAGCAGCTGGGTGCAGGTGGGGCCGGACTGCACGTGGGTGAAGTCCAGGATACGAACACCTTCGAGGGCCTTGCTCATCACGTGTCTCCTTGGGATTTGGCATTGGCGTCGGCCTTCGCCTCGGCTTGCGCCAGCCGGGCGCGCAGCTTGCGATCTTCGGCGAAGCGGGTCGTCTCGTCGCGCACGATGGCGACGATGCCCGTCACCTTGCGATCGGCCGACTGCAGCAGCGACACCGTGAAGGCGATCGAGAGCTGGTGCCCGTCCTTGTGCAGGGCGGGCACGCGCAGCAGGTCGGCGCCGTACTTGGTGACGCCGGTCGCCATGGTGGTGCGGTAGCCGTCCCAGTGCCGGCCGCGCTGGCGCTCGGGGATGATCAGGTCCAGCGAGCGGCCGAGCGCCTCGGCCTCGGTGAAGCCGAAGATGCGCTGGGCGGCCCGGTTCCAGAACACGATCGCGCCTTCGGCGTCGCAGACCATGATCGCGTCGCCCGCGCCCTCCACGAGTTGCTTGAAATCCACGTTCGATGACACCTTGACTCCCTTCGATGCCTGGGGCCTGTCCATGTGATCGGACGGCCCGCGAAAGCTCAGATGACCTTGCCCTCGCGCAGGTTGACGATCTGCTCCCGGCTGTAGCCTAGCTCTTCCAGCACTTCTTCGGTGTGCTCGCCCAGGAGCGGCGAGGCGGTCACCTCGGGCTTGAGGTCCGAGAACTTGATGGGGCTGCCGATGGTCCAGTAGGAGCCGCGCTCCTTGTGCGGCACTTCGACGATGGAGCCGCTCTTGCGCAGCGACTCGTCGCGCAGCAGTTCCTTCATCGACAGCACGGGCGCGCAGGGGATGTCGTACTTGCGGAAAATGTCGACCGCCTCGAACTTGGTCTTGTCCTTGATGAAGTCCTCGATGGTCGCGAAGATCTGCTCGATGTGCGGCTGGCGGGCCTTGGCGGTCATGTAGTCGGGGTCGGTCTTCCACTCGGGCTTGCCCAGCGCGTCGCAGATCGGGTCCCACGCGTGGCCCTGCACCGTGAAGTAGATGTAGGCGTTGGGGTCGGTCTCCCAGCCCTTGCACTTGAGGATCCAGCCCGGCTGGCCGCCGCCGCCGGCATTGCCGCCGCGCGGCGTCACCTTGTCCTTGAACGCCTCCATCTCGTGCGGGTACTGGGGGTACTCCTCCAGGTAGCCCACGTTTTCCAGGCGCTGCTGGTCGCGCATCTTCACGCGGCACAGGTTGAGCACGGCGTCCTGCATCGAGCAGGCCACCTTCTGGCCCTTGCCGGTCTTCTCGCGGCCGATGATGGCGGTCAGGATGCCGATGGCCAGGTGCATGCCGGTGTTGGAGTCGCCCAGCGCGGCCGCCGAGATGGTGGGCTGCGAGTTCTCGCCCTTCCACCAGCCGGTGGTCGAGGCCGCGCCGCCGGCGCACTGCGCGACGTTCTCGTAGACCTTCAGATCCTCGTAGTGGTGGCCTTCGCTGAAGCCCTTGACCGAGGCGTGGATCAGCTTGGGGTTGAGCTCCTGGATGCGCTCCCAGGTGAAGCCCATGCGGTCGAGTGCGCCGGGGCCGAAGTTCTCCACCAGCACGTCGGATTCGCGCACCAGTTGCTCCAGCACCGCCTTGCCTTCCGGCTTCTTGGTGTCCAGCGTGATCGAACGCTTGTTGCTGTTGAGCATGGTGAAGTAGAGCGCATCCACGTTCGGGATGTCGCGCAGCTGGCTGCGGGTGACGTCGCCCGCACCGGGGCGCTCGACCTTGATCACGTCGGCGCCGAACCAGGCCAGCAGCTGCGTGCAGGCAGGACCGGCCTGAACGTGGGTGAAGTCGATGATCTTGATGCCGTCGAGTGGCTTCTTGCTGCTCATGTGTTTGCTCCTAGATGTTTGCCGGGGTTACTTCTTTTTCGCGGTGCTCGGATTGAGACTGGTGATGCGGCCGCTTTCCGTGCCGGCGGTCTCGTCGATCACGGCGTTGATCAGGGTCGGGCGGCCGGAGGCGATGGCGTCGGCCAGGCCCTTGGCGAGTTCGTCCGCGGTGGTGGCGTGCACGCCGACGCCGCCGAAGGCTTCCATCAGCTTGTCGTAGCGCGCGTTCTTCACGAAGACGGTGGGCGCCACGTCCGCGCCGCCGCCCGCGTTCACGTCGGTGCCGCGGTAGACGCCGTTGTTGTTGAACACCACCACGCAGATCGGCAGGTTGTAGCGGCAGATGGTCTCCACCTCCATGCCGCTGAAGCCGAAGGCGCTGTCGCCCTCGATGGCGATGACCGGCTTGCCGGTGACCACGGCTGCGGCGACGGAGAAGCCCATGCCGATGCCCATGATTCCCCAGGTACCCACGTCGAGGCGCTTGCGCGGCTCGTACATGTCGACGATGCTGCGCGCGAAGTCCAGGGTGTTGGCGCCCTCGTTGACGACGATCGCATCGGGCCGCGCCTTGACCTGGTCGCGGATCACGCTGAGCGCGCTCTGGAAGCTCATCGGCGAGGGCCGGGCGGCCAGCGTGGCGGCCATCTTCGACAGGTTCTTGTCCTTGCGCTCGGCGATGGCGCCGGTCCACTCGGCCGGCGGCTGCGGCCAGTTGGCGTCGATGCCGGCCAGCAGCGCCGCCACGCAGGAGCCGATGTCGCCGATGACCGGCGCGGCGATGGCGACGTTGCTGTCGATCTCGGTCGGCGCGATGTCGATCTGGATGAACTGCTTGGGCCCCTTGTCCTGCGCCCAGGTCTTGCCCTTGCCGTGCGAGAGCAGCCAGTTGAGGCGCGCGCCGACCAGCATCACGACATCCGCCTCCTGCAGCACATAGGAGCGCGCGGCCGAGGCGGACTGCACATGCGTGTCGGGCAGGAGGCCCTTGGCCATGGACATCGGCAGGTAGGGGATGCCGGTCTTCTCGACCAGCGCGCGGATGTCGGCGTCGGCCCGGGCGTAGGAGGCGCCCTTGCCCAGCAGGATCAGTGGCTTCTTCGCGCCCTTGAGCAGGTCCAGCGCGCGCTCAACCGCCTCCGGCGCGGGGATCTGGCGCGGCGCCGGGTCGACCACCTTGATCAGCGACTGCTTTCCGGCCGCGGCATCCATGGTCTGCGCGAACAGCTTGGCCGGCAGGTCCAGGTACACGCCGCCGGGGCGGCCGGACAGGGCCGAGCGGATCGCCCGCGCGATGCCCACGCCGATGTCCTGTGCATGCAGCACGCGGTAGGCCGCCTTGCACAGCGGCTTGGCGATGGCGAGCTGGTCCATCTCCTCGTAGTCGCCCTGCTGCAGGTCGACGATCTCGCGCTCGCTGGAGCCGCTGATCAGGATCATCGGGAAGCAGTTCGTGGTCGCGTTGGCCAGCGCCGTCAGGCCGTTGAGGAAGCCGGGGGCCGACACCGTCAGGCAGATTCCCGGCTTCTGCGTCAGGTAGCCGGCCGCGGCGGCGGCGTTGCCGGCGTGCTGCTCGTGCCGGAAGGAAATGACGCGCAGGCCCTCGGCCTGAGCCATGCGCGTGAGGTCGGTGATCGGGATGCCTGGCAGCGCGAAGATGGTGTCGATGTCGTTCAGCTTCAGCGCATCGAGCACCAGGTGGAAGCCGTCGGTGAGGCGGGGCTGTTCGGCGGCATCGTCGAGCGGCACGCTGTGGAGGCTGCGCGCGGGCGGCTCGGCGCCCGCTGCGTCTGCCTGCCTGGCTGTGATGACTGAGGACATGTCTCTCCTTTTGCTTCGTGTGAAATGGCTGGAGGCCGTGCCCGGACTATGATTTGGACCCCGGCTGCCGGCCGTTGACCTGGGTCAACTTTTCGGAAAACGACACCCTGCGAAGACCCTGTGTGCCGCTGTCGCCGCGTTCGCGAGGAAGAGAGCCACTCCAGAACCCATGACCACGTTGGAACACCATCCGGAGAAGAACATCATTCGCGCGCAGCTGCGGCAGAACGTGCTGCTCAAGGACCTGGGCGAGGCGGACCGCGCCGAGCTGGAAACGCACCTGGCGATCGTGGACGGCAACAAGGGCGACTTCCTGCTGCACCAGGGCGTGCGCGAGATGGAGCAGTACTTCATCCTCGACGGCATCCTGAAGCGGGTGGTGAGCAACCCGGAGGGCAAGGAGATGATCCTGCGCTTCGCCAACGAGTTCGACATGGAGACCAGCTACGCGGCCTTGCGCCTGGGGACGCCGACACCCTACGGCATCGTCTGCGTGACCAAGGCGCGGGTGGCGAGTCTGCCGCTGAAGGACTGGATCTCGTTTCTCAACCGGCGGCCGGTGGCGAAGGAGCTGTTCGAGTTCTGCGTGATGCGGGGGATGAGCGAGATCATGGCGCATACGATCACGCTGCATCTGCTGGATGCGCCGGGGCGGGTGCATCGGTTCATGCGCAAGCACCCGGAGCTGGTGGATCGGATACCCAGCAAGGAGTTGGCTTCTTATCTCAACTTGTCGGCAGAGACGCTTAGTCGGTTGAAGAAGCGCGGGAAGATCTGACTCTCTTCTTTTGGTCTTTGGTCTTTGGTCTTGGTTTTGCGTTGTTGTGTGGGTGGCGCAGGAGCCGGGAATTCGCCCCGGCGGGCGAGTTACTTTCTTTGTCTCGCCAAAGAAAGTAACCAAAGAAAGGCGACCCCACTGCGCGTGTC
>NZ_BAABGJ010000081.1:537769-654184 GCF_039541515.1 Variovorax defluvii
TCACACGCTGCGCATGCGCACGCGCCGGGGGCTTCGCCATGCGAAGCAAGCTATCGGTCTGGACACTCTCCGCGAAGCGCAGCGAGCCGTTGGTGGCCGAGCGCAGCGATGGCCCGACCCACTCCCCTCTGTGCGTGCCGAGGAGCGGAGTGCAACCGGCCCGCACGCCTGCCGAAGGACAGGCGTGCTTCGTGATCTGACTCGCCGCAGCTGTTTGAGCGCAGCGCCCGAAGGGCGCGTAGCGAGTTCTGCGGCGGGGCCGGTTGCGCGAGCACCGCAGGTTGCCCGTAGCGAAGCGGAGGGACGCGCACAGTGGGGTCGCCTTTCTTTGGTTACTTTCTTTGGCGAGACAAAGAAAGTAACTCGCCCGCCGGGGCGAATTCCCGGCTCCTGCGCCAAACAACAAGCAAGGCCAAAACAAAGCCTCAAAGCCTCAAAGCCTCAATTTGGATCGCACCGCCTCAGCCCGGCCAGCGGAGCCGCGGGACCATACGCCCGTCGGTTACGCGGCCTTCTACGACAAGACCCTCGTCACACCTTCGGCTGCGCTCACGTTTGCTTGGCTGAGGCAAAGCGCCGCGAGCTGCTCATCAGCCGCAGCTCATTCGCCATCCCACGCACCCCCGGCACCCCAGCCGCCACGCTTTCCGCCTGCTCCCGTTCCTCCGCATCGAGCACGATGCCGCGCAGCCGCACCTGCGCCTGCTTCGCCTGCACCGTGATGCTGGTGTCGCGCGTCTGCGGATGCTCCTTGAGCGCCGCCCGCACGCGCGCCTCCAGCGCCATGTCGGCCAGCAACGCGCGAGAAGCAGGCGTCTCCGCAAACTCCGGACAGTTCACCATCCGCCGAATCTGCTCGACACAACTCTCGACCGACACGCGGTCGGTATTGAGCACGATGTCGTAAAGCACCGGGTCGCCCCACGTCACCCCGAACTGCTCGTGCATCCGCGACGCGTGTGCATGGTCGCTGCGCCGGATCTCCGCCTCCGCAAACTCGGCGTCGTCGGTGTCGAGATGCGCCATCAGCCACTCCACCCGCTTCTTCAGCGAGCGCGTGATGCGCACGCACACCACATGCGGCACCGGCCGCAGCAGGCAGGTCGCGCCCCAGCCGCGAAGGACCACGTTGCCCGCATCGGCCAGCGAGAACACCTCCTCCGCGGTGTAGAGCGCGACGCTGCGCTTGTCCGTGGTCAGGCGTTCCACCAGGCCGGCCTTGCCGTCGCGCAGCCGGCCGATCAGGCTGGTCGACACCTGGGCGCGGTCGGCCACGCGCTCGATGGCCTCGTGGCGCATCACGGCCAGGCCGAGGGCGTCGGCAAGCTGCAGCGAGACGTCCTTGGCGAGGGACCCCATCTCCTGGGTCATGGCAATCACGGGCATGCTGCGGCCTCCTCAATCCACCGGCCGCTCAGCGGCGAATTCGTCGATTTTCTTCGGCTTGATCATCGCCAGCACCTTCGAGATCAGCGGCCAGAAGAGCATGGTCAGCGCCAGCGTGGTGATGCCGCCCACCAGCGGGTTCGACCACATCACGCCGACGTCGCCCTGCGACACCAGCATGGCCTGTCGGAAGGAGTCCTCGGCCTTGTCGCCCAGCACCAGGGCCAGCACCAGCGGCGCGAGCGGGAAGTCGAGCTTCTTGAACACATAGCCCACCACGCCGAAGCCGAGCATGAACCAGATGTCGAGCATCGCGTTGTGCACGGTGTAGGCGCCGATGGCGCAGATCACGATGATCACCGGCGCGATGATGGAGAAGGGAATGCGCAGGATCGAGGCGAACAGCGGCACGGTGCTGAGCACCACGATCAGGCCGACCACGTTGCCCAGGTACATGCTGGCGATCAGACCCCAGACGAAGTCCTTCTGCTCGACGAAGAGCAGCGGCCCCGGCTGCAGGCCCCAGATCAGCAGGCCGCCCAGCAGCACGGCCGCGGTGGGTGAGCCGGGGATGCCCAGCGCCAGCATCGGCAGCAGGGCGCTGGTGCCGGCGGCATGCGCAGCGGTCTCGGGGGCGACCACGCCCTCCATCTCGCCGGTGCCGAACTTGGGCCCCTTCTTCGACATCTTCTTGGCCAGGCCGTAGCTCATGAAGGAGGCCGGCGTGGCGCCGCCGGGGGTGATGCCCATCCAGATGCCGATCAGCGAACTGCGCAGCGAGGTGACCCAGTACTGCGGCAGCTGCTTCCAGGTCTGCAGCACCACCTTGGGATCGATCTTCGCGCTCTTGCCGGAGAACTTGAGCCCCTCCTCCATCGACAGCAGGATCTCGCCGATGCCGAACAGGCCGATGACCGCGATCAGGAAGTCGAAGCCGCGCATCAGCTCGGGCTGGCCGAAGGTCAGCCGCAACTGGCCGGTGACGGTGTCCATGCCCACGCTGGCAAGGGCGAAGCCCAGCGCCATCGAGGCCAGGATCTTGAAGGGCGAGCCCTTGCCCATGCCGACGAAGCTGCAGAAGGTGAGCAGGTAGACCGCGAAGAACTCGGGCGAGCCGAACTTGAGCGCGAACTTGGCCACCAGCGGCGCGAGGAAGGTGATCATCACCACCGCCAGGAAGGCACCGATGAAGGAGGAGGTGAAGGCGGTGGTGAGCGCCGCACCGGCCCGGCCCTGCTGCGCCATCGGATAGCCGTCGAAGGTGGTGGCGACCGACCAGGGCTCGCCGGGGATGTTGAACAGCACCGAGGTGATGGCGCCGCCGAAGAGCGCGCCCCAGTAGATGCAGGACAGCATGATGATCGCCGAGGTGGGCGACATCGTGAAGGTCAGGGGCAGCAGGATCGCCACGCCGTTGGCGCCGCCCAGGCCGGGCAGCACGCCGATCAGCACACCCAGGATGATCCCGACGAACATCAGCACGATGTTCATGGGCGTCAGGATCACGGCGAAGCCCTGCAGCAGGGCGCTGATTTCATCCATTTCGGGTTCGCTCCGTGGAGTTCGTAGGGCTCAGTAGCCGAGAAAGCGAAGCGGATCGAGCGAGCCCTTGTATAGCGGCACCTTGAACCAGACTTCGAACATGCAGAAGAAAAGCGCGTTGACGGCCACGCCGATCAGGACACTCTTCATACAGGAGTACTTGCCCAGCACCACCATGAAGAGCGCGATGTAGATCGCCGAGGCGACGTACAGGCCGAGGAAGGTGATGGCCAGCACGTAGCCGGTGGCCGGCAGCAGCACCGACAGCACGCGCCGGAACTGCACCGCGTCGACGAAGGCTTCGGTCTTGCGGTTCTTGCCGAGCAGGGCCTGGTAGAGGATGCCGGCGCCCGAGATGACGATGATCACGCCGATGTAGAAGGGGAAGTAGCCGGCGCCGGGCCCGTCGGTGGTCCAGCCCGCGCCGAGCTTGCGGCTCTCGAAGACCACGGTCAGGCCGATGACCAGCAGGATGGCCGCGGCGACCGCTTCGACCAGGTAGGTGGGTACGCCGGCGCGCACCGCGCCCTCGGAATTCTCTTCGTGCTCCATGGAGCCCCCATCGTGTGAGTCGACAAAAAGGATCGGGTGCGGGCGGCGCGCCACCGGGCGCTATGGCCTGGCGCCCGCCCCGCGGACGGCGCGTGGCCGCCCTACTTCGCGTTGGCGGCGATGAAGCCGGCCTCGGTCATCAGCGTGCGGTGCGTGACTTCCGCCGTCGCGAGCCACTTGTTGAAGTCGTCGCCGCTCATGAAGGTCGGATTGAAGGCGCCCTTCTCCATGTATTCCTTCCACTCCGGCGTCGCGGCCACCTTGGTCAGCAGGTCGACGTAGAAGGCGAGCTGGTCCTTGCTCACGCCGGAGGGCATGAAGATGCCGCGCAGCATGGTGTACCTGGTCGGAACGCCAGCTTCCTTGCAGGTCGGGACATCGTTCCACGACTGGGTGTCGGTCACCTTCTCCTTGTAGGGCATGCGCTCGTCGTCGAACACGCACAGCGCGCGCAGCTTGCCGGCGCGCCACTGGGCCACCGCCTCGATGGGGTTGTTGACGGTGGAATGCACGTGGCCGCCCACCAGTTGCACCGCCACCTCGCCGCCGCCCTTGAAGGGGACGTAGATGAACTTGGTTCCGGTGGCCTTCTCCAGCGCCACGGTGATGATCTGGTCTTCCTGCTTGGAGCCGGTGCCGGCCATCTTGAACTTGTTCGGGCCGGCCGCCTTCACCGCGGCGACATACTCGCCGGCGGTCTTGTAGGGCTGCTCGGCGTTGGTCCACAGCACGAACTGGTCGAGCGCCATCATCGCGACCGGGGTCATGTCTTTCCAGTTGAAGGGCACGCCGGTGGCCATGGGCGTGGTGAAGAGGTTCGACAGCGAGATCACGATCTTGTGCGGATCGCCCTTGGCCTCCTTGACCGCGAGGAATCCTTCGGCGCCGGCGCCGCCCGACTTGTTGACGACGATCAGCGGCTCCTTCATCAGCTTGTGCTTGATGACGATGCCCTGGATGAGCCGCGCCATCTGGTCGGCGCCACCGCCGGTGCCGGCAGGGATCACGAACTCCACCGGCTTGGTGGGCTCCCACGCGGCGAGCGCGGGCGTGGTGCCGGCCAGCGCCAGCACGGCGGCGGTGAGCACTTTGGCGGGGAAGGCGCGGGCGCGCGAAGCGATGCGTTCAATCATGTTGTCTCCTGTTGAAGCTGCGTTCTTCTTTGCCTGGATTCGCAGGGAAGTCCCAGTGCGCGAATGCTGCGCGCGGGGCCGCGAAACGCTGCTTGACCGGGGTCAACTTTTTTCGAGATTCCGCATCCGGGTTAGCCCGGCCCGAGGGCATCGGGCCGGGTCACCCAGTCGGCTCGGGTAAACCCTATAAGATCGGCTTCTTCCACCATCCCCCATTGCAGGAGTTCATTGCATGTCAGGCCGTGACCGTTCTTCTCGTTCGCGCACGTGGCAAGGCGCGTTCAAGGCCTTCGCGCATGAAGCCGGCATGTTGCTCGATGCCCTGCTCAGCCCGGGCCGGATCATCGAAGAAGTGGAAGAGATGCGCGCGCTGTACCAGCGTGCGAACCGGATCGAGGCGACCGATCCGCATCGCGCCGCGGTGCTGCGCTGGCATGCCTCGCGCGTCGGACTGCGCTGAAGCCCACCGTCCCCAAGCCTGGTTCATAGTCTCCAGCACCGGCCCAGTGGGCGGTGCCTGGGCATCGCCGTCTCAATGAAGGCGATTGACGGTATTCATCCGCAAGTCCCGCGTCGTGGTCAAGAATGCACGTCCCCCCACTACCACGCGACGATGGAGGAACCCATGAGCAACGACAAGCCCGGCGCCGAGTGCCCTTTCAACCACGGCGCCGCCGGCAACGGTACCGACAACCGCGACTGGTGGCCCAATCAGTTGAGACTGGACCTGCTGTCGCAGCACTCCAGCAAGTCCAACCCGATGGGCGAGGATTTCGACTACGCCAAGGCGTTCGACAGCCTGGACCTCGCCTCGGTGAAGAAGGACCTCACGGCGCTCATGACCGATTCGCAGGACTGGTGGCCGGCCGACTTCGGCCACTACGGCGGCCTGTTCGTGCGCATGGCCTGGCACAGCGCCGGCACCTACCGCATCGGTGACGGCCGCGGTGGCGCCGGGCGCGGCCAGCAGCGCTTCGCGCCGCTGAACAGCTGGCCGGACAACGTGAGCCTGGACAAGGCGCGCCGGCTCCTGTGGCCAATCAAGCAGAAGTACGGCCGCAACATCTCCTGGGCCGACCTGATGATCCTCGCCGGCAACGTGGCGCTGGAGAGCATGGGCTTCAAGACCTTCGGCTTCGCCGGGGGCCGCGAGGACACCTGGGAACCCGATCAGGACATCTACTGGGGGCGCGAGACCCGTTGGCTGGGCGGCGACGAACGCTATGCCAAGGGATCGCCGGGCGTCGACGACGAGCACGGCGTGCTCGTCAAGGACGACGACAGCCAGGTGCGACACACCCGCGACCTGGAGAACCCGCTGGCCGCCGTGCAGATGGGCCTGATCTACGTGAACCCCGAGGGCCCGGACGGCAAACCCGACCCGATCGCCTCGGCCAAGGACATCCGCGACACCTTCGGCCGCATGGCCATGGACGATGAAGAGACCGTGGCGCTGATCGCCGGCGGACACACCTTCGGCAAGACGCACGGCGCCGGCCCGGCGGACAACGTCGGCGCCGAGCCCGAGGCTGCCGATCTCGAGGCGCAAGGCCTGGGCTGGCGCAACAAATTCGGCACCGGCCGCGGCGCCGACACGATCACCAGCGGCCTGGAAGTCACCTGGACCCGCACGCCCGCCAAGTGGAGCAACGATTTCTTCTGGCACCTTTTCGGCTACGAGTGGGAGCTGACCAAGAGCCCGGCCGGCGCGCACCAGTGGGTGGCCAAGAACGCGGAGCCGACGATCCCGCACGCGCACGATCCGTCGAAGAAGCTGCTGCCCACCATGCTGACCTCCGACCTGGCGCTGCGCTTCGATCCGGAGTACGAGAAGATCTCGCGCCGCTTCATGGCCCACCCGGACCAGTTCGCCGACGCCTTCGCGCGGGCCTGGTTCAAGCTCACGCACCGCGACATGGGCCCGCGCGCGCGCTACCTGGGCCCCGAGGTGCCTGCCGAGGAGCTGATCTGGCAAGACCCGGTGCCCGCCGTCGACCACCCGCTGGTGGACGCGGCCGACATCGGCGCACTCAAGGCGAAGGTGCTGGCCTCCGGCCCGACCGTCGGTGAGCTTGTCGCCACGGCCTGGGCCTCGGCCTCCACCTTCCGCGGCGGCGACAAGCGCGGCGGCGCGAACGGAGCGCGCATCCGCCTGGCGCCGCAGAAGGACTGGGAAGCCAACCAGCCCGCGCAACTGGCCAAGGTGCTGGAGGTGCTGGAAAGCATCCAGGCCGAGTTCAACGGCTCGGCCGCCGGCGGCAAGAAGGTCTCGCTGGCCGACCTGATCGTGCTGGCCGGCGGCGCGGCCATCGAAAAGGCGGCGAAGGATGCCGGGCAGGATGTGACGGTGCCCTTCGCGCCCGGCCGAACCGATGCCTCGCAGGCGCAGACCGACGTCACGTCCTTTGCGCCGCTGGAACCGGTGGCCGACGGCTTTCGCAATTACCAGAAGGCGCGCTTCGCAGTCCCCGCCGAGGCGCTGCTGGTGGACAAGGCCCAGTTGCTGACGCTGACCGCGCCCGAGATGACGGTGCTGGTGGGCGGCCTGCGGGTGCTGGGCGCGAACGCGAGCGGCTCGAAGCACGGCGTCTTCACCGACAAGCCGGGCCAGCTGACCAACGACTTCTTCGTGAACCTGCTGGACATGGCCACCGAGTGGAAGCCCAGCGGCGAGGGCCTCTACGAGGGCCGTGACCGCAAGACCGGCCAGGCCCGCTGGACCGGCACGCGCGTGGACCTGGTGTTCGGCTCCAACTCGGTGCTGCGCGCCCTGGCCGAGGTCTACGGCAGCTCGGACGCGCAGAAGAAGTTCGTCGACGACTTCGTCGCGGCCTGGACGAAGGTGATGAACCTCGATCGCTTCGACCTCGCGGCCTGATCGTCGAAGCGCCGGCCGGGCGGCTCGCGCCGCTCAGCCCCCTCGGCCCAGCGCGTGCCGCGCCGCACGCGCGATGCTCGCCGCGTCCACCCCGAAGAAACCGCGCAGCGCCGCACGCGTGTCGCTGCGGCCGAAGCCGTCGGTGCCCAGCGTGAGGTAGCGCCGGCCTTCGGGCACGAAGGCACGGATGCTCTCCGGCACCGCACGCACATAGTCGGTGGCGGCGATCACCGGGCCGCGGCCGGCGCTCAGCTGCTGCGTCACGAAGGGCATGCCGGGTTCGGCCTCGCCCGAGAGCGCGCGCGACTCGCAGGCCTGGCCGTCGCGCGCCAGCTCGCTCCAGCTGGTGACGCTGAAGACCTCCGCATCGATGCCTTCGGCGGCGAGCTGTTCCGCGGCCTTCAGCACCTCGGTGAGGATCGCGCCGGAGCCCATCAGCGTGACCGGCCGGCCCTGCCCCGACGCGGCCCTGAAGCGCCAGCAGCCGCGCAGCACCTCGGCCCCCGCCTCGGCCGGCAGGTCCGGCTGGGCGTAGTTCTCGTTCATCAGCGTGACGTAGTAGAAGACGTCCTTCTGCTCGACCATCATTTCGCGGATGCCGGCATCGACGATCACGGCCATCTCGCCCGCGAAGGCCGGGTCGTAGGCCTTGCAGTTGGGAATGGTGGCGGCGACCAGGTGGCTCGATCCGTCCTGGTGCTGCAGGCCCTCGCCGCCCAGCGTGGTGCGGCCCGAGGTCGCACCCAGCAGGAAGCCGCGCGGCCGCTGGTCGGCCGCGGCCCAGATCTGGTCGCCCACGCGCTGGAAGCCGAACATCGAGTAGTAGATGTAGAAGGGCAGCATCGCCAGGCCATGCACGCTGTAGCTGGTCGCCGCGGCCGTCCAGCTGGCGATGGCGCCGGCCTCGCTGATGCCTTCTTCGAGGATCTGCCCATCGGTGGCTTCGCGGTAGGAGAGCACCGAGCCGATGTCCTCCGGCGCATAGCGCTGGCCCACGCTGGAGTAGATGCCCACCTGCTTGAACAGGTTGGCCATGCCGAAGGTGCGGGCCTCGTCGGCGACGATGGGCACGACGCGCGGGCCGAGCACCGGGTCCTTCATGAGGTTGCCCAGCACCCGCACGAAGGCCATGGTGGTGCTCATTTCCTTGCCGGCGGCGGCGACGGCGAACTGCGCATAGGCCGCGATCTCCGGCTTGGCGACGGTCTCGCAGGCGGTCTCGCGGCGCGGCATGCTGCCGCCGAGCGCGGCGCGCCGGTCCATCAGGTAGCGCATCTCGGGGCTGTCGGCGGGCGGCTTGTAGAAGGCCAGCGAGGTGGCCTGATCGTCGGACAGCGGCAGGCTGAAGCGGTTGCGGAATTCGATGAGGTCCGCGTCGTCCAGCTTCTTCTGCGAGTGCGTGGTCATCTTGCCCTGGCCGGCGCTGCCCATGCCGTAGCCCTTCTTCGTGTGGGCCAGGATGACGGTCGGCTGGCCGCGATGCGCGGCGGCCGCGGCGTAGGCGGCATGGATCTTCACCAGGTCATGGCCGCCGCGCTTGAGGCGATCGATCTGCTCGTCGGTGAGGCCTTCCACCAGCCGCGCGAGCGCCTCGTTCTGGCCGAAGAAGTTGTCGCGGTTGAAGCGGCCATCCTTGGCGGCGAAGGTCTGCATCTGGCCGTCCACCGTGTCGGCGAAGGCACGCACCAGGGCGCCGCTGGTGTCGCGCGCGAACAGTCCGTCCCAGTCGCTGCCCCAGACCAGCTTGATCACGTTCCAGCCGGCGCCGGCGAAAAGCTTCTCCAGCTCGTCGATGATGCGGCCGTTGCCGCGCACCGGGCCGTCCAGGCGCTGGAGGTTGCAGTTGACCACCCACACGAGGTTGTCGAGCTTTTCGCGCGCCGCGAGCGTGAGCGCGCTCATGGATTCGGGCTCGTCCATCTCGCCGTCGCCGAACACGCCCCACACCTTGCGGCCTTCGCAATCGAGCAGATGGCGGTGGGTGAGGTAGCGCATGAAGCGCGCGTGGTAGATCGAGCTGATCGGGCCGATGCCCATCGAGCCGGTGGGGAACTGCCAGAAGTCCGGCATCAGCCAGGGGTGCGGGTAGCTGCTCAGGCCGCGCGCGCCGTGCGCGGGCGCGCTGAGCTCCTGGCGGTAGTGCTGGAGGTCTTCTTCGGTGAGGCGGCCTTCGAGGTACGCACGCGCATAGACGCCGGGGGCGCTGTGCGGCTGGAAGAACACGAGGTCACCGCGATGGGCCGCATCTCGCGCACGGAAGAAGTGATGGAAGCCCGTCTCGAACAGGTCCGCCGCGCTGGCATAGCTGGCGATGTGCCCGCCCAGCTCCCCATAGGCTTGGTTGGCCCGCACCACCATCGCCAGCGCATTCCACCGCATCAGCGAGGCGAGGCGCTCCTCGATCGCCAGGTCGCCGGGGAAGGGTGGCTGCGCCTCCACCGCGATGGTGTTGACGTACGGCGTGGCCAGCTCGGGCTGCCAGCCGATGCGTTGGCTGCGGGCGACGCGGGCCAGCTCGTCGAGCATCCAACGCGCTCGCTCGGGCCCGTGCGTCTCGGCGAGCGCGGCGAAGGCCTCGCGCCATTCGGCGGTCTCGTCGGGGTCGATGTCGTTGCTGGACATGTCGAGCAGGGCGCGCAGGTGGTCGGGGGAGAGCGGTGCGTTCATGAGCCGCACTTTAGGCTGCGATGCATGGAATAGGCTGCCGTTCAGGCGGGCATTATTCCTGCGTCGCAGCATAGAATGCCGCGATCCGGCCATTCTGAAGCATTTCATGCAACTGGACGCCATCGACCTGCGCATTCTCGACGAGCTGCAACGCGACGGCGCGCTTTCCAACGTCGAACTGGCGCGGCGCGTCCACCTCTCGCCCTCGCCCTGCCTCGCGCGCGTGAAGGCGCTGGAGGCGGCCGGCGTGATCCAGCGCTACGTGGCACTGGCCAGCGCGTCGGCCCTGGGGCTGGGGCTGAACGTGTTCATCTCGATCAGCCTGAAGACGCAGAGCAAGAAGTCGCTGGCCGACTTCGAGCAGCGCATCGCCGAACACGACGAGGTGATGGAGTGCTACTTGATGACCGGCGACAGCGACTACCTGATCCGGGTCGCCGTGGCCGACATCGCGGCGCTCGAGAAATTCATCCTCGAGCAGCTCACGCCCATTGCGGGCGTCGAAAAGATCCGCTCGAGCTTTGCGCTCAAGCAGGTGCGCTACAAGACGGCGCTGCCGTTGCCATCGGCTCAGTAACTGGCCGAGATGGTGGCCCTCGACGCGGGCGCGCCGCGAACCGCATCGACGGCGTCGCGCAACGCATCGAGGTACTCTGCCGCCCCCGGCTCGTGCACCAGCGACATCATGCGGTGCAGCGCCCGGGGCTTCTGCACGAGGCCGGGCAGGTAGCCCTGCGCCGACATCAGCTCGGCCACGCGGAACACGTCGACCTCGTCGGAGCCGAACGCCACCAGCGACAGGTGCGGCTCGCCGACGATGTGCATGCCCGGGATCGCACGCACGCCGGCCTGGAAGCGGTCCACGAAGTCGAGCAGTTCCGCCGCGATCCGCTTGTAGCCCTCGATGCCCAGGCAGTGGAACACGGCCCAGGCCCCGGCCACCCCGCCCGCCGGGCGGGTGCCGGCGATGGTGGAGGTGAGGAAACGGCCGCTGGGCCACCCGTCGAAGTCGAAGGCGTGGCAGCGTGCCAGCTCACTGCTGCGATAGAAGACGGTCGAGGCGGGCTTGGGGCAGAAGCCGAACTTGTGCAGGTCGGCCGAGATCGAGCACACGCCCGCGACGCCGAAATCGAAGGCCGGAATCGCGCGGCCGAGCATGCGCGCGAAGGGAGCGATGTAGCCGCCCACGCAGGCATCCACGTGCAGCCACAGCCCGCGCGCCTGCGCCAGCGCACCGAGTTCGGCGATCGGGTCGACCACGCCGTACGGGAAGCAGGGCGCCGAGCCGACCAGCATGAGCGTGTCGGCATCGACGCGCTCTTCCATGGCGGCGACGTCCGCACGCCAATCGGGGCCGACGGGCACGCGGCGTACTTCGAGGTCCATCAGCCGCGCCGCCTTGTCGAAGGCGGGGTGCACCGACTCGGGGGCGACGATGTTGCCGCGCAGCGTCGGCCGGCCGCGTTGCTGGCGCGTCCAGTCGCGGCAGGTCTGCACCGCCTGGATGATGCTTTCGGTGCCGCCGGTGCTCATGAAGCCCTGTGCATCGGGCGGCGCGGTCAGCAGACCCAGCGCCATCTGCACCACCTCGCTCTCCATCTGCCGCACGCTCGGGAAGGCCCGGGCGCCGCCCAGCGCGTTCTCGAAGAAGTACTCGAAGAAGGCGTCGCGCCCGATCCGCGCCACCTCGTCGGTGGCCTTGAAGACATAGAGCGGCACCCGGCCGTGCTCCCAGTCGGCGTCGCCGGCCTTGCGGTCGCGCAGGGCCTGCAGCACCGCCTCCCTGGGCATTCCGTGTTCGGGCATGGTCATCCGCGTCATCGTCGTCCTTGGTGTTCGAAGCTATTGACCTGATTTTCATGACCGACCTATGATTCGTCAATGCCAAATGATGATTCGACAAAACCGAACACCAAGGCGCGCTCGCGTTCCGGGCTCAACAGCGGCCTGGACGTGCTGGACTGCCTGGTCGCGCACGACCGCCCGCTCACCCTGACCGAGATCGCGGCCGCGATCGGGATGGCGAAGTCCAGCGTGCTCCCCTTGCTGGGCATCCTCCAGCAACGCGGGCTGGTGCGGCGCCAGAGCGACCAGCGCTACGTGATCGGCCTGCGGGCCTGGGAAATCGGCTGTCACGCCGGACCGGTGGAATTCGGCCGGCTGGCGCAGCCTCACATGGCCCAGCTGGCACGCGACATTTCGGAAGGCGTGGCACTCGCGATGTTCGAGGTCGACCACACGGTATGCATCCAGTTGGCCGACTCGCCGAATGCCGTGCGGGTGCACGCCAACATCGGCGACCGGACGCCGGCGCATTGCGGGTCCTCCGGCCTGGCCATCCTGGCCACGATGCGGGATGAGGAAGTGGCGCGGGTGCTGCCGCAGCGCCTGGAACAGCTCACGCCCCACACCATCGCGACGCGCGACGAACTCCTCGCGGAGCTGGCCGAGGTGCGGGCGCGTGGCTGGTCGATCAGCCGCAGCAGTTGGCGACTCGAGGTCGGCGGCGTGGCGGTCGCGCTCACCGGCACGGGCGGGCAGACGGTGGCCGCGCTGAACGTCGCCGTCCCGGTGCACAAGCTGACGCAGGCCTGGCTCGACGCCTCGATGCCGTTGATCCAGCAGGCCGCCCGGACGATCGAACGGGCCTTCGGCGCGCCGGTGGACAAGGTGCCGCCGATCGCACCGGTGGCCCCGCGCGGCGGCAGCCCGCTGGCCAGGGCGGCCTGAGCGCAGCGGCGCGATGCATCGCCATCGCGGACTTTTTGTTTGTCTGATTGTTCTTCCACTTTCCTTCGAGGAGCGCGTACATGCATGGAACCAGCGGTTTGAATCGACGTGAACTGGGGCTGCTTGCGGCCAACATCGGCCTGCTCACGCTGGGCGGGCGAGCCTTCGCGCAGGAGCCTGCGAAGGCGATGCTCGGCCACTTCCCCTCGGCGAACCAGCAGAATTTCTCCAAGGCCACGGGCTCGATGCAGAAGGCCATGGGCGCCAAGGCGCGGGTCGAGTACGTGGGCGTCACGGCCGGTCCGCAGATCCTCACGGCCATGGCCGGCAACAGCATGGACCTGTGCAACATCGGCTCCAGCCCGATGGTGGTCGGCTTCACGCAGGGCCTGCCGATCTCGATGGTCTACGTGCACAAGGTCATCAAGGACGACGAATGCCTGATGGCGCGCGGCGACAGCGGCATCAAGGGGCTCGCCGACCTCAAGGGGCGCAAGATCGGCTGCCCGTTCAACAGCTCGGCGCATTTCGCCCTGCTGGCGGCGCTCAAGACGGTTCGGCTCACGCCCTCGGACCTGCAACTGGTCAACCTCAAGTCCGACGGCATCGTGCCGGCCTGGCAGCGCAAGGACATCGACGCCGCCTACATCTGGAACCCCGTGCTGCCCAAGCTGGCCGCCGAAGGCGGCGTGGTGATCTTCCGCAGCGGCGACCTGATCGCGAGCGGCACCGTCATCTTCGACGGCATCGTCGTGCGCGAGGAGTTCAAGCAGAAGCACCCCGACCTGGTGCTGATCTACCTGAAGGAGCTCGACCGCATCAACGGCATCTACCGCGAGCAGCCGGCCCAGGTGGCCGAGGTGATGGCGCCGTACCTGCAGTTGCCGCCCGAGACAGCGCTGACGGTGGCGAAGAGCACGCACACGATCACGCCGCGCGAGATGCTCACCGACACATGGATGGGCGCCCCCGGCGCGAAGAAGACGGGCGTGCTCGACACGCTGATGGCGCAGGCCGAGTTCCTGAAGAACGCGGACCAGGTCAAGGCGATTCCGCCCGACTTGTCCAGGTTTGTCGACAGCAGCTTCGTCGCGAAGATGGTGTGAACCCCATGCAGATCGAAGCGATCGACATGGCCGGCGGTGCCCGGCGCGACCATGCCAAGCTGGTGGTGGAGGGCCTGTCCAAGACCTTCGGCACGGGGCCGGAGGCCGTGCTGGCGCTGGCGCCGCTCGACATCACGCTCGAACGCGGCGATTTCCTCTGCGTGGTCGGCCCTTCGGGTTGCGGCAAGACGACGCTGCTGAACGTGGTGGCCGGCTTCGAGCGCCCGACCAGCGGCCGGGCGCTGCTCGACGGCAGGCCCATCACCGGGCCGGGCGCCGAGCGCGGCGTGGTGTTCCAGCAGGGCGCGCTGTTCAACTGGATGACGGTGCTGGAGAACGTGGCCTTCGGTCCGCGTTCCTGCGGCGTGCCGGCCGCGAAGGCGCGCGAATCCGCGCGCCGGCTGCTGGCGCTGGTCGGACTGGAGGCCTTCGCCTCGAAGTACCCCTACCAGCTCTCGGGCGGCATGCAGCAGCGCGTGGGCATTGCCCGCGCGCTGGCCAACGAGCCCGAGATCCTGCTGATGGACGAGCCCTTCGCGGCGCTCGACCAGCAGACGCGCGAATTGCTGCAAGAGGAGATCCGCGGTATCTGGCGCCGCACCGGCTCGACCGTGCTGTGGATCACCCATTCGATCGAGGAAGCGCTGTTCCTCGCCACCCACATCGTGGTGATGAGCGCGCGGCCGGGCCGCGTCAAGGCCGCCTTCCGCTCGCACTTCAGCGCCGACCCGGACCCGCTGGTTGCGGCGACGCCGGCGTTCTCGGCAGCCAAGCGGCAGATCCTGGCGCTGCTGCGCGCCGAATCCCAACGTGCCCAGCATCTGGAGAGCCAGGCGTGATGTCGACCAGTCCCCCGCTCGCCGCCGAAGGCTTCGAACCCATCCACGACGACAGGCGCAGCGCGGACCGCGCCGACCGGCGCGATCGCTGGCTTACCGGCGGCACGCTGCTGGGCCTGCTCCTGCTGTGGGCGGCCGTGACCGGCTCGGGCCTGTGGGCACCGCTGGTGAATCCGATCTTCCTGCCCTCGCCGCTCGACGTGGTGCGCGCCTTCATCCGGCTCGCACAGCAGGGCTACCAGGGCAACAGCCTCGCGCACCACTTCGGCGTCAGCTTCTTCCGCTTCGGCACGGCCTTCGCGTTCTGCGTGCTGGTGGGGGTGCCGCTGGGTTTGCTGATGGGCTCGGTACGCTCGGTGCGCGCCATCCTGGAGCCGCCGATCCAGGCCATCCGGCCGGTGCCGAAGCTGGCGTTGCTGCCGCTCTTCATCGTGTGGTTCGGCATCGGCAACACCTCGAAGATCGTGCTGATCGCGGGGCCGGTGTTTCCGCTGATCGCCATCGGCGCGATGCAGGCGGTGCGCTCCGTGAGCCAGAAGAAGATCCAGGCCGCGCAGGCGCTGGGCGCGAGCGCCTCGACCGTGTTCTGGCGCGTGATCTTCCCGGCCAGTCTGCCCGGCATCTTCACCGCGATCCGCATGGCGATCTCGATCGCCGTGACGATGCTGGTGGCCGCCGAACTGACCGCCACCTCGGACGGCATTGCGTGGCTGTCTCTCACGGCGGCGGAGTACCTCTCGACGGACGTGGTGCTGGTCGGGGTGGTGATCATGGCCACGCTGGGCTTCGCACTGGACCGCCTCGTGCACGCGGCCGAGGGCCTGCTGGTGCACTGGAGCGGCAAGGACTGACCGCGCCGCACCCGGCGGCGCAGCGCGGCCGGGCCGGACGGGCTCAGAGCCCGACGATGCCGCCGTCGTCCTTGGTGATCACGATGGTCGCCGAGCGCGGACGCGCGTTGCCGCCATCGGGCCAGTGACTGCCGAACTGGGCCGGGGTGCCGATGCTCGCCGCCGGCGTGTCCTCGCCAGGGTGCTGGATGTTCACGAACAGTGCGCGGCCATCGCCGGATTCGGCGATGCCGGTGATTTCGCATTCCTTCGGGCCGACCAGGAAGCGGCGCAGGCCCTCCGTGCCGGGCGCCTTGCCGACGAAGGTGGCCTGCTCGCGCGTGGTGCTGCCATTGGTGTTGGTGATGGTCCTGGCCGCGCCGTCTCCCACCTTGCCCGGCAGCGCGGCCAGCAGCATGCAGTTGGTGACGTCGGTGTAGGCGCCGTCGTCGGTCTCCAGCCACAGCAGGCCGGCGGTGGCCCGGCTGAACCACAGGCCGTCGGGGCTGGAGAAGTCGTTGTCGGCCACCAGGCCCGAGAGGTTGATGTCGGCCGAGGCGGTGGCGCGCGCGCCGAAGAGGTACACGTCCCAGTTGAAGCTCAGCGCCGCCGGGTCGCCCCCGGCATCGGCGAAGCGCACGATGTGGCCATTCGGATTGCCGGTCTGCGCGGTGCCGGACGGGCCCTTGGGGTCGTTGTAGTAGCGCGGGTTGGCGGCGTCGGCGGCGGCGATCGGGCGCGCGCTGCCGTTGGTGTTGGTCAGCGTCACGTAAACCTCGCCGGTCTTCGGGTTGACGGCCGTCCACTCGGGGCGGTCCATCCTGGTGGCGCCGGCGGCATCGGCGGCCAGGCGGGCGTTGATCACCACGTCGGCTGCGTCGGCGAAGGCATAGGGTGCGTAGCTGGCGCCGATGTTGTTCACGCCCAGCTTGAGTTCCAGCCACACGCCAGTGCCGTCGGCGTTGAAGCGCGCGACGTAGAGGCGACCGTCGTCCATGTACTTGTCGCCGGCCGCGATGCCGCCGCCGATGTCGGCCGGGTCCCAGTTCTTCGTCGAAACGAACTTGTAGATGTACTCGTTGCGCGCGTCGTCGCCCATGTACCAGACCAGCGGCTTGCCGGCCACGACCGGGCCGAGGCAGGCCCCTTCGTGGCCGAATCGGCCGAGGGCGGTGCGCTTCTTCGGGGTGCTTCCTGGCGTGAAGGGATCGATCTCCACCACCCAGCCGTAGGTGTTGGCGCCGTTGCGGTAGTCGTCGGCGGAGGTGGCGGCGCCGGTGATCACCTCGGTGTTCCAGCGGCCGTAGAGGCCGTCGGCCGTATCGGGCGTGACGGTGGCCCACAGCTCGCGGCCGGTGCCGGCGACGCCGTAGCGGGCGAAGGAGGCGATTTCCCTGGCGCTGCGCTGGGGGTTGTCGGTGGCGGCGATGCGGCGGAAGTAGCCGGCCCAGTTCTCCTCGCAGGTGAGGTAGGTGCCCCACGGGGTGGTGCCGTTGGCGCAGTTGTTGAGCGTGCCGCGGGTCTTGCTGCCGTCGGGCGAAAACTTGGTTTTCAGGTAGTCGGTGCCGGCGGCCGGGCCGGCGAAGGCCATCTCGGTCAGCGTATGGACGCGGCGGTTGAAGGTGGAGTCCTGCTTGTAGCGCCAGCCGCCGGCGCCCTTGCTGACCTCGACCACGCTCACGCCATGCAGGTAGAACTCGCGCAGCACTTCGTCGGGCACGGTCCGCGCCTGCGCGTTGCCGGTACCACTGGTGGTCTGGCCGGTGGGATGCAGGAACAGCGGCGTGATGGCTTCGTGGTTCATCACCAGCAGGCCGCGCGCGGCAGCGGCCGGGTCCCACTTGTTCGACGCGTCGATGCCGAAGAAGGTCATGCCGTCGTGGTGGTCGCCGGCGCGGCGGTCGTAGGTGGCCGGCGCATCGGTGCCGTCGTTGGCATAGGCGGGCACGCCGGCGGCGATCGGATCGCCGAGGCGGTACAGCACGGTGGCGGTGTAGCCGGCCGGCACGGTCACGGCGTCGGCCAGGCTCTTGGACACGGCGCCGAAGCCGAGCTTGGGCGAGGCCGGGGCAGGAGCCGGCGCCGGCGCAGGAGCGGGAGCGGGAGCAGGTGCCGGCGCGGGAGGGGGCGCGGGCGGCAGAACGGGGAAGCCGCCACCACCGCCGCCGCCGCAGGCCTGCAAGAGCGCCATGCCGGCACTCCCGACGCCGAAGCCGAGCAGGTGGCGGCGGTTCAGGCGCGAGGCGACGATGTCGTTGAAGGCGGGGTTGTCGGTGGTGTTGTGGCCGATGTCATCGGGATCGACGGCAGCAGCGTCCTGCCGGGTCTTGGCGGTCATGCGTACTTCTTTCTGCGGGGCATGGTTGAAAACCCCGGTACGCTAAAAGTTCAATGTGACACCCCGAAGTCAAGCGCCTTCCAGGGTGGGCCCGGCGCACCGGCCTTCGACCGACTTCACACCGCGCTGGCTGCGCAGGCAATGCACGTCAGGGCGCCTGCTGGAGCAGGCGGACGGCCGCCTCGTACGTGGCAGTGTTGTGGAAGGCCGCCAGGCCGGCGGCGAGCAAGGCCATCGAAGCCGCCAGGCCGCCTGGCAGGACGCGGACCGAGAACAGCGCGACCGCCATCAGCAGCGGCAGGAAATGCGCGGCATAGAGGAAGGTCTCCTCGCCGTAGACGAGGTGCAGCAGCACCTGCGCCCCCAGCGTGAGGCCCAGCACGGCGCCGAAGCGGCGCCACGCCGGCGAACGCGCCAGCCCCCATGCGCCGGCCAGCAGCAGCAGCGTCCACAAGCCGAGCGCGGCCATGCCGATCCAGCCGCCCGAAGCCGGGCTGCTCAGTTGGACCGAGAGCTGCGGCAGGCGCTGCACCTCATCGGCGGGCAAGGCCTGCAGCTCGGGCAGGCTGAAGGTCGACCAGAACATGCCCGCGAGCCTGTGCAGCCACGTGCCGGACGCCTGGAGGTTCATGTAGTCGAGCTCCTCGCGGCTTCCGAGGAAGAAGAACTTGGCGTAGCTGTAGAAGAGGCGCTGTGGCACCGTCAGCACCGCCACCACGGCGAAGGCGACGGCGCTGAGGCCGAGCGCGCGCCGCCAGGGCCGTTCGACCAGCGCCAGCGCCAGTCCGGCCACCCAGTTGGTCACGGTGATGGCCAGGCTCGCGATGCTGACGTCGACGATGAGGCGGTCGCTCACCGGCCGGCGCGCGGCCAGCGCCGCAGCCAGCAGTACCGCCAGGAGCGTGAGCGAGCCCGGCGCATAGGTCTCGGGCACCGAGAACCAGAACAGGAAGCCCGCGCTGCCGATCGCCATCAGCGAGAAGCAGGCCGTGGCGAAACGGCCGCAGCCCAGCAGCCGGGCGAGCGCATAGAAGCCGCAGATCCACAGGACGGCCACGATGCCGATGAAGCGCATCCCCGCCTGCAGGTCGGTCCCCGGCCACAGCAGGCGCAGGCCGCCGACGACGGGATGGATGAGGATCGAGGCGATCGGGTGGACCTTGGTGCGGTAGTGGTTGCTGCCGGCGTCCACCATGTTGGCGAGCACCCGCGGCATGTCGGCCTGGAACCAGGCGTCCAGGCCCTGCTCGCGGGCGAACAGGGCCGCCGGCAGCTGGCGCGTCAGCGTTGCCAGCACGGCCAGCGCCAGCACGCAGAGCAGGGCGGCCAGCAGCACGTCCCAGGCAATCCCGCGATTCTTCATCAACCCGCCAGCCACAGCGCGACCGCACCGATGCCCAGTGCCAGACGGCTGACCCAGTCGCGGGCGGCGAAAACCACCGGATCGTCGTGCAGCGCACCCCGGATCGCCTTGAGCCAGATGCGCATGGTCCAGAACAGGAAGACCGGGACCAGCACCCACAGGTACTCGGGATTTTTGTAGCGCGCGAGCATCTCCTGGTCGTGCAGGTAGAGGCCGAGCAGCAGCGCCGCCATCTGCCCGGCCGCCACGCCGGCGCACAGCACGAAGGGCAGGTCGGCGGGGTGGTAGCCGCGGTCGCGCTTCATGCGCTTCACTTCCTGCACCGAGCCGCTGAGTTCCACGTAGCGCTTGGCCAGCGCCAGGCTCAGGAAGATGAACAGGGAGAACGAGAGGATCCAGAAGGACAACGGCAGCCCCGTGGCCGCGGTACCCGCCGCCACACGCACGGTGTAGAGACCGGCCAGCGTGAACACATCCACCACCGCGCGCCGCTTGAGGAAGAGCGAATAGGCGGTGGTGAGCGCCATGTAGAACAGCAGCACGCTCACGAAGGCCGGGGGAAGCAGGGCGACGGACAGGCCCAGCGAGCCCGCGCACAGCAGGCCGGCCATCGAAAGACCCGTGGAGGCCGTGATCTCGCCCGAGGCAAAGGGCCGCAGCCGCTTGCGCGGATGGCGCCTGTCGGACTCCAGGTCGAGCAGGTCGTTGAACACGTAGATGCCCGAAGCCATCAAGCCGAAGGCCAGGAAGGCGAGCGCGGCATGCACCAGGATGGGCTGCGTGAGTTCGTGCAGCACCGGCATCAGCGGCAGGAAGATCAGGACGTTCTTCAGCCACTGGTGCAAGCGCACGCCGTAGAGGTAGCGTTGCAGCGAAGGTCGCGGCGGCACGATGCGCGCCTCCACCGTGACCAGCGCGGCGGCACGGCGCGCCAGCGCATCGGAACGGCTCACCACCACGCCCGACAGGGCACCGCGCCAGACCTCCAGGTCCATCCGGCCGTTGCCGGCGTAGCTGAAGCCCCGTGCCCCGGCGTCCGCCTCGATCGCCGCGCGCTTGGCGGCGCCGCGCAGGTTGTGTTCGCCGTCGGAGGCGATCACGGCATCGAACAGGCCCAGGTGCGCGGCCACCGCACGCGCCAGGCGCCCGTCGGCGGCGGTGGCCAGCACCGTGCGCCGCCCCCCGGCGCGCGCGCGGCGTACGAGCTCGAGCACCTCGGGCCGGTAGGGAAGCGTCTCGGCGTCGAGGGTGACGCGGCTCGCCACCTCCTTCTTGAATGCGGCCCGCCCGCGCAGCGCCCACAGCGGCAGCGAGAACAGCGCCACGGGCTCGGTACGCGCCAGTTTCAGCAGCGATTCATGCAGCGAGTCGGTGGCGATCAGCGTGCCGTCGAGGTCGACGTAGAGCGGGTTCATGGCATCTTCTCAGCCCCGGCTCAGGACGACGACGCCGATCAGGATGATGGCGATGCCCAGCACGCGGTTGGCGGTGAGCGGCTCGCCGAAGATCTGCCACGCGAGCAGCGCGGCGATGACGTAGCCCATCGACAGCATGGGGTAGGCGACCGTCACGTCCACCCGTGTCAGCGCCAGGATCCAGAGCCCGGCGCTGACGAAATAGCAGACCAGGCCCAGCAGAACCCACGGTTGCGTGCCGGCGCCCCAGGCAGCGGCCATCAGCGAAGCCAGGCTGCCCATCGACACCTGCCCCAGCGTCCTGGCACCCGCCTTGAGCAGCAGCTGCGCCACCGAATTCAGCAGCACGCCCGCGAAGATGATGGAGAAGGTGGGGAGCGTCATCGTGATTCCTGCGCGTAGGCAGGAATCATGCCTCGGTCGTTTTTCACTTGGGCCACAAGACCCATAGACGAAGTGGCTGATTGACACGTGCAGCGATGCGCCCCGCCTCGGCGCCGGTGCCGGCGAAGTAATCGGCGCGCACCGCGCCCACGATGGCGCTGCCGGTGTCCTGCGCCACCGCCAGCTTCGCCAGCGGCAAGGCGGGCCCCGGCGAGGCCAGCCACACCGGGGTGCCATAGGGGATGCTGTCGCGGTCGACGGCGATCGAGCGGCCAGCCGTCAGCGGCACGCCCTGCGCACCGACGGGGCCGGCGGACGCGTCCACGTCGGACAAGGGCTCCTCGCGAAAGAAAACGTAGCGCGGGTTGCTCCACAGCAACTGCGACAGGCGCTGCGGGTTCTGCGCCACCCATTGCTTGGTGTCGTCCGGCCACAGGCTGACCTTGGTCGCGCCCTGGCTCTGCAGCCATTGCTGCACGCTGCGATAGGGTTGCTCGTTGGTGGCGGCGAAGGCCACGCGCACAGTGCGCTGCGTGCCGTCGGGCTCGGTGATGCGCAGGCGGCCCGAGCCCTGGATGTGCAGCATCAGCACGTCGATCGGATCGGCCAGCCAGGCGATCTCGCGCCCGCGCAGCGCCGCCTGGGCCTGCGGCAGGGTGTCGATCTCCTGCCGGGTGAACCAGGGCCGGCGCGCGACCAGGCCCACGGGTGCCTGGTAGAGGGGCACGGTGTGCATCGCGGTGGGGCGGCGCGACGCCTCGAACACCGGCTCGTAGTAGCTGGTGAGCTTGCCCTCGGCTTCACCCGCGAGCGATTCGACACGGTAGGGCTGCAGGCGCTGCCGCATCCACTGGCGCTGCTCCTCGGTTTCGGCCAGCGCGAGCTGGCGCACCTCGCGGCACAACGAGGCGAAGGCGGCGTTGGGACGGGCACAGCTGGCGATCATCGCGCTCCAGCCCTCGTGCAGCGCATCGTCCTCGAAGCCGGGCAATTCGGACCAGGGCACCGGCACCCAGCGGCTCTTCGGATGGTTGAGCGAACCCGTCAGCGGTCCGAGTTCACGCGGCGGGGTGGACGTGGCGGCGGGCGCGGTGGGTGCCCGCCCTTCGGGCTGGAGCGGCCCGACCGAGCATGCGGCCAGCATTGCTACGATCGTCAGCGCCACCAACCACTGGAATCCTCTGTTCATGGGTTTGATTTTGCTTGAAGCCTTGGGTGCCGGAATCCTGCTGGCGCTGATCGTGTGGTGGACCATGTTCTCGGGCCGCAGGCGCGGTGAACTGCACGCGGACGAGGAGGACGAAAAAGCGCCTCCGTCCGACGAGCCACCCTCGGGGCGCTCGCCATAATGAGCGTTGCTCTTCCATTGACGAAAGGGATTCCATGAAGAAACTCGTCCTGGCCAATTCCGCGCTGGCGGTGCTGTTGTCCGGCTGTGCCGGCATGAGCGACACGCAGCGCAACACCGGCATCGGCGCAGGCATCGGCGCACTGGGTGGTGCCGCCATCGGCTCCGCCACCGGCGGCAACAGCCGTGCCATCGGCACCGGCGCCGCGGTGGGTGCAGCGGCCGGTGCGCTCGGCGGCTACCTGTGGTCGCAGCGCATGGAAGCGCAGAAGCGCGAGATGCAGGCCGCCACGCAAGGCACCGGCATCGCGGTCACGCAGACGCAGAACAACGAGCTCAAGCTCGCGATCCCGAGCGATGTGTCCTTCGACACCGGCCGCTCGACGATCAAGCCGAATTTCGTGCCCATCCTCAACCAGTTCGCCAACGGGCTGCGCAACAACCCGAATGCGGAGGTGCGCATCATCGGCCACACCGACAGCACCGGCACCGACGCGATCAACAACCCGCTGTCGGTGGAGCGGGCGGCCAGCACGCGCGACTACCTGATCTCCCGTGGCGTGGCGCAGCAGGCCTTCCGCATCGAGGGCCGCGGCTCGCGCGAGCCGATCGCGGACAACAACACCGAAGCGGGGCGGGCGCAGAACCGCCGGGTTGAAATCTACGTGGGCGAACGACCCCAGGGCTGAAGCTACACGGAGCGCGCTCGCCGAAGATCGGCCGCCGACTCGAGCAGGCCCGCGCGCTCGCAGGCCTGCTCGAGTTCGGTGATCAGCGCGTCCATTCTCTTGAGGAAAGCGTTGCGGCTGGTCGGCACCGATTGCGCCGACATCGCACTGGCCTTGGCCGCGAGATGCTCTTCCTCCGCCCGTCGGGCCCAGGGACGGATCTCGCAGAAGCACAGCAAGGCCAGGCGCCCGAGTTCTTCTCGCCGGCGGGCGTGAGCCACGTCTGCCGCGAGATCCTCGAGACCCATTCGCAGGTATTCGGTCAGGGTGTCCATGCTGCAATGCAGCATGGATTTTGCGCGTGACCTGGCGGGCGTCAAGCGGCCAGACGTATCCGGACGCAACAGGGCTGATGGTGCGCCTTCAGAGTCCGAGTTGCACTGGCCTCGAGCGTCTCAGATATCGCGCAGCAGATTTGCCAGTTCGACCGCCGATTTCACTTCCATCTTCTCGAACACACGCGCCCTGTGAACCTCCACCGTGCGCACGCTGATCGAGAGCTGGTCGGCGATCAACTTGTTGGGCAGCCCTTCGACGACGCGTCGCATCACTTCGCGCTCGCGCTCGGTCAGTTCCGCGACGCGGCGCGTCAGCAGGCGGCGCCCGCGTTGCGCCTCCACCGCGCGCAGCGAGGCGCCGAGCGCATGTTCGATGCGATCGACCAACGCGTTATCGGAAAAAGGCTTCTCGCAGAAATCGAAGGCGCCGCGCTTGACCGCATCGACGGCAGTGGGCACGTCGGCATGGCCGGTGAGGAAGATCACCGGCAGCACCTCGAGCAGGCCGCGCTCGGCCAGGCGGTCGAACAGCACCAGGCCGCTGGTGCCCGGCATGCGCACGTCCAGCAGCAGGCAGTGCGGTTGATCGGCCAAGGGCCCCTCCGCGAGGCGTTGTTCGAAGTCCTCGGCACTGGCGTACTGCTCGCTCACCAGCCGCCGCGAGCGCAACAGCCAGGCCAGCGCCTCGCGCACGCTGGCGTCGTCGTCGACGATGAAGATGAGGGCATCGATCAAGGGTTGCATCGCAAAAATAGATTCAGGCCGTCGGCAGGGTGAAGCGAAAGACGGTGCCGCGCGGCCGGTTCGGCTCGTAGGCCAGCGCGCCGCCATGCTGCTCGACCACCGTGCGGCACAGACTCAAGCCCAGGCCCATGCCGTCCGGGCGCGTGGTGAAGAAGGGCGTGAAGAGGCGCGCCGCGACCTCGGCGCTGATGCCGCCGCCGCGGTCGGCGACGGAGAACTCGATCCAGCGGCGCATGTCGGCCTTGCCCGCGTTGCCGCCGCTCTCGCCGACCGTGCGCGCGATCAGCACGCGCAGCTGCAGCACGCGATCGCTGAGCTCGGGCAGGTCCATCGCCTGCATCGCGTTGCGCGCGAGGTTGAGCAGCACCTGCTCGACCAGCGTGCGGTCGCACTGCACGCGCGGCAGGCGCTCCTCGACGTGGACGTCGATTCGCACGCCGAGCTTGCGGGCCTGCAGCCGCACGAGCGGCAGCACGGCGTCGAGCAAGGCCTGCGGCGCGACCGCCTCGCGCGTGCGTTCGCGACGGCGCACGAAGTCGTGCACGCTGCGGATGACCTGGCCGGCGCGGTCGGCCTGCTCGGCGATGCGGCGCACCGCCATCGCGACTTCGCCGTGGTCGCCCGTCGAATGGCCGGCATGGCGAAGCAGGTTGAGCGAGCCGCTCGCGTAGCTGGCGATGGCGGCCAGCGGCTGGGTGAGCTCGTGGCTGAGCAGCGAGGCCATCTCGCCGACGGTGGCCAGCCGCGCGCTGGCCTGCAGCCGCTCCTGGCTGGCGCGCGAGAGCTCCTCGATGCGACGCTGTTCGCTCAGGTCGATGAAGGCACTCATCCACCCGGTCTGCGCGCCCTGGGCGTTGATCAGCGGCGCTTCGAAGATCAGCACCGGGAAGCGCCGGCCGTCCTTGTGCATGAAGATCGATTCGAAGCCTTCGCGCGGCGGCACGCCGCCGGCCATGCGCTGGGCCTGGCGCTGGCGGTATTCCTGCGCCAGTTCGGTGGGCCAGTAGGGCACGTCGCCCACGTGGTTCGTCAGTTCTTCGGCGCTGAAGCCCACCATCTCGCAGAAGGCCGGGTTGACGTAGGTGATGCGCCCCTGCAGGTCGCGTGCGCGCAGGCCGGTGATGACCGAGTCCTCCATCGCCTTGCGGAAAGCGAGCGCATCGGCGAGGTCGTGCTCGGCCTTCAGCCGCCGCCGGGTGTCGCGCGCCAGCAGCACCAGCACCGACACCAGCGCGATCGAGATCGCGGTGACCAGGCCGGTCAGCAGGTTGGGAAAGAGGTCGGGCGCGGCGCGCCAGCCGTCGACGCGCAGGATCAGAGCGGTCCCCGGGAGCTCGACCATCTGCTGCGAGGTGAACACGCGCGTGCCGACGCGGCGCGCGGCGCCGACCGCCACGAGGCGGGTGCCGTCGACCTCGGTGAAGGCGACTTCCTGCCCGCGCGTCAGGGTGGGTGCGACCAGTTCGATCAGCGTGTCGCGCAGCGAGTAAGTGGCGACGAAAAAGCCGCCGCCTTCCACCGGCAGGCACAGCTCCATGACCTCGAGGCCGCTCCCGGACGCGGCGGGTACGTAGTGGCTTGATGAATAGACCGGCCCGCTGGCCTTGCGCGCACCCGCGCAGGCCTGAACGATGTCGGGCTGGTCGGGCCCGCGGCTTTCGTCCTCGAACACGCGTCGGCGGTACGGGGTGTCGACGGCGGCCCGCGTGCGCAGGCGGGCGTCGCGCCATTCCAGGCGCAGCCACTCGCGGTGCTGGCGCAGCAGCGCGCTCGCCTCCACCGACCAATGCTCGGGGTCCAGGCCACCGGCCTGCGTGGCACGCAGGCTCTGGGCGTTGCGCTGCAGGCCGCTGCGCAGATCGGACACGGCATCGGCCGTGTCGCGGTCGAGCGCGGTCTGCACCTGTTCGACCTCGTGCCGCCCGGCCAGCCAGACCACGGTGGCCAGCAGGGCGACCACCAGCACGGCCAGGATCACCCACAGGAACCAGCGCTGCCACAGCGTGTGCAGCGATCGCAGCGAGCGCAGGCCGGTGATGGCACCGCGCACGGTCCTGGCGAGAGGGAGGGTGGTCGAGGACACGTCTTCGGAAAAGCTCGGGAAGGTCAGAGAACGGAGTGCGTGAGCGCCGGCAGTTGCGTGCGTGCGCGCGCGACCTCCTGGGCTTCGAGCTCGAAGCTCACCACGCCCTCCCCGGTGGCGCGCTGGGCCACCACGTGGCCCCAGGGGTCGACCACCATCGACTGGCCCCAGGTCTTTCGGCCGTTCTCGTGCGTGCCGCCCTGCGCCGGCGCGACGACCCAGCAGAGGTTCTCGACCGCGCGCGCGCGCAGCAGCACCTCCCAGTGCGCCTCGCCCGTGGTGCGGGTGAAGGCGCTGGGCACCAGCAGGAGCTCGGCACCCTGCCGCGACAGCGAGCGGTAGAGCTCGGGAAAGCGCAGGTCGTAGCACACGCTCATGCCGATGCGCCAGCGATGGCCGTCGCGCGAGGGCAGGTCGAAGCAGACCGGTTCTCGGCCGGGCGCGATCACGCGGCGCTCGTCGTAGCGCTCGCGGCCGTTGTCGTAGAAGAAGAGGTGGATCTTGTCGTAACGGGCGACGCGCCGGCCCTGCGGCGAATAGGCCAGGGAGCTGTTGAACACGTGGTCCTCGTCGGGCGTCTCCAGCGGCAGGGTGCCGCCGACGATCCACAGGTTGAACTCGCGCGCGGCGTCGGCCAGGAAGCCCTGCACCGTGCCGGCGCCGTCGGTCTCGCGCAGGCCCAGCTTGTCGGTGTCGCGCGCGCCCATCATGCAGAAGTACTCGGGCAGCACGGCCAGCTCGGCACCGTCTTCGGCGGCTTCACGCAGCAGCGCATGGGCGCGGGCGAGGTTGGCTTCGCGGGCGATGGCCGAGACCATCTGGATGGCGGCGACTTTCATGGACGGGCTCCGTGTTCGTGCATGGGTTCAGCGGGGCGGGGCCTGCGGCGTGCCCGACGCTTCCGGCAGCAGCCGGCGCGGCAGCTTGACGATTTTCGGATCGGTCCAGGTGCCGTCGATCTTGAATTCCTGCGTGGTCGCGGCGATGAGCGGGCGGCTCAGCACCATCTGGGCCAGGAAGGTGCCCAGGCCGATGGCCGGGTTGATGGCCGTGGCCACCAGCGCCGCGGTCCCGGCATTGATCTCCGGCACCACCACCACGCGCAGATTCTGCGTCTCGCGCGCGATGTCGGCCGAGCCGTCCATCAGCACGGCGGCGTTGACGCCCTTCATCTGCAGGTTGTTGGTGCTGGCCACGCCCTGCTCGATCCTGGCGTCGCCGCGCAGGAAGTCGAAGGAAAAGCCCTGGCTGAACACGTCGCGGAAGTCGAGCGTGAGGCGCCGCGGCAGCGCCTGCAGGCTGAGCACGCCGAGCAGCTTGGCGATCCCCGGCTCGGCCTTGAGGAACTGGCCCGACTCGACGTCGATCTTGAGCTGGCCGCCCAGGCTGGGGTAGTCCAGCGCGAAGGGCGACCCGCTCCATTGCACCTCGCCCTCGAGGCGGCCGCGGCCGGCGCGCACCACGTCCTTCATGCCGAAGCGGCCGAGCAGGTTGCCGGCGTCGGTGATGTCGAGCTTGAAATCCATGGAGGTCCGGCGCGGCTCGGTGCGGCCACGCGACCCGCCCGGCGCCGCGGCCCAGGCGCCCTGGGCCGTGAAGCTGGCCTCGGGCACGGTGAAGCTCAGCCTGTTGAGCCGCCACTCGCGCCCGGGGCCGCCGCGGTTGACCGCGTCGATCTCGGCGCGGCCGAGGCGCCGGCCCAGCAGCTCGAAGTCGTCCACCACGATGTCCAGCGCGGGCAGCGTGCCGGGCTGCTCGTCGAGCAGGGTCTCGACCGCGTTGGCGGAGCTCGGGGCGATCTTCAGGCGGGCCAGCCGCGCGTAGAGGCGACCGGCCTGGGCGCTGCGGTACTCGGCATAGCCGCTGAGTTCGGCGGCATCGATGTTGGCGCGCCAGAGCTGGCCCTCACGCGTGCCGCCGAGCACCACGTTGTGCAAAGTGCGCCCGCCGATCGCGAGTTCCTGCGCCCGCACCGCGAGGATGCTGGGCATGTAGGCCGACACATCGTCGGCCGCGTCGCCCGCGGCCGGCTCGGCCGGCTTGCCGGTGGTGTCGCCGAACAGCGCCTGCCATGCCGGCACGTCGATGCGGCCGAGCTGGATGTTGGCCAGCACGCCGCGCTCGGGGGCGGCAGCGGATTCGCCCGCGGCCAGGCCGATGCCGATGCCGCCACGCAGCACGCGCGGCTCGTCGCCGGAGATGTCGCGCAGGTAAGCGGCGGAGCCGACGCGGCCCAGCTCGATCGAGAGCCGGTCGTGCATCTGCATGCTGCCGCCGGCACGTGCCTCGCGCAGCACGACCTTCTTCTCGATGGCCAGGGGCATCGCATCCTCCGCCGGCTTGGCCAGCGGTGCGGGCAACTGCAGCCCCAGGCCCTGCAGGCTGCTGGCCAGCGAGAACTCGGAAGCGTTGTCGCGCACCGAGAACGAGGCCGAGTAGGCGGTGCTGCCGCTGGCGTGCCTGGCCAGGCGCGCCAGCCAGTCGACCTCGCGCGCCGCGCGCAGGCCCTCGGCGCTGGCGATGCCCTGGGCGCGGAAGCTCAGCTCGGTCGCGGCGCTGCCGTAGCGGCCCGTGCCCTCGAGTCGCACGCCGCCGCCGAGCGCCCTCGCCTGCACGCCGGCCAGGGAGAAGCCGCTCTCGGTGAAATTCAGGCTACCGCGCGCCTGCGTCAGGGCGGGGGCCTCCGGCTGGATCTGGAGTTCGTTGTCGGCCAGGGCGATGCTGGCCTGCACCTTGGATTTGTCCATGGCCGAGAGCGGCAGCTCCAGGCGCAGCCTGTAGTCGGCGTTGCCGGTGGCGCGTGCGCGCGCCAGGGTGGGCGCCGCCTCGCCGGTCAGGGGCCCGCCGACGCGCAGCAGTTCGCCCAGCGCGCCCTTGGCCTGCGCTTCGACCCGCAGCAGCGGCGACGCGTGGCCCATGTCGGCAATCTGGGCCTCGGCCTTGCTCACCTCGACACCGGGCGCGCCGGCGATGCGCCCGCGTGCGTTGCGCACCAGCATGCCGGCGCGCTCGAAGACCAGCTCGCCCGAAAGACCATGGAGTGCGGGCCAGGGCCGGCCGTCCCCGAGGGAGGGCGGCACGTAGGCGAAATTCACGTCCTGCACCCGGGCGGCGATGCGGAAGTCGCCCTGCTTCGGGTCGTTGAAGGGCATGTCCCAGAGGTCGCCCCGGACCTTGAAGTCGACCGCGCTGGCGCTGCCCTTCTGCACGGCGTCGCGCACGTAGTCACGCGTCTCCTTCGGAATGTGCTGCGGGAGGTAGCGGAACACGCGTGCGCCGTCGGCCCGCGTCAGCTTGCCCTCCAGGTCGAGCACGCCCGGGAAACGCGAGCGGCTGCCGGAGGCGGCGGGGTCGCTGGTGCGCCAGGTCGCCACGGCCTCGCCCTCGGCATCGGCGTTGGCGAACTTCAGGCCGGTCACCTGCAGCTGGGTTCGGTCGCCGTCCACCTTCCATGCGAGCTGGGCGGTGAGGCGGTCGACCGGGATCACCGGCTCCTCGAACACGCCGGGGAAGTCCAGTGCGCCGTCGACGATGCTCAGCGCGGCGTTGCCGCCGGCCTGGTTGGCATCGAAGTCGATGGTGGCGCCGCGGATACCGGGCACGCCGGCCATCGGGGTCGGTGGCGCCGCATGCGCGGCCGGGGCCGATGCGGCGTTGCCGCGTCGGGTGGCGGGCGGCGGCGATGGGGGCGGCTCGGCCGCCTGCGAGGCGACGGCGAAATCGCTCACCCGCCCGCGCGCCTGGTACCTGTCCGGCGCAGCGGCGGGGCCCTGCCAGCTGGCATCGATGCGTTCGACCAGGCCGCGCGGAGCCAAGCCGTCCACCAGCTTGCGCGTGGGCTCCGGCAGCGGGATGCGGTCGCCGATCATGGCCAGCGCCGCCAGATCGAGCCGGTCGGCCCGCAGCGCGCCCCGCTCGGACTGGCCGCCGCGGGCCGGGATCTGCTGGAACCACAGATTGCCGCCGGGCCAGCGCATGCCGTCGGCGGTCTGGAACTGCAGCTCGGCCGTCGAGAACTCGACCGCCTCCTCGGTCATCCGCCCGGCCAGGCGGCCGGTGACGTCGCGCAGGACCAATGGCTTGAGCGCCTTGTCCAGCGAGGCATCCACGCGCAGCAGTGCCAGGTCGACCGTGCCGCCGCTGATGCGGCCGTCGTCGACATCGGCCCAGACCCGCAGCGCGCCGGCGCCCTCGCGCACGCGGGCATCGAGCGCCACGTACTGTCCCAGCAGCCGGATGTCGATGCGCGGCAGTTCGGCGTAGGCCACGCCGTCCCAGCTCTGCCAGTTGCCGCTGCGCACCGACAGCAAGGGCTGGCGGAACTGCCCGCGCAGGCTGAAGCGCTCGCCCCATTCGGGCGGTGGCGTGGCATCGAGCCGCAGGGTGTGGCTGCGCGGGCCGTTGCGGGCGATGAACTGCACATCGGACAGCAACAGCGGCGGCGCGCCGCGGCTGTCGTCGGTCCAGCGCACGGTGCCGCCCTGGATCACGAACTCGCGCTGGGCGAAGAACCAGTCGGCCCCGCGGCTCTCGCCGGTGGTGTCGGTGGCCATGTGCAGGCCCGCGACGTGCAGCTTGCCGGCCGCATCCCGGCGCACCTCCAGCGCGGGACCCTCGATGTAGAGCTGCTCGAAGTTGAGGCGAAAGAGCGAGCGCGGCGAGACGCTGGCCACCACGCGCGTCAGGCGCAGGGCTTCGCGCTGCGCATCGTCGTGCAGCACGACGTCGCGCAGCTCGAAGCTCGGAAAGAGGGTAGCGCTGTTGGCGGTGATCGACCCGATGCGCACCGGTACCCCGATGGCTTTGCTGGCCTGTGCCTCCAGTGCGGGACGGTAGTCGCCGATTCGCGGCACAATCCACGCGTGTAGGACGACGACTGACAGCGCAAGCAGCAGCCATGCAGCGATCAGCAAACCCAGCAACCAGCGCGCCGCAACAGCGGTGACCTTGAGCAGACGTGAAGGGGAAGACGTCGTGTCGTTCATTGAGGATCGCGCTGTGAAGGGAATTATGACTGCCAGCCTCATACCCGGTTCCGCCGGACCCGTGCCGCCGCGCGCGGCGCATTCCCGTTTCATGCAGCGCCTGCGCCGCCGCTATGCCGGCGAACTGGCCCTGCTGCCGTCCGGCGAGCCGCAGCATCCCCACATGGCGCATGCCTATGCGGCACTGCGCGAGCGCGGCGACAGCGTGGCCAATGCGCTGCGCATCGTGCGCCAGCTGGTGATGGAGCGCCTGATCACGCTGGACTGCGAGCAGCAGGCCCCGCTGACCGTGGTCACCACCGCCGTCACCCAGCTCGCCGAGTTCGCGCTCGACGTCGCCTGCCGCGAGGCCTGCGCCGAGCTCGAGGCCCAGCACGGCGCGCCGATCGGGCCGCAGGGACGGCGGGCTCAGCTCTGGGTCGTCGGCATGGGCAAGCTGGGCGCGCGCGAACTCAATGTCTCCAGCGACATCGATCTGATCTACATCTACGACCACGACGGCGAGACTGCCGGTGACCCGCAGGGCCGTGCGCGGCTGGCGAACCAGGAGTTCTTCTCGCGCGCTGTGAAGCGCATCTATGCCCTCGTGGGCGACACGACCGAGCACGGCTTCGTGTTCCGCGTCGACCTGGCGCTGCGACCGAACGGCAACTCGGGGCCCAGCGTGGTGTCGCTGGATGCCCTGGAAGAGTATTTCCAGGTGCAGGGGCGGGAGTGGGAGCGCTTCGCGTGGCTCAAGAGCCGCGTGGTGGCGCCGGCCGCCGTCATCGCCGACGGTTCGGCCCAGGCCCTTCGCGGCGCGGTGCTGCCTTTCGTGTTCCGGCGCTACCTCGACTACAGCGTGTTCGACGCGCTGCGCACACTGCACCGCCAGATCCGCGAGCAGGCCGCGCGCCGCAGCGCCGGGCGTCCCGAGCGCGCGAACGACGTGAAGCTGTCGCGCGGCGGCATCCGCGAGATCGAGTTCACCGTGCAATTGCTGCAGGTGGTGCGCGGCGGCCAGTTCCCCGAACTGCGCACCCGGCCGACGCTCGATGCACTGCAGCGCCTGGCGCGCGCCAGCCTGATGCCGCAGGAGACGGCCGACGCGCTGGCCGCGGCGTACGAGTTCCTGCGCAAGGTGGAGCACCGCATCCAATACCTGGACGACCAGCAGACCCACGTGCTGCCGGTGCAGGACGAAGACCTGCGCTGGATCGCACAGACCCTGGGCTATGCCGACTGCTGCCCCTTCCTGGCGCAACTGGACGTGCATCGCGAGTTCGTGGCCCAGGAGTTCGACAAGCTGCTGGGCGGGAAGAAGGAGCCCTGCAAGCGCTGCAACGGCAAGTCCGCGGGGGCGGCGTCGGGTGACCTGAGCGACCTGGTGGAAGAACTGCCGCCCGCCTTCGCCGAGCGAATCCAGGCCTGGTGCGACAGCCCGCGCGTGCAGGCCCTGCGCGACGAAACCCGGGTTCGGCTGCGCCAGTTGGTGCAGCGCACCGCCCAGTGGCTGCGCGAGCCCGACGGCAAGGGGCCGGGCGAGATCGCCGACCACGTGCAGGGCGCGCTGCGCTGGGCCGACTGGATCGAGCCGCTGATGCGCCGCGAGAACTACATCGCACTGCTGGTCGAGCGGCCGGCGGTGCAGGAGCGGCTGCTGCGCCTGCTGGGCGCGGCGCGGTGGCCGGCGCGCTACCTGATGCAGCATCCGGGCGTGATCGACGAGCTGGCGAGCCCCGAGATGCTGGCCGGGCGCTTCTCGCCCGCCGAGTTCGAGCGTGAACTGGAAGCGCGCCATCTCTCTCTGCGCCAGACGGGCGAGGACGACGAGGAGCGGCTGCTCAACCTGCTGCGCCATGCATACCATGCCGAGCTGTTCCGCACGCTGGCGCGCGACGTGGAGGGTCGCATCACGGTGGAGCAGGTGGCGGACGACCTGAGCCTGCTGGCCGACACCGTGCTGCGGGTGACCGCGCGCTGGTGCTGGCCGCAGGTGCGCAACCCGCACCGCGAGGCGCCGCGCTTCGCGATCATCGGCTACGGCAAATTGGGCGGCAAGGAGCTGGGTTACGGCAGCGACCTGGACATCGTGTTCGTCTACGACGACGACGACGAGCGCGCCGGCGAGGTCTACGCGAGCTTCGTGCGCAAGCTCATCAACTGGCTGACGGTCAAGACGCGCGAGGGCGACCTGTTCGAGATCGACACGGCGCTGCGGCCCAACGGCAACTCCGGCCTGCTGACCACCAGCTTCGACGCCTACGAGAAGTACCAGCTGGGCCGCGGCAGCAACACGGCCTGGACCTGGGAGCACCAGGCCATGACGCGCGCTCGCTTCGTCGACATGGCCGCCGAGGCCGAGGGTGGCGGATGCTCGCTGTGCGAGCGCTTCGACCGCATCCGCGAGGCCGTGATCACCGCACCGCGCGACCGCGACGCGCTCAAGGCCGAGATCGTGGCGATGCGCGAGAAGGTGCGCGCCGCGCGGCCGGTCAAGGCGGACCGCTTCGACGTCAAGCACAGCCCCGGCGGCATGGTGGACGCCGAGTTCGCCGTGCAGTTCCTGGTGCTGTCGGAGGCGAAGGCACATCCGGAGCTGGTGCCCAACGTCGGCAACATCGCCCTGCTGATCCGCGCCGAGGAAGCCGGCCTGCTGCCCCAGGGCATCGGCCGCAACGCCGCGGCCGCCTACCGCGAGCTGCGTCGCGTGCAGCACCGGGCCCGGCTCAACGAAGAGCCGACCCAGGTGCCGATGAGTTCGCTGGTCGCCGAGCGCGAGGCCATGCTCGCCCTGTGGAAGGCGGTCTTTGAATAAACGAGCGCAGGCGCGCAGCCTCGGGCTCCTCGCGGGCGCGGTGCTGCTGTTCCTGGCCGGCTGCGCCAGCGGCCCGCGCGGTGGCGCCTCGGGCATCGGCCGCGACGGCCCCGAGGCCAATCCGCCAGCGGGCCTGGGACAGCTGCCGGACGCCGAGCCGCGCGTGGAGCCCATCCGCAGCAGCGGCGGCACCAGCAAGCCCTATGCGGTTCTGGGCCGCTCGTACGTGCCCATCACCGACGACCGGCCCTGGCGCGAGACCGGTCTGGCCTCCTGGTACGGCCGCAAGTTCCACGCACAATCCACCGCAAGCGGCGAGCCTTACGACATGTATGCGATGACGGCCGCGCACAAGACGCTGCCGCTGCCCAGCTACGTGCGCGTGCGCAACCCGGCCAACGGGCGCGAGGTGATCGTGCGCGTGAACGACCGCGGGCCCTTCCACGAGGATCGCATCATCGACCTGAGCTACACCGCGGCCTACAAGCTGGATCTGCTGCGCGGCGTGGCGCCGGTGGAGATCGAGCGGATCACGAATGCGGACATCCACGCCGGAACCTGGCGGCGCGGCGATACGACTCTGGCGCAGCGCCAGACGGCTCTGCCGGCCTCGCCTGCCCTGCCCGCGGGCGCGCCCGACAGCATCGCCGTGCCGGCGGCCCTCACCTCGCCGGTGGCAGCCGTGCCGCGCACGGAAGTGCGTGATCTGGGAACGCTGACGCCGCCGGGTCCGGACGCGGGAACGCCGGCCGCATCACCGACCGCGCCGCCGGACGCCGGGCCGCCACCCGCGCTCTCCACCACCGGCTTCTGGGTCCAGCTCGGCGCCTTCAGCCAGCGCGAGGGCGTGGAGCGCTTCCAGCAGCAGGTGGCGCGCGGCCTGCCCGCGCTGGCCGCTTCGCTCAACGTCTTCGCGGAACGCGGCACCTACCGGTTGCAGGCCGGGCCCTTCGCCTCGCGCGACGTGGCGCGCGACATGGCCGAGCAGGTGCGCAACGGGCTGCAGATCGCGCCGATGATCGTCGAGCGCCGCTGAGCGAGCTCTCAAGCCAAAGTGGCTCTGCCACGTTGCTCGACCCCTGGGAGCGGGCATGACGAGGTCATTTCCGGAGGTGCTCAGGACGTGCCGGCATCCGGCGCGGGTGTGCGCAGCGCCTCCAGCTCCGCCCGCGTGACGACGCGCGTCGAGAAATGCGCGGCGATGTGGGTGAGCTTCTCGGGATTGCGCTGAGTGCGGATGCGCAGGATGCGCTCGCCGTCGGTCTCGATGGTCTGCACCGACTCGAGCGCCTCGTTGAAGAATCGCAGCAGTCCCGGCTCGCCGTTGATCTCGACCACCTCGAGCCGCAGGCCGCTGCCCAACAGGCGCGGAACGGCGAAGTAGTACTGCGCGATGCGCTGCGCGCCCCGCAGCATCTTGCGGAAGGCCGGCACCTTGCCGCCGCTGTCACCGACCAGTTCGACATCTTCGGCCAGGAGTGCCTTCAGGCTCTGCATGTCGCCGCTCGCGGCCGCCTGCGCAAAAGCCTGCATCAGGCGCCAGTGGACTTCGCGCTCGACCGTGAAGCGGGGACGTTCGTCCAGGATCTGGGCCTTGGCGCGGTGCACCAGCTGGCGGCAGGCCGCCTCGCTCTTGCCCAGGGTGCGCGCCAGGTCGGCGTAGTCGGCGTCGAACACTTCGCGCAGCAGGAATGCAGCGCGGGCCTCGGGTGCGAGTCGTTCCAGCACGGCCAGGAAGGCGACCGACACGTCGTCGACGCGCTGCAGCATCTGCTCGGGCGAGGCCGGCGCTTCGGTCAGCAAAGGCTCGGGCAGCCAGGGGCCTTCGTAGTGTTCGCGCTGCAGCTTGGCGGCTCGAAGCCGGTCGATGGACAGGCGCGTCACCACCGTGACCAGCCAGGCTTCCGGGTTGCTCAGGGCCTCGACGGTGGCATCGTTCCAGCGCAGCCAGGCGTCCTGCACCACATCCTCCGCATCGGCGGTGGAGCCGAGCATGCGGTAGGCGATGCCATGCAGGCGCTTGCGATGGATATCGAAGGTGCGGGTGGAGGCGTCCATGCTCACAAGACGGGCGAGCCCGCCCTTGCGTGACAAGCGCCGAAGGGCGGCAGGGAAGTCCCTTCGGAACGCGGACGGGACTCAGGCGCCCTGGTATTCAGGCTTGGGCCCCAGCGAGGCCGCCACTTCCTTGCGGTAGCGGTTGAGTTCCTGGACGGTCTTGAAGCTGCGGTTCATGAGCAGGCTCAGGTTATGCAGGATGCGATCGCCGACCTTGTTTTCCCAGACGGCGTCGAACTTGATCTGCTTGTCCAGCCAATGCTCGAGCCAGTTGGGATCGGGCACGCGGCTCTGGATGGTGTCGTTCGGAAACAGGGCCTTGTTGACGTGCAGGTTGGTCGGGTGCAGCGCCTGCGCGGTGCGGCGGGCACTGGCCATCAGCACGCCGACCTTGGTGAATGCGGCACGGGCTTCGTCGCCGAACTTCTCGAGCGCCCGCTTCATGTAGCGCAGGTAGGCGCCGCCGTGGCGGGCCTCGTCCTGACTCAGCGTGGTGTAGATGTGCTTGATCACCGGCTCGGTATGCCACTCGGCCGCGCGGCGGTACCAGTGGTTGAGGCGGATCTCGCCGCAAAAATGCAGCATGAGGGTTTCGAGGGGTGGGGCCGGGTCGAAATCGAAGCGCACGTCGTGCAGTTCCTGCTCTGTCGGAGCGTGCTGGGGGCTGAAGCGCTTGAGATACTCCATGAGTACCAGCGAATGCTTCTGCTCCTCGAAGAACCAGATCGACATGAAGGCGGAAAAATCGCTGTCGTGGCGGTTGTCGCGCAGGAACATCTCGGTGGCCGGCAGGGCCGCCCACTCGGTGATGGCATTCATCTTGATGGTCTGGGCCTGCTCCTCGGAGAGGCGGCTCGCATCGAAGGACTGCCAGGGAATGTCCCTGTCCATGTCCCAGCGGACGGATTCGAGCTGTCTGAAAAGTTCCGGGTAGAGCATCAATGACTTTCTGAACCGGGCGATTTTAGACGCCGGTGTTGGCACGGCCGTGACAAGCGCGCGATGATGCGGTATAGACGCACGGGCCGCGAACCCGCACGGCCGAATCTCGACTCTTGGAACATGCCATGCGACACCCCCTTCCGAAGCCCATTTGTCTGCTCGCCGCGGCCCTGGCCTGCCTGCTTTCTTCGGGGGCCAGCGCGCAAAATGCGACGGCCCCTGCCGCTTCGGCCGGCTCCACCGGCTCCGCCAGTTGCCCGCCCATCCTGCAGCACACCTTCCCTCGACTGCAAGACGAAAAACCCCAGGCGCTGTGTCAGTACGCAGGCAAGGTGGTGCTGGTAGTGAACACCGCGAGCTTCTGCGGCTTCACGCCCCAGTACAAAGGCCTGGAGGCGCTGGACGGCAAGTACCGCTCGCGCGGGCTGGTGGTGCTGGGTTTTCCGTCGAACGATTTTTCGCAGGAAACGGGCACGAACAAGGAGATCGCCGAGTTCTGCGAAAGCACCTTCGGGGTGAAATTCCCGATGTTCGCCAAGTCCTCCGTGCGCGGCGCGGACGCCAACCCGCTGTTCAAGGAACTGGCACAGGCGTCAGGCACTACACCGAAGTGGAATTTCTACAAGTACCTGATCAGCCGCGAGGGAAAGGTGGTGGAGTCCTATTCGAGCATGACCTCCCCTGATGATCGCGGCTTCGTGCGCGACGTCGAAAAGCAGCTGGGCCCGCAATAGACGCCGTTCACAATCGCTTACCAATGGCTCGGGAACCGGGCCGAGGGGATGGGGCTCATACGGGTTCGGTTGATTGAACTCCGACCCGTTTTCATGTTGCGAGGCCTTCCGAACGCTCGACGTGCGGTTGAAATCCTGAGGCGATTCTTCTCCTCCTCCCTCCCTCCCTCCTTCGTCTTGGGGCGCCTCGCGACATTTTTATCTTCCCCCTCGATCATCTCGAGCAACAAGCAAAAGCCCCGCGACGCGGGGCTTTTGCTTTGAGGGCCGGGCGCTTTCAGGGCGCCGTGTCGGCGAAACTGGGGCGCAGCATGAGCTTGTCGTAGAGCCTGCCCAGGTTCGGGTGGTCGCCGCGCCAGTCGATGTCGGGGAATCGGAAGCCGACCCAGCCAAGCGCACAGCCGACCGCGATGTCCGACAGGCTCAGGTGGATGCCGCTGCAGAAGGGCTTGTCGCCCAGTCCCTTGGCCATCGCGCGGATACCGCCCTCGACCTTGGCGCGCTGGCGATCCATCCATGCCTGGCTGCGCTCGCCGTCGGCGCGCCGGGGCCAGGTGGCTTCGAGGCGCCAGAGCACGCCGGCATCCATCACGCCATCGGCCAGCGCCTCCCAGGTCTTGACCTCGGCGCGCTCGCGGCCCTGCTGGGGAATCAGCTTGCCGACCGGCGACAGGGTGTCGAGGTATTCCACGATCACGCGCGAATCGAACATCGCCTCGCTGCCCTCCATGATCAGGCAGGGCACCTTGCCGAGCGGGTTGGAACTGGCGATCGTCGTCTCGTCGGACCAGACGTCCTCGATCACGAACTGGTAGTCGAGCCGCTTCTCGGCCATGACCACGCGCACCTTGCGAACATAGGGACTGGCAGCGGATCCGATCAGTTTCATGCGGGCTCTCTCCCCCCTAGGGGTCATCGTTGTAGCGTTTTGATTCTAGGGGAAGGCGCAGGATGCAGAATCCCGGCTTCCTGCCAACGAGGGAGAAGGTGCAGAAATGGACACAGAAGCGCCCGGTTCCAGTGCGCCTGCGCGACATCCGATCGAGTTCACAGCCAGCGGCAGCGAGTACTTTCGAATCTGGATCGTCAACCTGCTGCTGATCGTCGTCACGCTGGGGCTCTATCTTCCCTGGGCCAAGGTGCGCAAGCTCAAGTACTTCTACAGCAACACCTGGATCGGCGGCGATGCCCTGGACTTCCATGGCGATCCGCTGAAGATGCTGCGCGGCACGCTGGTCGCCGCGGGCTTCCTGATCGCCTACTCGGTGGGCAGCAATTTCTCGGGCTGGGCCGCCTTGCTGGCGGCGCTGGCCTTCGTGGCGCTGTGGCCCGCGCTGTTCCGCGCGTCGATGCGATTCCGGTTGGCCAACACCAGCTGGCGCGGCCTGCGCTTTCACTTCGCGGGCGACCTGCGCGGCGCCTATGCCTGCATGCTGCCGCCGCTGGCCCTGGCGCTGCTGCCGGTGGCCGTTGCAGGCGCGATGGGTGGCATGCCGCAGGAAGCGAAGGGGCCGCCGGCCCTGCCCCCGATCGTGGGCGGCGCGGTCGGCCTGTGCATGCTGGCCTTCACGGCCGGCATTCCCTACTTCCTGTGGCGGGTTCGGCGTTACCAGCACGACCATTACGCCATCGGCCCGCTGCAGACCCGGCTCAAGACCGACTTGGGCGTGCTCTACGGGATCTTCATCAAGCTGATCGGCGTCACTGTCGTGGCCGTGTTGCTCCTGGTCGCGGCGGTCGCCTTGTTCGGCTTCATCGGCCGCAAGAGCGGGATGGGCGCGGGCTTCGTGGTCACGGCCGTGCTGGGTGGCTTCAGCGCGATCCTGCTCGTCAACATCCTGCCCAAGTCCTACCTGCAGGTGCGGCTGCAGAACCTGCTGTGGTCGACCACGGGCAACGAGGTCCTGCGTTTCGACAGCCGGCTGAAGCTGGGCCGTTACCTGGGCCTGCAGTGCAAGAACTACCTGCTGATCTTCCTCACACTCGGCTTGTACTGGCCCTTCGCGGTGGTGAACACGCGGCGCGCCCAGGTGGAGGCGGTCGCGCTGCACACGCGCATCGGGCTGGACGACATCAGCCAGGTGGCGCGAAGCGAAGACCCCGGCGCCGCCGGCGACATGGCGGCTGACCTCTTCGGCCTGGACATCGGGCTGTGAGCCGCCCGGCCGTTCCGAAGGCCAAGACCGTAACCGCAGGCGAAGGTACTGCAGCGAGCCGCCGCCCGGCCACTGCGAAGCTGCTGCAATGAACGCGCCCCTGGAGGTCCGCTACTTCAACGGCCGCAGCACCCGGCCGCAGCCGGCGCGCCTGTACGCTCAGGGCGACGAGTTGCTGATCCAACCGCAGGCCGCGCCAGGTTCCGGCGAGGGCTTCGAGACGCTGCGCCTGCCGCTGGCCCAGCTGCGCTGGCCCGAGCGCACGCGCCACGGCGGCCGGCTGCTGCATTTGCCGGGCGGCGCGAGCGTGCAGGCGCTCGATGTCCCGGCTTGGGATGCATGGGTGGCGCAACTCGGCCGCCGCGAGGGCTGGGTGGTGCGGGCCCAGCAGAACTGGCGCGGCGTGGGGCTGGCCGTGGTCCTGCTGCTCGCGGCCCTGGCGCTCATGTACCAGTGGGGCCTGCCCCTCGCCGCGCGCGGCATCACGGCCGCCGTGCCGCTGCGGGTGGACGCGATGATCGGCACCGAGGTGCTCGAGAGCATCGACGAGTCGCTGCTGCTGCCCAGCGCCCTGCCCGCGCAGCAGCAGGAACGTCTGCGCGAGGCCTTCGCGCGCATGGTGCAGTCGGCCCATCCGGACGATGCCCCGGCGTGGAAGCTCGAGTTCCGGCGCGGTCGCGACCGCCGGCTCGGCCCCAACGCGCTGGCGCTGCCGGGCGGCACCATCATCCTCACCGACGAACTGGTGCAGTTGCTGCCGGGCGAGGAGGATGCGGTGCTCGCGGTGCTGGGCCATGAGCTTGGCCACGTCCGCCTGCGCCATGCGATGCGGCAACTGGTGCAGGCCTCGGCGCTGGGCTTCGCGATGTCGGTGGCCTTCGGCGACTACGGCACGCTGATCGGCAGCGCACCGGTGCTGCTGGGCACGCTGGGCTACTCGCGCGACGCGGAGCGCGAGGCCGACGCCGAGTCGGTGCGCCTGATGCGCGCGGCCGGCATCTCACCGCGCGTGATGGTCCGCTTCTTCGAGGCCCTCGAGCGCTGGCGCGCCGAGCACAAGCGCGCGGGGCTGGACGACGATGCGATCGGGCTGGCTTTTTCCTCCCACCCTGCCACGGCAGAGCGCATCGCCTTCTTCCGCGAGGCGGCCGCCAACTGACCCACCCGGCCCACCGGTCCCACCGGTCCCACCGGTCCCACCGGTCCCACCGAAATTGAAGGACCCCGGCCGCCGCCTAAAATTCGGGCATGAGTTTTTCCACCGTCGCCGCCCTCTCCCCCCTCGACGGCCGTTACGCGGCCAAGCTTTCGGCCCTGCGGCCGCTGATGAGCGAACAGGGTTACATGCACCGGCGGGTGCAGGTCGAGGTCGCGTGGTTCATCGCGCTGTCGGACTGCGGCTTCCCGGAGTTCAAGCCGCTCACGGGCGGCGCGCGCAAGTACCTGCTGGGCCTGGTCAACAACTTCTCCGAGGCCGACGCCATCGCGATCAAGCAGATCGAGAAGACCACCAACCACGACGTGAAGGCGGTCGAGTACTGGATCAAGTCCAAGTTCGAGGCTCGGCCGGAGCTGATGGCGGCCTCCGAGTTCGTGCACTTCGCCTGCACCAGCGAGGACATCAACAACACCAGCCACGCCTTGCAGATCCAGGCAGCGCGCGAAAAGGTGCTGCTGCCCGCGATCGACGGGCTGATCGCCACCCTGCGCGAAATGGCCGACAGCTTCGCGGCGGTGCCGATGCTGTCGCGCACGCACGGCCAGACCGCCAGCCCGACCACGGTCGGCAAGGAAATCGCGAACGTGGCTGTGCGCCTGGCCAAGGCGCGGGAGCGCATCGCCGGCGTGCAGTTGCTGGGCAAGATGAACGGGGCCGTGGGCAACTACAACGCCCACATGGCGGCCTGGCCCGAGTTCGACTGGGAGGCCTTCAGCCGCAAGGTGGTGGAGACGCCGGCGCCGCTGGGCCTGGGCCTGACCTTCCAGCCCTACAGCATCCAGATCGAGCCGCATGACTACATGGCCGAGCTGTTCGACGCGGTGGCACGGCTCAACACCATCCTGGTCGACTTCGCGCGCGACGTGTGGGGCTACGTGAGCCTGGGCTACTTCAGGCAGCGGCTCAAGAAGGGCGAGATCGGCTCCTCGACCATGCCGCACAAGGTGAACCCGATCGACTTCGAGAACGCAGAGGGCAACCTGGGCCTGGCGAACGCGATCCTGCGCCACCTGAGCGAGAAGCTGCCGATCAGCCGCTGGCAGCGCGACCTGACCGACAGCACGGTGCTGCGCAACATTGGGGTGGCCTTCGGCTATGCCGTGCTGGCCTACGCCAGCCTGGCGACCGGGCTGGGCAAACTGGAGCTCAACGAAGAAGCGCTGGCCGAGGACCTCGACGCCTCCTGGGAAGTCCTGGCGGAGCCGATCCAGACCGTGATGCGCCGCTTCGGCGTGCAGGGCGCCTACGAGCAGCTCAAGGAGGTCACGCGCGGCAAGACGGTGACCGCCGAGGCGCTGCACAAGCTGATCCGCTCGCTCGAGATTCCCGAGGCCGAGAAAGCGCGCCTCCTGGCCATGACGCCGTCCAGCTATACCGGCAAAGCCGCCGAGCTGGCGCGGAGGGCCAAGGGGTCCTGAGGCGGCGTCCTGAGGCCCTCGGGGCGGCGCCCTGCCACCCTGCGCCCCTACACTCGCCAACCCATGGCGCTCAAATCCACCATCTTCAAGGCCAACCTCGCGGTGGCCGACATCGACCACGGCTACTACGCCGACCACGCACTGACGCTGGCGCGCCATCCGAGCGAGACCGACGAGCGGATGATGATCCGCCTGGCGGCATTGGCACTCAACGCGCACAAGCTGCAGGACGTCTGCCAGGGGGACGGGACACTGGCCTTCGGCGCGGGCCTGTCGAACCCCGACGAACCCGACGTGTGGCTGCGCGACTTCACCGGGGCCGTGCGGCTATGGATCGAGGTCGGCCAGCCCGAAGACAAGCCCATCATCAAGGCGTGCGGCAAGGCCGACGAAATGATCGTCTACGCTTTTCACCATGCCGCCGAGGTCTGGTGGCGCGGCATCGAGAACAAGCTCACGCGGCCGCAGAACCTGGCGGTCTACCGGGTCCCCGCGGCCGAATCGCAGGAACTGGCCACGCTCGCGCAACGCTCGATGCAGTTGCAGGCCACGATCCAGGAAGGCGCGCTGATGCTGGGCAATGGCTCGCGCAGCGTCGACATCGAGCCGCTGCGCTTGAAATAGGAGCCAGCGCGGGCGCAGCGGCGCACCCTGGTCCGCGGAGTCTGCATCAAGGGTTGTGCATCATGTCGCCGCAGCGCCAGCACTGCTCGAAGCCACCCTCCACCAGTTCGCCGCATCGGCATTGCCAGCGCCTTTGCGGCCGATGCTGCAGCGCGTGAAGCAATTGCTCGGCGCGCTCGAACTGCGCCTCGTCCTCGACCCAGACCTCGGGCAGGCATTGATCGGGCGGCAACTGGCCCGCCGCCCCACCCAGGTATTCGCGCTGCACCGACGCAGCCACACCCTCCTCACGCAGCACGTCGGCCCAGAGCGTGGCGATCGCCAGGTTGGGCGCTTGCGCGAGGCGGCGCATGATGCGGCCCTGTCAGGCCGGCATGTCCGCGGACACGCCATCCGCGGGCACGTCGTCCGGCCAGGCGGGCTCGGCCTCGCGAGCGCGCTCGGCATAGCGGTTGAAGCGCCAGGCCTTGTCCTGCAGGGTGATGCGGCGCCAGGTGGCGCGCTTCTCGCCGGGCGTCATCGACGGCCAATGCTGGACCTCGTCGAAGGTGCGGCCGCAGCCTTTGCACTCGTCGTCGCCCTGGCTGGTGGAGCAGATGGCGATGCAGGGGGTGTCGGGCGTGGTCTGGTACCAGGCGAGCCAGGCGTCCCAGGCCTTGGCCGGGAAGCCGACTTCGGAGGCTTCGTCTTCGTGGTGGAAAACCATCAGCGCGTAAACCTCGGCCAGCGCCCGCAATTCGGGGGCCAGCGTGATGCCGTCCGGCGAGGGCTTTTTCTCGCGCCAGTAATTGATGGCGGCCTCGATGTCTGTGATGTGGATGGCGGCCATGGAGGGTCGGGAAAAATCGGGTGGGCATCATAGTCCGGCTCGGTGCCACGCACAGCAAAGGACCCTACGCGCTCTCATATTGATAGCAACGAACGGCCAACTGGCGCCATTTTTCGGCTTATTTTTCTTGAGGCCTCGGAAAAATCCGGTTGCCAGGGCAAAGCCTCGATGCTTTAATCCAGCCCTCGAAGGGGAGTAGCTCCCATCCGCCTCCGCGAGGTCGGATCTTCGACAGGTCGTCAATACGAGGCATAACACTTCCGGCCTGTCGGGCAGTTCGCGCTGCCGAGCAAGACCTTCGATTGGAACCCCGCTCGGGTTCGGTCGAAGCGTTTGCGTGGCTCGGGACCCCGAGGGTCCTCATTCATCCGCTTGATCCGACTCGTCCGGAATGAAGCAATTCGAACAGAGGACTCTATGGAACAGTTCATGACCCCAGAATTCTGGGTCGCCGTCGGTCAGATCATCATGATCGACATCCTCCTGGGCGGCGACAACGCCGTCGTCATCGCACTGGCCTGCCGCAAGCTGCCTCCGGCCCAGCGCACCAAGGGCATTCTGTGGGGCACTGCCGGCGCCATCCTGCTGCGCGTGATCCTGATCTTCTTCGCGCTCACTCTCCTTGCCATTCCCTTCCTGAAGCTGGCCGGCGCGCTGCTGCTGGTGTGGATCGGCGTCAAACTGCTGGCGCCCGAACATGACGAAGGGCACGGCAACATCGCCGCCAGCGACAAGCTGTGGGCCGCCGTGAAGACCGTGATCGTCGCAGACCTGGTGATGAGCGTGGACAACGTGATCGCGATCGCGGGTGCCGCGCAGGGTGCGGGCGAGGGCCACCAGATGCCGCTGGTGATCTTCGGCCTTCTGGTGAGCATCCCGATCATCGTCTGGGGCAGCCAGTTGGTCATCAAGCTGATGGACCGCTTCCCGATCATCATCACGCTGGGCGGCATGCTGCTGGGCTGGATCGCCGGCACGATGGCCGTGACCGACCCCGCCGTGGTCAACACCGCCGCCTGGACCTGGGTGCCGAAGCTGCCGCAGACTGATACCGTGCGCTACATTGCCGGTGTGCTCGGCGCGCTGCTGGTACTCGCGATCGGCAAGTGGGTGATGATGCGCCGGCCCAAGCAGCAGGACACCGCCACCGCCTGAGTCCGTTCGACACGTCGGCCACCTTTCACACGACACAAGAAGGAGCATCCCGTGGAAAAGATCATTCTGTATGTCGACGATGCGGCCTACGCGCGCGAGTTTCTGTCGCGGCTGACGCCGGAGGCGGTCGGCACGGGTGCCCGCCACTGGGTGCTGGTGGCCTGTGCGCCGCGCATGACGCATCGCATCAGCAAGTGGGTGAGCCACAGCGCGCGCGAGAACTGGCGCGCCAAGTGGTTCGCCAAGACGCAGGAGCAGTTGATGCCGCTGCTGCTGCTGGAAGAAAGCCGCGTCACCCCGGTGCTGGCCAAGGGGCCGCTCGCCGAGCTGACGCAGCGCCTGAAGATGGAACACGGCGCCGGGCGCGTGATCGATGCGCGCCGGCCGAAGATCGGCGTCGAGCTCGAGCCTGTGGCCCCCAACGTGCAGCCGCCCGCCCAATCCGGCTGGGCGCTGCCGGGCGCCGTGCTGGGCATGGGCGCGCTGCTCATGCTGGCCAACGAGTTGTCGGAGTAAGGCGGCAACGCCCCGATCCGACGCATGCGCCTTCTCCTCAAGTGGCTGCTGAGCGCGCTGGCGCTGCTGGCCGTCACCTACATCTACAGCGGCGTGCAGGTGCCGAACTTCACGTCGGCCCTGATCGCCGCGGCGGTGATCGGCCTGCTCAACATGGTGGTGCGGCCGGTGCTGGTGGTGCTCACGCTGCCGGTCACGATCGTCACGCTGGGCCTGTTCCTGTTCGTCATCAACGCCCTGCTGTTCTGGGCCGCCTCGGGGCTGCTGGCGGGCTTTCACGTCAACGGCTTCGTCGCGGCGCTGATCGGCTCGCTGATCTACTCGCTGCTGGGCCTGATCATCGAGTCGGCGCTGGGCGGCCTGTTCGCCAGGCGCTGAGGCCCTTGGTCCTCTTGCTGCTTCTTACTTGATCGGCGGCTCGGCCGCCTGCTCCTTGACCAGGACCTCGATGGCACGCGCGCGCGTGTCGACGATCGAAGCCTCGTAGTGGTCGATGGGCCCCGCGCCCTTGCGGATGAACTCCTGCGCCGCCTTGAAGCGGTCGCGCGCCCCCGGATAGTCGAGCACCGCCACGTTGGCCTCGGCATCGGCGCGGATGGCACGCAGCGTGTCGTTCTGCGCCGTGTACAGGTTGCCCAGGGCGCGCCAGGCGCCCGCGTCGCGCGGGTGCGTGGCCACCCAGTCGCGCAGCGGCGCCACCATGGGTCCCGGCTGGCGGGAGGCCGCGGCCGCCTGGGCCGCCAGCATCATCTCGGCACGGTCCCTGGCTTTGGGATCGAGCAGCGCCGAAGCCTTGGGTGCGTCCCCGGCCGTGAGTTCGATCTCGGCGGCCAGCAGACGTGCCAGCCGGGCCGCGGCAGGATCTTCCGACGTGCGTGCCATCAGACGTTGCGAGAACGCGCGGGCCGCCTTGTAGTCGCGCAGCTCGTTGGACGAGAAGGCCGCCGCGTAAAGCGTGCCGGCCTGCTGGGCCGGCGTGCTGCGGGCGAATTCACCGCTGCCAGCGGCGTCGATGTACAGGCGCAGCACGTCCACGCCAGGCCGCATCAGCACGCGGGCGCGGGCGGCGATCATGGCGTGGTCCATCGCCAGGGGCATCGTTGCGCCGCTGCCGGGCTTGAACTGGAAGCGGCCCTGCATGTCGGAGATCCGTTCGCTGTTGAGCGGGTGGCTGCGCAGGTAGGGATAGGAGCCGTTGTCGTTGAGGCGCGAGGCGTACTGCAGCTTCTCGAACATCGCGGCCGCGCCCTGCGGCGCGAAGCCGGCCTGCGTCATCACGCCGAAGCCGACGCGATCGGCCTCACGTTCCATGTCGCGCGAAAAGCTGAGCTGGCTCTGCATGAAGGCGGCCTGGCTGCCCATCAGCACGGCCTGCCCTGCATCGGCATTGCGGCTCTTGCCGGCGGCGATCATGCCGAGGATCATGCCGGCGAGCAGCAGTGGCATCTGCCGGTTCTGCTTGGCCATGATGCGAGAGATATGTCGCTGGGTGACGTGCGAGAGCTCGTGCCCGAGCACGGTGGCGAGCTCGTCGCGGCTGCCGGTGACCGCGATGAGCCCCAGGTGCATGCCCAGGTAGCCGCCCGGCAGCGCGAAGGCGTTGATGCTGCGGTCGCGGCCCAGCAGCACGGTCCACGCAAAGCGCTCGTCCAGCTCGGGCGTGAGGTCGCCGCGCATGCGCGCCGCGGCAAGCAGGCGCTGCCAGATGTCCTGCACGTAGTCGCCCAGCACCGGGTCGTCGATGTAGTCGGGGTCGCGGTACAACTCGCGCGCGATCTGATCGCCCAGACGGCGCTCGGCGCTGGCGGTCATCTCGCCGCCGTCGCCCATGCCGGGCAGAATCTGCGCCCCGGCCAGGGGCGGCATGGCGAGCTGGCCGGCGATGAGGAGGGCCGCGCAGAGGGTGCGCAGCAAGGGCCTGGAGCGGCGGGTGGGCGTGGTGTTGGAAATCCGGCGCGGCATGGCGGAGCGAGACAAACGGGCCTCGTATGATGCGTCAGTCTGCGGAACGTTCAACATGAGCTCATCTTCTCTTACCCATTTCGACGCCCAGGGCCAGGCGCACATGGTCGACGTGGCCGGCAAGCCAGCGACGCGGCGCGTGGCCGTGGCGACGGGGTGTATCGAGATGCAAGCGGCGACGCTGGCGCTGATCGAGTCGGGGAGCGCGAAGAAGGGGGATGTGCTGGGGGTGGCGCGCATTGCGGGGATTCAGGCGGCGAAGAAGACGAGCGATCTGATTCCGCTGTGCCATCCGTTGGCGTTGACGCGGGTGGCGGTGGAGTTTGCAGTGGGCGGCGCCGACAGGCCGCAGGTGCGCTGCTCTGCCACGGTCGAGACCGTCGGGCCCACCGGTGTCGAGATGGAAGCGCTGACGGCTGTCCAGGTGGCGTTGCTGACGATCTACGACATGTGCAAGGCGGTGGATCGGGGGATGACGATCATCGGCGTACGGGTGCTGGAGAAGCACGGGGGAAAGTCGGGGAGCTACGTGGCGGCATCGCCCGGCGCCAGCTGAGAGGGCTCCATCCACTCTGCGTGATTGTCCATCGGCTCGTTGTCGACCCAGCGGGCGTACTCGCGTGGAAATGCGATCCTGAAGCGCGTCGCCTGAGCGAAGGCTTCGTCCTCGAGTCCTGACAACGCAGCACTTTCGATCAGCTTGCCTATGACGCGCGGCTCTGGCGAGAAGTGAAGAAGATGCTCCGCCAGCGCATGCATCTTCAGGGCATTACCCCCATTCACCACGGTCAGCGCGAGTTCGGCGAACTTTACTTGACTGGCGAAGAGCCAGGAGTTCTGCACCTTCGCCACTGTGTCGTCGCGGGCAGATAGATGCCCCTGCGTCCTGAATGCCTCATGCCCGCTCCCAGACAGGCGGACAGGTAGATGGTGCCCCATGAAACACAAGGGCACCGACCGCGCAGGTCCGGCACGCTGCGCCGCCAACAACACGGCGGCAACGGCGGCGAACCAGAGTAAGACCCGGCTTCAGAGGCTCCCGCTCGCCGCCTGTCAGTTCCAGCACTTCTGCAGGGCCTCGAGATCCGCGACAGCGCCGCTGCCGAAGGAATGGTTCGCGACGGTTTTCTTGCCGGTGTTGGTGATCGACAGATCACCGCAGCGGTCAGAAGCCATCGCCCCCGTGCGCGTGGCCGTGAGCGTGTAGGTCCTGCCGCCGGTCCCGGTGGTGATGCCGATGTTGTAGACCGGGGCGCCCTCGCTGGACACCGGCACCACGCCGAACTGCGACTTAAAAAGGCCACCTTCCGAATTGTCGACCGCCGCACCCGCCGTCGTCTGGTCATAGCGATAGTTCTCGCTGTAGTGACGTTCCAGCCATTGCTGCGCCTGGGCCATCATCGTCTTGGCCTGTGCGCGCCGCCCCTTGGCGACGCTCTCACGATAACTCGGATAGGCGATCGCGGCGAGGATTGCGACGACCGCCACCGTGATCATGAGCTCGATCAGCGTGAAGCCTCGATTTCCGCGCAAGGAGGTCGTCTTCATTCAATGGCTTTCCGTCGTTGTCTTCAAGCCGGGAATCTCCCGCCAGAAGATGCGCGACTGCGTGGTGTTCTGCTTGGTGTTCGTGTCGGTGTTCTGCCCCAAGATCCGCTGGCAGTTCAATCCGGGTTGGCAACGCGTCGTCGAATCTTCCGTGACGCGGAAACGTTGATCCAGGCCCGTGAGGCCGAGGACGATCCCGTTCGAACTGGTGAGCGCGAAGATGTTGACGTTGGCCACGCCGGTCACCGCGTTGAATTGCACGTACGCCCCTTCGGCGTTGTCATTGCAGACCTCACCGGTGACTGCTTTCTTGTAGACCAGCGGAACACCCACGTCGCGGGTCGTCGACGGATAGAGCAGATTGCTCAAGACCATGCCGGAGCTCAGCGGAATGTCCAGGTACCAACCCTTCTTCGTCGACCAATCGATGGCCGTCACGCTCCCTTGAACAAGTGCGCCTGTCGTGCTGTCGAGACTCCAGCTGCGCTGCTGAAGCTCCGCGACGCCAGTGGGGATGGTACCCAGCGCCGTCGCATAGCTGGGCTTGTCCCAGATGCCGAAGATCCGCTGGCTGCGCGAGGTGTCCGGGAAGTCTCCCGACACCACGGACTTTCCGGTTCCAAAGACCACCACCTGTCCTCCATCCGGATGGAAACGAATGGCAGGCGCAGCCGTGATCGGAAGCGCATTGGCCGCTGGGGTTGAATCCTTGGCCGAATAGAGAGGCTTACCGTAGGCCTCTCGCCAGTTGGCGGGGTCGGTGCTCGAGACGTCGAACTTCCAGAGATTGCCCTTGAGATCGCCCGCATAGATCGTGTCAGCCAAGCCATCTTCGTTGGTGTCGATCCACGAAGGCTGCATGAGGCCATTGCTTCCCGCCGAATCGACCACGATCTTCTTGAAGCGGCCATTCGCCCATGAGCCCGCGGTATCCGGACCGTCAACGAAGAGGATATACAGAACGGCTTTGCCGCCGGTGCTGGACAGCCCGTTGCCGAAGATGACCGCAAACTTTCCGTTGGGCATCTTCGCAATCTGCGAAGCTTGATTGGTGAGTGGATGAATGCCACCTTCCGAGATCACGTAACCGAGGTCAGCGTCGTCCACCGACGTGAATTGCCATTTGAAAATCGAGGCGGCATTGGCCTCGGTCAGCGAGTTCGACGTGCTGCTGGCTGGGGCCGTCACATCGAGTGCGAAGATACCCTTTCCTCCACGACCCAGAGAGGAGAACAGGTAAGTCTTCCAGGCGCTGGCAGTGGTGCCGGTCCCGACCATGACGTCGCCCGTGAAGGGCGATCCATCCATGTAGGCATTGACGTCGTTCGCGTCGGCATCCGCGATCGTCTTCAATCGGGGCACCAGCGGTTGTGGCACATAGGACATCACCGGCGTCAATGTGTCGGAAGTGAAGCCATGAAGCATGCCATCGGAGGCACCGACCCAGATCAACCTGTCGCGCTGGTTCTGCTGGCTCCTGAAGGTTCCGTAGCTCGGGAAATTGCTTCCGAAGAAGTTGGCGGCCGGCCGGTCCTGCAACCATGGATTGGAATTGATAACCCCGCCCATGATGGAGGTCGCGTTGCGCACTCGATAGTTCAGACCCGCCGCCTCATTGGCGCGGGATCCGCGCAGGTAATCGATCAAGCCGGCCTGCCTCGTCGACGTGGTCTCCAGTGCGGCAAGATAAGCGGCGCCCGAGGTCGTGTCCGCGGCGATTGCAGCCCGGGTGAAGCCCACGCCGCGCAGAGTCGAAGTGTTGGTGATGATGCGCCGCGAGGCCGGCGCCGTATTCGTCAGGTTCTCATGCCCCCTGGCTGTGGGCGAGGATTCGAAGTTGCCGCTCGTATCGAGCTTGTACGCGATCAACTCACCGTGCAGATCTTGAGGCGAGAACGTCGCGATGTACTTGAAGTCGCCATCCCGCAGGTCGGGCCGCGAAACGGCAGGAGCCGAGTTGGAATTCGCCGTGATGTCGCTGAAAACCTGGCGCAGCGATTCTTCCAGCAGGTCTGGACGCCGGGCGAGGAAGTAGTTGTCAGGGATGCCGTCACTGCAAGCCGGTTGGTTCGCGCCGCCACAAAGTGCGCCATCCGCACGCTTGCGATCCCATTTGGCGACGGCCTCGGGCTTGCCCGTCGGCGCCGTGGTCGAGTCCTTGAAGCCGCCGTACTTGGCAATGTACCAAAGGGGGTCACGGATGACAGCGTCGAGGCTGCCCGTCATGGAATAGGTCTTCAGCGTTTCGCCGAACACGTAGACGTCGTTGCCGTTTCGGGTGAAACGCACGCACTTGCGGGGGTCGTTGCAGTTGCTGCTTGCGGAGCCGCCCGCGACCTGCCCGGTACCATACGTCGCGTCGTTGTCCACTGCATAGCCATTGTTGATGGCACTGTGGGCATGGAAGCCGTCGCTGCCGGTACCGACCAGCGTATAGCCGAAGAGAAACGGTACCTGGGACCCTGTGTCGGATTCGAGTGTCTGTGTGTAGATCTTGAGGCGAGGTGGCGTCTGGCTCGAGTCGATTTCGTAGCGGATGCTGCCTAGCATGTCCTGGTCCTGATCCTCTCCCAGCATGTAATGCTGCCAAAGCACCAGGAAACTGCCTGAACTCCCATCGGCCGCCCTGCGCAGCACCTTGAAGTCGACCAGGTTGCCTGCCAGCGGGTTGCTCGTCGAGATCAGCGAATCCAGGCTCGCAGGGGTGATGTAGACGTACCTGGTCGGCGAAGTGCCCGGCACGGGAATCTGGATCGAGGCGGAACCGCCCGCCATCGACACGGCGTACTGACGAACCTTCAGCGCCTCGGCATTAGCGTTACTCGGCACCGTGAGGTCGGTACGGATCCTGTTGACGTGACCCCAGTACGCCGCGCCGGCGCCCAGGTATGTCCCCTTCATGTTGGGTGCTTCGGGGCACAAGCCGGTCAAGACAGCCAAATCGCCGACGTTCTTGCCAGTGCAAAGATCATTGTTCCCTCCAGTCACGCCGGTGTTGCCCACGAGGCGGGTCGTTCCGTCGATGCCCTCCTGGGCTCCGATGCTTCGCGTGAACGACGCGGCACTTTGTGTGCTCAGCGAGGAAAAGGCGTACTCCACCTTATCGTGGTCGAAGGTGCTGACGCCACTGGAGATCGTCACCATGTTCAACGGACGGCACGTATTCTTGCCGTAGAGCGCCGCCCGTGTCTTGCCGCTCGAGTACGACCGCGTGGCCGTCAGCGGGTCGCTCCATGTGGGCGTCGGCAGCGAGAACTCTGCATCCTTCGTCCCTCCCGTGTACAGCGCGCTCTTGCCGGCGAAATAGCGAAGGCCCTCTGTGACGATCTCACCGATGGGGTTCCCCCAGGACGGGCAGTTGCCATTGCCGATGCTGCGCGAGTCGCAGGTCTGCGAATAGTTGCCGTTGTTGGGGTTGTAGCCATACAGGCGAAGCTTGCTCAGCGCCTGGATGATGCCGCCCGTACCACCCGAGAGGTAGAGGAACTGACCCGTGGACTGGTTCACCTCGTCATTGATCTCGGACATGTTCTTGCGCAGCACCGCACCATCCAGGTTGCTGTCAAACGAACCGAGGAGCAGTGCGAACTCGGCCTTGGCCGCCTTGTTTCCGTAGTTGTCGCTTTCGCCAAAATCATTGAGGAGCCCCTGGGGTTTCCAGTTTGTGCCGTACTGTTTGCAATGCTCGTCGCCGATCAGCGTGGATACACAGGCCTCGACGCGAGCGGTGTATTCGTTCGACTCGCCCGAGTTGCTGGGTGAAGGCGGAGTCCCTGTTTTGTGAGTCGCGGTCTTGGCCGGGTCGGCGCCCACGTAGTTCGCCGTCATGAAGTTGACGGTGGGCGTCTTCCAGGTGTAGCTGATCTCCTGCGTCCAGTTGCAGGTTCTCACCTCCGTCATGTTCCAGAGCAGGTAGTTGCCGCGGGCCGTTCGTATGACGGGAAGCAGGCTGGTGCTCTGCGACGCCGAATCGCCGCTGGGATTCTGATGCCGGCGACAGAGCGTCAGGCCGTCTGAATAGTTGAACGGCGTCAAGCGATTCAGATCACCGCCGTTGTAGAACTTAACGAAGGCTTGGCTGTTGCGGGGGACAAAGGACAGCTCGAGCACCGTACTGGCGGTGGTATCCGTCGAACGCAAGCCGCCGAAAAGAATCTTGCGCAGCACATCCATGCGCGACATCGTCGCCCAGTTCAGAAAGTTTCCGCTCCAGTACGTCGAATTCGACTCGCTGCTGCCGGCGCAGTAGTACTTGCCAGCCTCCAGGGTTGCCAGCTTCGAGGGCGAGAAGCGACCGTTGGACGTGCTGTATGTGTAGCACTTGGTGGAGTCGAAATAGCCGTAGTACTTGAATCCAGGCATGAAGGTGTAGTCGACAGCACCATCGAAATCCAGGTCCTCGTAGTCCGTGTAGGCCCGACCGAACATGCTGAAGTCCTTCGACACATTGAGCATGACCATGGGCAGGTTGGGATCTGGGCTCACATTCGGCGGTACGGCCTGAAGCCCTGGGATCACCGCCCATTGAGCGCCGGCAATTCCCGACCAAAGAACTCCGAATGCCAGGATTGCTTTGAAGATGATGGATTTCATGGCGCTTCTCAGCTTCGCTTGAAATACGACTGCAGCACGACTTCCGTGTTGGGATCGAGGCCCCAGCCCCGTGCGGTATTGCGGAAGTAAACGTCGTCCCCGCGCTGCATGTATTCGATCAGGTACTCGGGTTGTCGTGACACCCCCTTGACGCCCGCCGTGCCAGTGAACGTTCCGAGCGGCACGGCGCCTGTGAAAGTGCAGTTGGTGGGCGGTGTCGCCTTCCAGCCAGCACCGCCCGGCCACCAGGGCTCCGGGTTCGTGCCCGCCTTGAAGTTGCTCTGCGCGTAGTAGTTGGCCGGTGTCTGTTCACCAAAGCGGCACTGTCCGCGGGGGCAGGTCGTGCCGAAATTGGGCTCGCCATAGGCCGACTTGATGGGCCTGTCGTCGCCGCGCGCGCATGTCGCGCCGGGCACGCTTCCGGCGAGCATGATGTCTCGCTCTGCATCGCGCAGCGCCGCCTCCGCGGCCTGTCGGGCGACCTCGACGTCCAGGAGGTTGCGCGCGACGCCCTCACCAGACAACACGCGCCGGATGGCAAATGCCGAGACGCTCGAAAGGATGACCAGAAAGATCAGTACGATGACCAGCGAGACGCCGCGTTGCCTGCCGGTAGTCTGCGAGCGTTTCATCAGAAGGTCCGCGTGAGGTTGTTACGCACGCCGAAGATGCGCGTCTGCTGCTGATAGAGGGCATGGTCGGCGCCGGTGAAGGAAATCTGCGCCCCATCGCAGTCGATGTAATTGCCTGCGGCCGTTTGCCGCACGCTGCTGTCGAGCGTTTTGGCTACCACGCAGACCTGCACTGACGACACGCGCTGCCAGCCCGTCTTGCTCTCCCCGTTGATGTCCACGGGCGCCATCGCACTCACCTCCGAGGCGGTATAGAACCGGGCCGGCGACTCCAGAGTCGCGGCGGTTGCCACGCCATAGCGAATACGCAATTGCGTGATACCCGCGACGAGTGGTTGATAAGACCTGGTAGTCGGGCCGTTGCCCGCGCAGCGGAAGCTGCGGGTCTGAATCGACTGCCTGTCCTGCTGATAGGTGTAGACAGAGCCCAGACTGTAGGCATTGCTCACGAACAGGGGCAACACGACCGTGCCCGTGCCTGCCGAGCCCGTACCCGCACGCGCCTCGTTGTATTTGAAGCCGCCAAAGGCAGCCTGCTCGACGTTCTGCCGCAGGCAATCCTGGCGGGTTCCGACACCTTCGACGTCGAAATTGTCCGACGAGAAGTAGTTGACGACCAGCGAATCCGGCTCGCTAGCGACCGCGGCCGGACAGGTCCCGGTTGCCACGTCGAAGACAGCGCCGCTGCATCCGAAGAGGCCCTGGTCATAAGCTCTCACGCCCGCAGAAACGATATTGCTGTAGGCGCCTTGAAATTTCGATGACGTCACCGTCGTCGGAAACCCGGCCGGATAGAAGCCTGCGTTCTTCAGGTCGCGGCCGATGATGTCCAGAACAATCCCCGCCGTTTCCTGTTGCTGCGCCTTGGCGTCGATGACCTTCGACACCCTGTTTGTCGAGACGAAGAGATAGGTGGCCGTCGCGGCGAGCAACAGCCCGATGGTGATAGAGACCAGCAGTTCGATCAGCGTCAGGCCACGCTGGCGATGGAATGAAGGCCTCATGGAATCACCTTCGCCGTATAGCACCGTACGCCATCCGGTACGCTCGCGCCGGTGGGACAGCAGAACCGCGCCTTGGCCGTGTTCTGATCCGCCGCGAGATTCGAGCACTCGATGTTGGAAAGCAGCGTGCCACTTCCATCCACGGCACTCTTGTCGAACCACATCACGCTCACGTCGAAGCCGTTGGTCACGTTCCCAGTGATATAGCCTGCGCCTCCGGGCAGCGTTGCACGAAGCAGGTTTCGCCATTTGGCCTGGTCATAGGCAGCCAGTTGCGCGGGTGTGCAGGCCGCAACCGAACAGTCCGGGTCGTATGTCGCCGCCGCGGCGCTGGTCTGTGCCGCATAGGTCTGCGTCAACTGGTAGCCCGTGCCAGCCACGACCACGCCGCCAGCCACGATGTTGTATCCGTTCGCGCCCGCGGCATTGACGCGGATGCGCTCGGCCAAGTCATTGATGGCAGCAGCCACGTGAAGCCGTGCCTCGTTACCGGTCTGGTATTTCACGGCCGACGCCATCAGGCCAGCGATTCCTACCATTCCGATGGCAAAGATCAAAAGTGCGACCAGTGCTTCGATCAACGTTGCGCCATTCTGATGGCGATGCGTCTTCTTCATCCTGCTCACCTAGTTCTGGTTGGAACCATCACAGCTGATGCTGCCTACGTTCCCGATGCGGGTTCTGCCCATCATGTCGATGCACACCATCTTCGTCGCGGCTTCGCCGGGCGGCGATATGCTGAGTGAGGAAGGGGTGCCGAGGCTGAGACGCCCGCTGGAATCAAAGCGCAGGGATATGGGTGTCCCCGTTCCTTTCAGGGAAGGGCCCGCGGGGTCACCGACATAAGCCTTGAGCAGTTCGGCCGTGGTGTCGCCGGGGACGTTGTCGCACTTGGGGTTCGAAAAGATAATCCACCCCGAATTCCACTCGTTGCCACTTGGGGCGCATTCCAACGTGCTCGCGTTGATGTTCTTCGGCACGCACATCGTCACGCACTTGTTTCTGGTGATCGCCTCGGCCCGCGCATACCCGACCCCGGCCACGAATTCATTGCCGAAGCTCCACACCCGGGTGTTCTTCACCAACGCACTGAAGCTAGGAGCAGCGAGCGCCATCAGAATCGCAACCATCGTGATCACGACCATGAGCTCGATCAGCGTGAAGCCCCGAGCGGTGGCTCGTGAAGGTTGCTTCGATGGCAGTTTGGATGGCACTCTACTTTGCGGCGTAACCGTATCTAAATGTGATCAAGATGCTAGTTCTTGGACACAATCAACATCAGGCCGCTCGTCGCTTGGCGACGACCGCTCGGCGAAGTGCTTGTGACTTTTTTCTTCCTTTTTCGCTTCTAAGATAAGCAATTGGTAGTAGAGCCCTCTTGGTCAGAGGCTAAATGACAAACCACTTACCCAATTGGTCGCAGCCTCTTGCCAGAGTGGTGTGAGGCACGTCAAAAATGCGTGCTCGCCGCTGATTCCAGCGCGTCCTTCCTTGTCCGCTTGTGGCGGAATGCAAGCTACGCCAGTTCAAGGCTGACGCTTCCTGCCGGCAAGTCCAGGCAAAAGAAAAGCCGCCCATAGGCGGCTTCGGCACTTCCAGTTGTATTTGCTTACTTGCAGGAACCCGGCAGGTACTTCTTGATGTCGGTGGTGGAGCCAGTGCAGCGCCATTCGGAAATTTGCTTGCCCTGATCTTTGTTGGCGGCGCTCAGGTCAACGGCGGCAGCGGCGGCGCCGGTGCCAACATAAGGCGTAAGCGTGATGAAGTCGGCATCTGCCAGGGTTACGCCCAGAGCGGTGTTGTCAGGAATTACAGTGACCTTGCCGTTGGCATCAGTGGCCACGCTCTTGACGAACTTGGTCGGGTTCGTGCCGGCGGTGGATTCGCAGCCCCAGCTGTTCGCGGTAGGAACGTTCGTCGCTGCCATCGATTGAACGGCTTCGCTAATAGTGGTGCGGCAGGCCGACGCTGCGAGCACGACTTCCGACATGCGCGCCTTGACCGTGTACTGCTGATAAGCGGGCAGCGCGACCGCGGCCAGAATACCGATGATCGCCACAACGATCATCAGTTCGATAAGAGTGAAACCCTTTTGCACACCACGTGCGATGGAACGACGGTTCATAAAGACTCCGGTTGGTTGAAGAGGCCCGAGGAAGGCCCCCGGTGCGCTCTTCTTCCGCAGCATCTGTGCCATCCCGGGGCTTACCCGCGTCGGCCGCGAAAAGCTGCCCAAAAGTTCACGAACCATCAAGTCGAGGTGACACAGGTGGTTGCCGCCCAACGGCACCCTGTGACAAATCTCGTCACAAGCCGCCGCGACAGGTCACACCCTCAGCACCCCCGCCGCCTCCATCCACCGGATGTCCCACGCCCTCCCCCCCCGACCCTGCAGCTCATCCGCCAGCGCAGCAATCTGGCTCATGATCTCTTCTGTTTCGGCAGGCTTGGTATGGGTGATATAGATGGGGTATTCCCTATCCGGTGCGATATGCGCCAATTCATCGGCCAGGCTCGCCGGCGACAGGTGCAAGCTGCGTCGGGCCAGACTCTGCTCCCGGTTGCTGAACGCGGTCTCGATGACCAGCATCCCCACGTCAAGCTGGTTCACGCGTTGCCAGAACGCCGGATTCCTCTCCGTATCCCCGCTGAAGACCCAATGCGAGTTGCCATGTATGCAGCGGACGGCGAACCCGCAGGCGGGCACGGTGTGAACGGCCGGCAGCACCTCGATCTGCTTCAGCGCCCGGGTGCCCAGCTGAAGCTCCTGCCCGATCACGATGTCGTGGAAGGTCACGAACGGCGCCTCCAGGCTGGGAATGCTCGCGAAGTCGGGCCAGATGACGTTGTTGAAGACATGGGCCCGCAGCGCCTCGATGGTGGCCCGTTGGGCATGCACCCGCAGGGGTTTGTCGCGCCGGCTGGCGACCGCGTCCAGCATCAGCGGGAGGGCGGCGACGTGGTCGAGGTGGGAATGGGTAAGCAGCACGTCGTCGATGGCGCTCATCTCATCCAAGGTCAGGTCGCCGACGCCGGTGCCGGCGTCGACCAGCAGATCACTGTCGACCAGGAACGAAGTCGTGCGGCAGTCTTTCGCGATGGCGCCCGAGCACCCCAACACGCGCACTTGCATCTGCGTGAGCCCTTGTATGTATGTGACTGCTATTTGCTTTCGAACCGGGTTGCGCCGTCCCAGTCGGGGTTCTCGGGCTGCAACGACAGCGAGGCTAAACGTTCGGCGTAGAGGCGGTAAAGGACTTTTTTCGGGTCGGCCGCCAAGAGCGGCGCCAGGAGTTCCTGGGCCCGCCGCCATTCCTGCGCGCGGTAGGCGGCGAGTGTAAGGCCCCAGCGCTCGAGCGCCTCGTCCTTCCCCTGCGCGGCGTTGCGCGCCCGCGATAGCGGCGTGAAGATGTGCACGGCGCGCGCCTTTCCCTTGACGCGCACCAAGTCCAACTCTTGCCATAAGTAACAGGGCGAGGCGTCGCGGGTGGCGGCACTGGCAACGATCTCGACACCGTAATACCCGCTCAGCCCCTCCAGCCTGGAGGCCAGATTGACCGCGTCTCCGACCACGGTGTAGCTCCGGCGCTCGGCCGAGCCCATGTCGCCGACGCTCATCAGCCCGGTGTTGATGCCGATGCCCACGCTGATTTCCGGCCGGCCGCTGGCCCGGTGCGACTGGTTGATCTCCTGAACCACCGCGGCCATGTGGATGGCCGCTTCGACCGTCAGCGTCGCATGGTCGGCCGTGTCCACCGGGGCGCCCCAAAAGGCCATGACGCAATCGCCCATGTACTTGTCGACGGTGCCGCGGTGCTCGCTGATGATCCGGGCCAGGCGGCTGAAGAAGGCGTTCAGGAAGGCCTGCAGTTCGGCCGGGGCCATCTGCTCCGACATCCGAGTGAAGCCGCGCATGTCGCAGAACAGCACGGTGAGTTCCTTGCTCTGGGCATGCATGCTGTAGCGGCGGGGGTCGGCACGCATTTCGTCGACGAGTGGCGGCGGCACGTAGGTGCCGAAAAGAGTGGCCAGGTTGCGGCTGGCGCGCGCTTCGACGAAGTAGCCCCAACTCATGTTGAGGGCAAAGGCGAGGGGCACCATCGCCAGAGCGGCGGCCAGAGGCAGGACCAGGCCGGCGGCGAGGTAGAGCCAGGTGTTCAAGGCAGCCAGGCCGACGGCGGTGAACACGGCGAGCAGCACGGCGCGGGGCACCGACAACAGTGTGAGGCCGAAGGCGAGCAACAGCCCGGCAAGCAGCAGCGTGGCGCACTCGTAGCCTGCCGCATAGTCGGGCACGGCGAACAGGCGTCGGTCCAGCAGGCCGGAGATGATATTGGCGTGCACTTCCACGCCAGGGAAGACGGCATCGACAGGCGTAGCGCGTAGATCCTGCAGCCCCGGCGCCGTGGCGCCGATCAGCACGGCCTTGCCCTGGAGTTCACCGGCAGCCAATGAGCCGTCGAGCAAGCGGGCTGCCGACACGTACCGGAAGGAGCCGCCGAAGGGTCCACCCCGGCCGCGGAAGGGGACGAGCATGCCCCCGCTGGCGTCGACGGGGATGCGCAGGCTGCTGCGGGTGCTGCCCAGGACCAGCGCCTCCAGGACAGGGGCGCCTGCGCGCGGGCCGGGCGGCGCGAGCACCGGCACCAGGGACGGCGCGCCACCTTTCAAGACCCGGTGCACCGCCAGCGCCAGCGATTCGTAGTAGCCGGATTGCGCCGCACCGCCCTCGTAGCGCGCGATCAGCGGGACGGAACGCACCACGCCATCCTCGTTCGGGTCGAGGACGACATTGAAGAAGCCGGCCTCCGGCGCGGCGGCCGCCAGTTGCGCCATGTTGGCACCGAAGCCGTTCCAGCGAGTCGCCAGATCGCGCGCGGCCGGCAGGGCCTCGAGCGGCAGCACCGGCTTGGGCAGGACGCCCTTGGCGCGCGGCTCGCCCGTCTGCGTGAGGTAGTAGCCGAGCACCACGCGCCGCCCGGCAAGGGCCTTGGCGAACGAGGCGTCGTGGTCCAGGCTCGGCGCGAGGCGCTCGATCTCGGCGCCGAACTTCGGGTCGTTGCGCCAGGGGCCGGCGGCGAGCTGGCGAAGCACGGGCAAGCCGGAGCTCGCATCGGGTTCGGCGAACAGCACGTCAAAGCCGAGCACGGCCGCCTGTTGCCGGCCCATCAGTTCATTGGTGAGGCGAGCCAGCTTGTCGCGGCTCCAAGGCCACTGGCCGAACTGCTCCAGGCTGGCCTCGTCGATGTCGACGATCACGATGCGGGGATCGAGCGTGCCGGGCATGGTGGCGCGCAGGCGAGCGTCGTAGATGAATTGGTCGAGGTGGGCCAGCAAAGGCCAACGCCAGACGTCCGCCGCATGCAGCAGCGCGAAAAGCACCGGTAGGAAGGTGATGGCGATGCGGGCGCCGTGCCGCCGCAGTCCGTTCATCCGGGCTGACGGCCGTCCCGCTGCTGGCGTTCAGCCGGCGACGAACTGCATCCGCGTGCCGCCGAGCTCGAGCACGTCGCCATCTTGCAGGGCAACGGCTTCATTGCCCAGTGGCTCGCCATTGAGCGCGGTGCCGCCGTCGATGGGGGCGACCACGTAGCCATGCAGACGCCGGGTGACGGCCGCGACTGCAACACCGGGCTTGCCGATCGTGGTGACGACCTTCTGCAGGGTGAGCTCGCGTCCAGCCCCACTGCCGGAGAGCACGCGGATGACCGCTACACCGGTGCCTCCGAGGGGCGTGTGAACGGTCGGGTCGGAAGAGAGCGGAATGGGGCCGGAAGGTGCAGCGGCCACGACGGCGGCCGACCCGCTGCTCTCTGCCGCGGCGCCGCCCACCAGGAAGCGGATCTTGTACTTGCCGACCTCGATGACGTCGTTGTTCTCGAGGGCCTGCTTCTTGACGGCGCGGCCGTTGACGTAAGTGCCGTTGGTGCTGTTGAGGTCTTCCAGGTAGACGTCGCCGCCGATCATGTGCAGCACGGCGTGCTCGCCGCTGATCGCGAGATTGTCGATCACGACGTCGTTGTACGGCCGCCGGCCCAGCGTGGTGCGGTCCTTCGCGAGCGTCACTTCCTTGATGACGACACCGTCGATCGAAACGATCATTTTCGGCATGGCCGGCTCCTCGATCCCATTTGTTGTGTCACGGCGGTCAGCCCCGCCAATGCGCGCCTGAAATTCCTCTCCCGGACACTTGCAGCGCGCCTTCAGCTGGCCCGGGCAAGAACAACGGAAATGTTGTCTTTGCCGCCATTCTCGTTCGCGGATGCAACCAAAAGTGTTGCCTTCTCAGAAATCTCCGTCCCTTGTAACAAAATCGCCAAAAGCTGCTCGTCGGGGACCATCTCGCTCAGGCCATCGGAACATAGCAGGAAAAGGTCGCCCGCCTGCACGCTGTGCTCGTGCATTTCGAGTTCGACGTGGCGCTCGATGCCGACGGCCCGGGTGACGAGGTTGCGGTGGGGAGACTGGCTGGCCTGCTCGGGCGTGATGGCGCCAGCGTCGAGCTGCTCCTGCAGCAGGGAATGGTCCCGGGTGAGCAGCTCTAGCTTGTCGTCGCGCAGCCGGTAACACCGGGAATCACCGATGTGGCCGACGATCGCGCGGCGCGGCCCGAAGGCTGCCAGCACCAGCGTGGTACCCATGCCCTGCAGTTGCAGATTGGCCACGCCCGCCTCCAGGATGGCGGCATTGGCCTCGTCGGTGCCGGCCTGGAGAGCACGGCGCACGGCGCGCGGGTGGGCCGCGCGCCCCGCATGGGTGAGCCAGCGGCCGAAGCTGGCCTGTAGCAGCGCGATGGCCATGCCGCTGGCGACCTCGCCGCCGTTGTAGCCCCCCATGCCGTCGGCCAGCAGCGCCAGGCCGAGAGCGGGGTCGTAGGCAATGGTGTCTTCGTTGTTGGCGCGCACCCGGCCCGGATGGGTGAGCGCGGCGAAATCCCAGGTGAGCGAGCCGGTATCAGAAAGGACGGGAGCGCCTGGGTGAGACATGGGTAATCGGGAAAGGATCAGCAGCCGAGATCATTGCACGACCGACTCATCAGAAGGTCGGCCAACAGATGGTACGCACGGCGGCAATGAAAACAATGATGTCGATCCAGACAATGTGACCAGCCCGACATTCGGAAGCCGGCAGTTTGCAGAGAAACTGTTCCCACTTCGACTGCACGTATTGAAAAAGCGCCCGCAACGTGAATTGCGAGCGCTTTTCTCCTTGGGCTTCGGGAGAGAAGGGGCTAGACCTGCGCCTTCAGCAGCTTGCCGAGTTCCGAGAAGTTGCGGGTGATCTTGAAGCCGCACTCTTCCATGATGGCGAGCTTGGCTTCTGCCGTGTCGGCACCGCCGGAGATCAGCGCGCCGGCGTGGCCCATGCGCTTGCCGGGAGGCGCCGTGACACCGGCGATGAAGCCGACCACCGGCTTCTTCATGTTGGCCTTGCACCAGCGGGCAGCGTCGGCTTCGTCGGGGCCGCCGATCTCGCCGATCATGATCACGGCATCGGTGTCGGGATCGTCGTTGAAGGCCTTCATCACGTCGATGTGCTTGAGGCCGTTGATCGGGTCACCGCCGATGCCCACGGCACTCGACTGGCCCAGGCCGATCTCGGTGAGCTGCGCCACGGCTTCGTAGGTCAGCGTGCCGGAGCGGCTGACCACGCCGATGCGACCCTTGCGGTGGATGTGGCCGGGCATGATGCCGATCTTGATCTCGTCGGGCGTTATCAGGCCGGGGCAGTTCGGGCCGAGCAGCAGGGTTTCCTTGCCGCCGGCGGCGACCTTGGCCTTCATCTTGTTGCGCACCTCGAGCATGTCACGCACCGGGATGCCCTCGGTGATGCAAATGGCGAGGTCGAGGTCGGCCTCGGCGGCTTCCCAGATGGCGGCGGCGGCACCCGCCGGCGGCACGTAGATCACGGACACCGTGGCGCCGGTCTGCTGGGCGGCTTCCTTCACGGAACCGAAGATCGGGATGTTGAAGATCGACTCGCCGGCCTTTTTCGGATTCACGCCGGCCACGAAGCAGTTCTTGCCGTTCGCGTATTCCTGGCACTTCTCGGTGTGGAACTGGCCGGTCTTGCCGGTGATGCCCTGGGTGATGACTTTGGTGTCTTTGTTGATGTAGATCGACATGACGTTCTTTCCTTAGGCCTTGCTCACAGCCGCCACGACCTTCTGAGCCGCTTCCGCCATGGTGTCCGCGCTGATGATCGGCAGGCCGGATTCGGCCAGCAGCTTCTTGCCCTCGGCTTCGTTGGTGCCCTTCATGCGCACCACCAGCGGCACTTGCAGGTTGACCGCCTTGCAGGCCGCGATCACACCGGTGGCGATGGTGTCGCACTTCATGATGCCGCCGAAGATGTTGACCAGGATGGCCTTCACGTTCTTGTTCTTCAGCATGATCTTGAAGGCCTCGGTCACCTTCTCGGGGGTGGCGCCACCCCCCACGTCGAGGAAGTTGGCCGGCTCGCCGCCGAACAGCTTGATGGTGTCCATGGTGGCCATCGCGAGGCCGGCACCATTGACCAGGCAGCCGATGTTGCCGTCGAGGCTGATATAGGCCAGGTCGAACTTGCTGGCTTCGATTTCTGCCGGGTCTTCCTCGTCGAGATCGCGCAGGGCCACGATTTCGGGGTGGCGATACAGCGCGTTGGAATCGAAGTTGAACTTGGCGTCCAGGGCGACGATGTTGCCCTTGCTGTCGCGGTTGAGCGGGTTGATCTCCACCAGAGACGCATCGGTCTCCATGTAGCAGGTGTAGATCTTCTTGAAGACGTCCACGGCCTGGGCGGTCGAATCGGCCGGGATGCCGATGCCGTCGGCGATCTGCTTGGCCTGGGCGTCGGTCAAGCCTTCTTTCGGGTCGGCGTAGACGGTGATGATCTTCTCGGGCGTCTTGTGCGCCACTTCCTCGATGTCCATGCCGCCTTCGCTCGAGGCGATGAAGGCCACCTTCTGCGTCGCGCGGTCGGTCACGGCCGAGACGTAGTATTCCTTCTGGATGTCGGCGCCGTCCTCGATGTAGAGGCGGCGGACCTTCTGGCCTTCGGGGCCGGTCTGGTGCGTCTTGAGTTGCATGCCGAGAATTTCGGCGGCCAGCTTCTTGACGTCGTCGATGCTCTTGGCGACCTTGACGCCGCCGCCCTTGCCGCGGCCACCCGCGTGAATCTGGGCCTTGACCACCCATACGGGGCCGCCGAGTTTCTGGGCGGCCTCGACCGCCTCCTGAACCGTGTATGCCGGAATGCCTCGCGGCACAGGCACACCGAACTTGGCAAGAATTTCCTTGCCTTGGTACTCGTGAATCTTCATGAGGGTGTCTCTCGGGGAACGAGGTTGGAGAACGGGAGTCGGGAGTTGCCCTCGGGCCACGGCGCTCGGCGGGCCGGGCGAAGGACAGCCGGGAACTGTATCATGGTGCGCCGCACCAACGGAAACCGGAGTACCGTTCTGCGGAATCCCGTAGTTTCGTCCTAACGCCCTCCCCCGGCAAATCCGAGGCTTCCAACATGCCCCAGGTCTTCATCGACGGCGAGGCCGGCACCACCGGCCTCCAGATCCGCGAGCGGCTGCAGACCATCCCGCAGGTCGAACTCGTGAGCATCGCGCCCGAACTGCGAAAAGATGTGAACGCCAAGCGCGCCCTGATGGCCCAGGTCGACCTCGTCGTGCTCTGCCTGCACGACGACGCGGCGCGCGAGTCGGTGGCCCTGATCGACCAGCTCGACGGCCATCGCCCCAAGATCATCGACGCCTCGACGGCGCATCGCACTGCCGAGGGCTGGGTCTTCGGCTTCCCAGAACTGGCCGCCGGCCAGAAGGAGGCCGTGGCCAAGGCTTCGCGCGTTGCCAACCCCGGCTGTTACGCCACCGGCGCCATCGCGATCGTCCGCCCGCTGGTGGATGCCGGGCTGCTGCCGGCCGACCATCCCATCGCCCTGCCCTCCGTCAGCGGCTACTCGGGCGGCGGGCGCACCATGATCGAAGCCTACGAGAGCGGCAAGGCGCCGCTGTTCGAGACCTACGCCCTGGGCCTGAAGCACAAGCACATCCCCGAGATCATGAAGTACACCGGCCTCACCCGCCGGCCGGTGTTCATCCCGTCCGTGGGCAACTTCAAGCAAGGCATGCTGGTCCAGTTGCCGCTGCACCTGGACGACCTGCCCGGCCGCCCGAAGGCGGGGGACCTGCAGGAAGCCTTGGCGGCGCACTACGCGAAGAGCAACACGCCGGAGCAGTTCGTGAAGGTGCTGCCGCCCACCGAGGACGGCAAGCTCGACGCCCTCGCCCTCAACGACACCAACAACCTCGAGATCCGAGTGTTCCCGAACGAGGACCATCGCCACGCGGTGGTCATCGCCCGCCTGGATAACCTCGGCAAGGGCGCCAGCGGCGCGGCGGTGCAGAACCTCAAGCTGATGCTGGGCCTGTAGGCTACGGCTCGTTCATTCGTCCGGCTCGTCGCGCAGCACCCGTGCGACGACGCTGCCGGCGAAACCGCGCGCCAGCATGAAGCGCACCTGTTTCGCCTTTTCCCCCGCGTCCTGGGGCGGTGTGCCGAAGCGCCGGCGCCAGACCTCGCGTGCGCGCTCGAGTTCTGTTTCCGCCAGGCCGGCCACCGCCTCGGCCACCCGCTCGGGGGCAATGCCTTTGTGCAGCAGTTCCTGCCGCACCCGCGCCGCGCCGTGGCGCGCCGCGCGCTGGTGCAGCACAGACTGCACCACCCTCGCCTCGTTGATGAAGTTCTTGGCGGCCAGCTCGTCGAGCGCGCGCGCCAGGCTGCCGGGCTCTTCCTCGTAGCGGGCCAGCTTGCGCTCGAGTTCGCTGCGCGAGTGCTCGCGCTGGCTGAGCAGGCGCAGCGCCCGGCCCTTCAGTGAAGGCGCGCCGGAAGCCATCACCGGCCGATCACTTGTCGGCTGCGGCCGCCTCGCCCGGCTCGGGCAGTGCGGGGATGCCCAGCGACTCGCGCACCCTGTTCTCGATCTCGCGTGCCAGCGCCGTGTTCTCGCGCAGGAACTCGCGCGCGTTGTCGCGGCCTTGCCCGATCTTCTCGCCGTTGTAGGCGTACCAGGCGCCCGACTTGTCGAGGATCTTGGCGGTCACGCCCATGTCGATGATCTCGCCCTCGCGGCTGATGCCCTCGCCGAACAGGATGTCGAACTCGGCCGTCTTGAAGGGTGGCGAGACCTTGTTCTTCACCACCTTGACCCGCGTCTCGTTGCCGATCGCCTCGTCGCCCTTCTTGATGGTGCCGATGCGGCGGATGTCCAGGCGCACCGAGGCGTAGAACTTCAGCGCATTGCCGCCGGTGGTGGTTTCGGGCGAGCCGAACATCACGCCGATCTTCATGCGAATCTGGTTGATGAAGATGACCATGCAGTTGGTCTTCTTGATGGTGGCGGTGAGCTTGCGCAGCGCCTGGCTCATCAGGCGGGCCTGCAGGCCGGGCAGCGCGTCGCCCATTTCGCCCTCGATTTCGGCCTTGGGCGTGAGCGCGGCGACCGAGTCGACCACGATCAGGTCGACCGCGCCCGAACGCACCAGCGAATCGACGATTTCCAGCGCCTGCTCGCCGGTGTCGGGCTGGCTGATCAGGAGGTCGGAGAGGTTGACGCCCAGCTTCTGCGCGTACTGCACGTCCAGCGCGTGTTCGGCGTCGACGAAGGCGCAGGTGCCGGCCTGGCGCTGCATCTCGGCGATGACCTGCAGCGTGAGCGTGGTTTTGCCCGAGGATTCCGGGCCGTAGATCTCGATCACGCGGCCGCGCGGCAGGCCGCCGACCCCGAGGGCGATGTCCAGGCCCAGCGAGCCGGTGGAGACGACCTGGATGTCCTCCAGGGCCTCGCCCTCCCCGAGACGCATGATCGTGCCCTTGCCGAACTGCTTCTCGATCTGGGCCAGCGCGGCCTGCAAGGCCTTGGCTTTTTCGGTGTTGGTGCCGATGCTGGAGCCCTTGACGACTGCGTCCATGTGGAAATCTCCTTGAGGATCAATGAGTTGTTGAGGATTTCACTCAGGCTGCTTTTAACAACAGCCTGGATGCTTGAACAGTAGTGTAGGGGTTGATTCCATCGCGCCAAGCTCTTTTTTGGTCAGCTTGACTTACTATCGGTGCCGAATGACCGACACGGTATTTCCGATCGACCCCGATGCCTGGCGCCAGACCCACCTGGGCCGCCTGCTCGGCCACGCCATGCGCCGCTTTGACGAGCGCGTGCTGCAGCTGATGGCGCACGATGCCGACGTACCCCTGGCGCTGTCCAACCTGGCGGCGCGCGCGCACGTCAGCGCCGCCCACATCCACATCACCCGCCACCTGTCGCGCCAGGGCTCGCGCCTGACCGAACTCGCCGACAGCGCCGGCATGACCAAGCAGGCCATGGGCAAACTGGTCGACCAGTGCGAGGCCTGGGGCCTGGTGACGCGCGGGCCCGACGACCGCGACGCCCGGGCCCGGCAGGTGATGTTCACGGCCGACGGGCTGGCCTGGCTGGAAGCCTTCCGCAAGGCGGTGGCGCAGGCCGAGCGCGAGTTCCGCGCCAGCGTCGGCGACGAGGTCGCCACGGTGGTTTCCATCGGGCTCGAGGCCTATGCCGCAGCCTAGAATCCTTCGAAAACAACGGCCCGGCGGCCCGCGCAAAGCCGCCATGTCTGGAGACGCGGCATGCGAATACTCATAGCGGAAGACGACCAGGTGCTGGCCGATGCACTGCTGCGCAGCCTGCGCACTTCCGGCTCGGCGGTGGACCACGTCGCCACCGGCTCGCAGGCCGATGCCGCGCTGATGACCAACAGCGAGTTCGACCTCCTGATCCTCGACCTGGGCCTGCCCAACATGCACGGCCTGGAGATCCTCAAGCGCCTGCGCGCCCGCGGCTCGCAGATGCCGGTGCTGGTGCTGACGGCCGCCGACAGCGTCGAGGAGCGGGTGAAGGGCCTGGACTACGGCGCCGACGACTACATGGCCAAGCCCTTCTCGCTGCAGGAGCTGGAGGCGCGGGTGCGCGCTCTCACGCGGCGCGGCATGGGCGCCACCAGCAACGCGATCAAGCACGGCCCGCTGGTCTACGACCAGGCTGGCAAGGTGGCCACCATCGACGGCAAGATGATCGAGCTCTCGGCACGCGAGCTGGGCCTGCTGGAGGTGCTGCTGCAGCGGGCCGGCCGGCTGGTGAGCAAGGACCAGCTGGTCGAGCGCCTGTGCGAATGGGGCGAGGAGGTCAGCCTCAACGCGATCGAGGTGTACATCCACCGCCTGCGCAAGAAAATCGAAAAGGGGCCGATCCACATCGCGACCGTGCGCGGGCTGGGATACTGCCTCGAGAAGATCCCCTGATCCGCGACTCACTCTGGCCGGGCGCTCGGTGAAACTCTTCCAGCGCGCGCAGCGCTCCCTCTTCGGCGAGATCCTCGATTGGATGCTCACGCCGCTCCTGCTGCTGGTGCCGGTGAGCATCGGCGTGACCTGGCTCGTCGCCCAGGGCATCGCCAACGCCCCATTCGACCGCACACTCGAATACAACATCCAGGCGCTGGCCCGGCTGGTAGAGCTCAAGGGCGGCGACGAGCCCTTCGTGCTGCCGCCGCCGGCGCACGAGATCATGCGCGCGCACGACGCGGACCATGTGTACTTCCAGCTTCTGGACGGCGACGGCCGGCTGCTGGCCGGCGAGCGCGACCTGCCGCAACCGAACACCGACGAGCCGCCGGCTGCCGGCGTGGTCTACCTGCACAACGGCGCTATCCACGGCCAGCCGGTGCGCGTGGCCTCGCTGTGGATCGCCGGCCCCACGCCCGAATCACCGCCGGCCCTGCTGCAACTGGCCGAGACGCGCGAGAAGCAGTCGGTGCTGGCCGGCGAGATCATCAAGGGCGTGCTGTTGCCGCAGTTCGCGATCCTGCCGCTGGCGGTGCTGCTGATCTGGCTGGCCCTGGTGCGCGGCATCAAGCCGCTGTCTGTGATCGAGGCCCGCATTCGCGAGCGCCGTCCGGGCGATCTGAGCCCGCTGGACGAGTCCTCCGTGCCGCTGGAGGTGGTGCCCCTGGTGCTGTCGGTCAACGACCTGCTGAACAAGCTGAGCGAATCCATCGGGACACAGAAACGCTTCCTGGCCGACGCGGCGCACCAGCTCAAGACGCCGCTGGCGGGCCTGCGCATGCAGGCCGACCTGGCCCAGCGCGAGGGTGCCGACGCCGCCGAGCTCAAGCAGTCGCTCAAGCAGATCGGGCGCGCGAGCGTGCGGGCGACCCACACGGTCAACCAATTGCTGTCCCTGGCCCGAGCCGAGGGGAGCGGCGCGGCCATCGCCCGTCAATCCTGCGACCTGGCGAAGCTCACCATCGAGGTGGTGCGAGAGGCAGTGCCGCGTGCCATCGAGAAGCGCGTCGACCTCGGCTACGACGGCGCCGAGCCGGGCGCGCCGGGCGTGGCGCTCGAAGGCAACCCCACGCTGTTGAAGGAGCTGGTGCGCAACCTGGTGGACAACGCGCTCAACTACACGCCGTCCACGCCCGAGCGGCCCGGCGTGATCACCGCGCGCGTGCTGGGCGACCCCTTCGGCCGCATCATCGTGCTGCAGGTGGAGGACAACGGCCCGGGCATCCCGGAGAGCGAGCGCGAGCTGGTCTTCGAGCCTTTCTACCGCGTGCTCGGCAACGAGGCCGATGGCTCCGGCCTGGGCCTGCCGATCGTGTTGGAGATCGCGCGCAAACATCGTGCGACGGTGCACCTGGAGGACGCCCACCCGGGCCAGCGCCCGCCGGGCGCACGCTTCAGCCTGCGCTTCGATGCGAACGGGCAGGACGCAGCGGACTGAGGGCGCGCCTCAGGGCCTGGACGCTTCGTCGTCCTTCAGGATCGTCAGCAGTTGCGGCCGGATCTGCTGCGTCAACCGCTCCGGCTCCCCCTGGCTCATTTGCGCAGGCACGGTGCCGAACATGGCGAGCCCGCCGCGCGACCAGGCGAAGTACAGCACGTTGGCCACGAGGAGCAGGATGACGAGTGCGCGCAGCGGCATGTGCTCAGGTCGCGGCGCGCGGGCGCACGCTCACTTCGGCGCTGGTGATGTTCTTCATGCCTGACGCCGTGCGCACCAGCAGCTCGCCGCCCCAGCCGACACCCTCGCAGTGGCCGAGGGTGCCGTCGCTGAGTTGCACCTCGCGCCCGCGCAGCAGGTCCCGCCTGGCGAAGCGCTCGGCGAAGGGCACGAAGCCGCGGTCACCGAACAGCAGCACGTGCGACACCAGCGGCGGCACGATCTCGCGCAGCAGCTGGGGCGCCGTGGCCTCGGGCCGCCATTGCGCGATCCAGGCCGGCGGTGTGCTCATGCCGGTGCCTTCGGGGGCTCCAATGTTGATGCCGATGCCGATCACCAAGTAGCGCTCGGCGCTGCCATCCTGGGGCAGGGCGGTTTCGATCAGGATGCCGCCGAGCTTGCGCTCCTCGACCCACAGGTCGTTGGGCCACTTGAGTGCGACCTTCGCCATGTTCGGCGCGTCCAGGCTTTCCGCCACGCTGACACCCACCGCGAGCGACAGCCCCGACCAGTCCCGCGGCATCAGCGGCAGGCCCAGTGAAAAGGTGAGGGAGGCCGGCTCCTGCTCGGCCTGAGAGCTCTGCCAGGCCCGGCCCATGCGCCCCCGGCCCGCCGTCTGCCGCTTGGCGACCAGCAGCACCGGCTGCGTGCGGCCGTCGCGGGCGCGGCGCATCAGCTCGCTGCTGGTCGAGTCGATCTCGTCCACCACCTCGACCGCCAGGCCGGGCAGCAGCGGGGCCACGGCGGCGGCGATCTGCGCTTCGAACCAGGGGTCGGCCATGGTCAGTGCCTGCCGTTCAGCTTGGCTTTCCCGGCCTTCCTGGCCTTCTTGGCTTTCTTCGCCTTCTTCTTTTTCTTCTTGTCGTTCTTGTCCTCCCCGGCCGCGAGCAGCGTGCCCCGGCACTGCTCCGAACCACACCAGCAGGGGAACTCGGCCTTGAGTTTCTTGGTCAGTGGCTCGTCGATGATGAGGCCGTAGTCGTAGTTCAACTCCTCGCCGGCGGCGATGTTGCGCAGCGCCTTGATGAAGACCCGCCCGTTCTGCTCGTCGGCCTCGCAGTTGGGGTCGCAGGAGTGGTTGATCCAGCGTGACGCATTGCCGTTGACGCCGCCGTCGATCACGCGCTCGTCATCGATATGGAAGTAGAAGGTGTGGTTGGGCTGGGACGGATCGTGCGGGTGCCGCCGCAGGGCTTCCTCCCAGGTGATCAGCTCGCCCTTGTACTCGATCAGCGTCTCGCCCTCGGCGATGTCCTGCAGGGCGAACACGCCGTTGCCGTGGACGCCCGAGCGCCGGGTCTGGATGCGGCGACCGCCGGTTGTGGGGGATTTGGTTGCCATCGCCGAAGTCTGTTAGTTTGAATACATGTACGCATGCGCGTGCGCGTGCGCACGCGAGAAGCCGCAGATTGTAGGGGTGGCTCCCGCGCTTGCGCACGGGGAGGGGCCGCAGCCCGCTCTCGGCCCGATACGAGGAACGATTGATGAAGACTTTGGTGATTGCAGAGAAGCCGTCGGTGGCCCAGGACATCGTCCGTGCCCTCACGCCGGTGGCCGGCAAGTTCGAAAAGCACGAGGAGCACTTCGAGAACGAGAAGTACATCGTGACCAGCGCCGTGGGCCACCTGGTGGAGATCCAGGCGCCGGAAGAGTTCGACGTGAAGCGGGGCAAGTGGAGCTTCGCCAACCTGCCGGTCATTCCGCCGCGCTTCGACCTCAAGCCGGTCGACAAGACCAAGACCCGCCTCAATGCCGTGGTCAAGCAGGCCCGCCGCAAGGACGTGGGCGAGCTCGTCAACGCCTGCGACGCGGGCCGCGAGGGCGAACTGATCTTCCGCCTGATCGAGCAGTACGCCGGCGGCAAGGCACCGCTGGGCAAACCGGTGCGGCGCCTGTGGCTGCAGTCGATGACGCCGCAGGCCATCCGTGAAGGCTTCGATCAGCTGCGCAGCGAACAGCAGATGCGGGGCCTGGCCGATGCGGCCCGCTCGCGCTCGGAGGCCGACTGGCTGGTCGGCATCAACGGCACGCGCGCCATGACCGCCTTCAACTCGCGCGACGGCGGCTTCTTCCTCACCACCGTCGGCCGGGTGCAGACGCCCACGCTGTCGGTGGTGGTGGAGCGCGAGGAGAAGATCCGCAAGTTCGTCAGCCGCGACTACTGGGAAGTGCATGGCAGCTTCCTCGCCGAGGCGGGCGAGTACCCCGGCAAGTGGTTCGACCCCGAGTGGAAGAAGCCGCCGCCGGGCCCGGATGGCCAGCCGGATCCGGAGCAGCGCGCCGACCGCGTCTGGAGCCTGCGCGAGGCCGAAGCAATCGCGCAGGCTGCGCGCGGCCGCACGGCCAGCGTCACCGAGGAAAGCAAGCCCACGACGCAAGCCTCGCCGCTGCTGTTCGACCTGACCTCGCTGCAGCGCGAGGCCAACAGCCGCTTCGGCTACAGCGCCAAGACCACGCTGGCCCTGGCCCAGAGTCTGTACGAGCGGCACAAGGCCTTGACCTACCCACGGACCGATTCGCGCGCGCTGCCCGAGGACTATCTGCCGGTGGTACGCAAGACGATGGAGATGCTGTCGACCAGCGGCATGCGCCACCTCGCGCCCTTCGCGCAGGAGGCGATCGACGGCCACTACGTGAAGCCCACGAAGCGCGTGTTCGACAACGCCAAGGTCAGCGACCACTTTGCGATCATCCCCACGCTGCAGGCGCCCACCGGCCTGTCCGAGGCGGAGCAGAAGCTCTATGACTTCGTGGTGCGGCGCTTCCTCTCAGTGTTCTTCCCGAGCGCCGAATACCAGGTGACCACGCGCATCAGCACGGTGCAGCACGAGGGCAGGAAGTATGCCTTCCGCAGCGACGGCAAGGTGCTGGTCAAGGCCGGCTGGCTCGCGATCTATGGCAAGGAAGCCCAGGACGAGGAGAAGGGCGACGACAAGGACGGCAAGCGCCTGGTGCCGGTGAAGCCCGGCGAACAGGTGAAGGTCGAATCGGTCGAGCCCAAGGGCCTGAGGACCCGGCCACCCGCGCGCTATTCGGAGGCCACGTTGCTGGGTGCCATGGAAGGCGCCGGCAAGACCATCGACGACGACGAACTGCGCGAGGCCATGCAGGAAAAGGGCCTCGGCACACCGGCCACGCGTGCCGCCATCATCGAAGGCCTGCTGGCCGAGAAGTACATCCTGCGCGAGGGCCGCGAGCTGATCCCGACGGCCAAGGCCTTCCAGCTCATGACGCTGCTGCGCGGACTCGGCGTGGAGGAGCTGTCCAAGGCAGAACTCACCGGCGAGTGGGAATACAAGCTCGCGCAGATGGAACACGGCAAGCTCAGCCGCGCCGCCTTCATGCGCGAGATCGCCGAGATGACGGAGCACATCGTCAAAAAGGCCAAGGAGTACGACCGCGACACCGTGCCCGGCGACTACGCGACCCTGTCGACGCCGTGCCCCAACTGCGCAGGCGTGGTCAAGGAGAACTACCGCCGCTACGCCTGCACCGGCAAGGCCGGGCAGGAGGGCTGTGGCTTCTCCTTCGGCAAGTCGCCGGCGGGCCGCACCTTCGAAGTGGCCGAAGCCGAGCAGCTGCTGCGCGACAAGCACATCGGCCCGCTGGAAGGCTTCCGCTCGAAGGCCGGGTGGCCCTTCACCTCCGAGATCGTCCTCAAGTACGACGAGGAGGCGAGGAACTGGAAGCTGGAGTTCGACTTCGGCGACGACAAGGACGCCGAGACGGGCGAGATCGTGGACTTCAGCGGCCAGCATTCGCTCGGCCCCTGCCCGAAGTGCGGCGCGCGCGTGTTCGAGAACGCCAGCAACTACGTCTGCGAGAAGTCGGTGCCCACCGATGCGCAGGCGACGCCGAGCTGCGACTTCAAGACCGGCAAGATCATCCTTCAGCAGCCCGTGGAGCGCGCCCAGGTCGAGAAACTGCTGGCCACCGGCAAGACCGACCTGCTGGACAAGTTCGTTTCCATGCGCACGCGCCGGCCCTTCAAGGCCTTCCTGGCCTGGAACGCGGAAGAGGGCAAGGTCAGCTTCGAGTTCGAGCCGCGCGAAGGCAAGTTTCCGGCGCGCAAGAGCTTCGCCGCCAAGGGGGCGCCAGCCGCGAAGAAGGCGGCGGCCGGCAGCAAGACCAAGGCACCGGCTGCCAGGAAGGCCGCTGCACCCAAGGCCCCGCGCAAGCCGGCGGCCGGCCTTAGGCCGAGCGATGCGCTCGCGGCAGTGATCGGCACGGAACCCCTGGCACGCACCGAGGTCATCAAGAAACTGTGGGACTACATCAAGGCCCACGGCCTGCAGGATGCGGCCAACAAGCGCGCGATCAACGCCGATGCCAAGCTCCGGCCGGTGTTCGGCAAGGAGCAGGTGACCATGTTCGAGATCGCGGGCATCGTGGGCAAGCACCTGAGCTGACCCGCGAACCCGAACGCCAGGAGATGCCGGTGAAGAAAATCGTTCCCGCCCTGTCCCTCGCGATGGCCCTGGGCTTGATGGGCCTGGCCACCGGCTGCGCCTCCTCGCGCGGCGGCGATGCCGGCAGCACGGCCGGCGGCAGCGGCATCACGGTGTTCGGCACCATCGACGCCGGCGTCAGCGGCACGCGCAACCGCTCGTCGCGCGACTGAACGCCTGCAGGCCCGAGGCCGGGCACTCAGCGCATCAGCAGCGCCTGCCTGAGCAGCCGCGCGGCGCGGTTGCGGATGCGTCCCGGCGCCGTGCGAAGCGGCCCGCGCGGGCTGACTTTGGCGGTGGCGCAGGCCCACAGGAAGTCCTCGAGGATGGCCGTGTCGTCCACCGTCTCGGTGCTGCCGTACTTGTGGAATTCCGGGTGCCACTGGGTGGCGGCAATGTAGCTGCGCCCGCGGCCGTCCTTGCGCCGGATCGCCTCCGGCACGTGGTCCGGCACGCTCCAGGCCTCGACCTCGAAGCCCGGCGCCAGGTCTTTCACACCCTGATGATGAATGCTGTTGACCCGTGCACGTTCCACGCCCGGATACAGCTTCGACAGGCGGGTGCCAGGCACGATGCCGATGTCGTGGAAGTTCTGGTCATAGGCCACCGGATCGCGGTGCCGAAGCGCATTGGGGTGCTGGGCCTCGATGTCCTGGTACAGCGTGCCGCCGAAGGCCACGTTGATCAGTTGCAGCCCGCGGCAGACACCGAAGATCGGCTTGCCGGCCTGCTCGAAGGCCTCGACCAGCGCGAGGTCATAGAGGTCGCGGATGCGATCGCCGACCCAGGCGTCCTTCAGTGGCACCTCGCCGTAGCTGCCGGGCCAGACGTCGGCTCCGCCGTGCATCACCACGCCATCGAGCCATTCCGCGTAGTGGGAGAGCTTGGTGTCGCCGCGCGCGGTCTCGCCGGTGGGACAGGGCACCATCACCACCATGGCCCCGGCGGACATCAGCCAATGCGTGATCGACTGCTCGACGTATTGGAGCGTCTTGTTGGTGAACAGCGAGCGCGCCGGGTCGGCGTGCGAGAAGCAGGCGGAAAGGCCGATCTTCAGTCGGCCTGCAACGGTTTGTGACATCGCGATCAAGGCGAACAATAAGAACATTGTCGAACGTTCGGGAAGCCCGGGCCGTGGACAGCGTCACCCGCAAGCTTGTCGGACAAGGCCGCGCGCCCGAAACCCGTAGGATGCGCGAACCCGCCACCATAGGCCGGGCATCAGGAGACCGCATGAAGACCATCCAGGGGCCCGCCATCTTCCTGGCGCAGTTCGCGGGCGACAGCGCCCCTTTCGATTCGCTCGACGGCATCGCCGCCTGGGCCGCCGGCCTCGGCTACAAAGGCGTGCAGATTCCGAGCTGGGACGCACGCCTCATCGACCTGCGCCGGGCCGCCGAGAGCAAGACCTACTGCGAGGAGCTGCAGGGCACGCTGGCGCGCCATGGCATCCGCATCACCGAACTCTCCACCCACTTGCAGGGCCAGCTCGTGGCCGTGCACCCGGCCTACGACGCGGGCTTCGACGGCTTCGCCGCGCCGGAGGTGCGCAACGACCCGGTTCGCCGGCAGCAATGGGCGGTGGAGCAGTTGCACCTGGCGGCCAAGGCCTCGGCCAATCTGGGACTCACGGCACATGCCACCTTCTCTGGCGCGCTCGCCTGGCCCTACTTCTATTCCTGGCCGCCGCGGCCGCCGGGCCTGATAGAGGAAGCCTTCGACGAGCTGGCCCGCCGCTGGCGCCCGATCCTCGATGCCTTCGACGAGGCCGGCGTCGACGTCTGCTACGAAATCCACCCCGGCGAAGACCTGCACGACGGCGTGAGCTACGAGATGTTCCTCGACCGCGTTGGCCAGCACCGCCGCGCCTGCCTGCTCTACGACCCCAGCCACTTCGTGCTGCAGCAGCTCGACTACCTCGCCTACATCGACCACTTCCACGAACGCATCAGGATCTTTCACGTGAAGGATGCGGAGTTCAATCCGACCGGCAAGCAGGGCGTCTACGGCGGCTTCCAGCCCTGGCTGCAGCGGGCCGGGCGCTTCCGTTCGCTGGGCGACGGCCAGGTCGACTTCGGCGCCATCTTCTCCAAGCTGGCGGCCTGCGACTTTCCCGGCTGGGCCGTGCTCGAGTGGGAGTGCTGCCTGAAGCACCCGGAGGACGGCGCACGCGAGGGCGCACGGTTCATCGCCGATCACATCATCCGCGTGGCCGACCGCGCCTTCGACGACTTCGCGGCCGGCAGCGTGGACCGCGCGGCCAACCGCCGCATGCTCGGCATCGCGCCCTGAGCGACGAGCCCCTTTTCAGATGCCCGCTGGCTTGCGCAGGGTCTTCATGCGGTCGACCGCATGGATGCGCACCTTGCGCGTCTCGGTGCCCTGCTGCACGGTGAGCTCCACCTCCGACTCGGGCGAGGTGCGCTTCCAGAGCTGCTTGTAGAAGGCCTCGAGCGTGGCGACGCCGATGCCGTCCACCTCCAGCACCACGTCACCGGGCTGGATGCCGGCCTCCAGGGCCGGCCCGCGCCGATCGACGCGTACAACCTGCACATGGCCGTCCTGCTCCGAGGACGACAGGCCCAGCCACGGCCGCACGCTCGCCCGCGTGTACCCGTTGGCCTTCATCTCGTCGAGCACGGGCCGCAAGAGTTCCACCGGCACGAACATGTTCCCTGGGGTCGGGCGTTCGTGGCCCGGCCCCGACTCCAGCACGAACAGGCTGCCGATGCCCAGCAACTCACCGTTGCGGTTGAAAAGGGGCGCGCCGCTGTGGGACGGGATCGGCGGGCTGGTAAAGAGGGCCGACTCGATGTGGTACTCCCAGTAGCCCGAGAACGGCCGCACGCCCAAGAGGCGCGTGAACCCGACCTCCGTGCCGCTGCTGCTGCCGGTCGCCGCCAGGAGCAGCTCGCCGGGCACCAGGCCACCCACGCCGGCCAGCGGCACGGGCTGGACGCCGCGCAGGGGCACCAGCGGCCGGATCAGGCCGAAGCCCGTGGCCAGGTCATAGGCCACCTGCCGCGCCGGCAGCGTGCGGTTGTCCTGTGTCATCACCTCGATCGTCTCGGCCTCCAGCAGGAGGTAACCGATGGTGAGGATCAGCCCATCCGGCCCGATCACGACGCCGGAGCCCGAACGTTGCACGCCGAGTGTCTCGGCCGAGGCGGCGCCGTCGGTCGCGGTGACGCGCAGCGCCACCACCGCGTCGCCGGCCCGCTGCAGGGCCTGGATCTGTGCCGACGAGGATGCGCCGTCGCCCTGGCGCGGGGTGGTCGCCAGGGCCCACGGCAGGGCAGCCAGCAGGAGCAGCCAGAAGATGGCGGCGGCGAGCACCCGCAACCGCCCGCTCGATCCTCGATCATCCATGGCCGCGCTCCTGGGGACGATGACTTTCGCGATGGTGCGCCGCGCGGGGCCCGGCCGCAAGATCCCAACCCGTGTCAGGCGTTCGTCGGACACGTGCAGCAACAGTCATGCCAGTCCGGTTAGAATGCGGGGTTCGTTTCGATCGCCGACGAAGCATTTCGTCTACTTATTGCCGAGCTGGGGCTGACCCAGGTATTGCGGGCTTTCATCAGCCGGCCACGCGCAGTGCGTGGGTGCGCCGACCGGCGCCTCAGGATGCCGCTGCCTTCGTACTCCGTTGAAGCGAACAGGGCGCGCTGTCCGCTCCGGTGGGCGCCACAATCCCGGCCGGCCCCGCGCTTTCTCACTGTCTCTCGCGCATCGCGGCGTCGCGGTGCGCAGGCGCCCGAATCGAATCATCCACGCAACATTCAGAGGTCCTCATGCCCAAGGAAGAACTGATCGAAATGAACGGCGCAGTCACGGAAGTGCTGCCCGACTCCCGCTACCGCGTGACGCTGGACAACGGCCATCAGCTGATCGCCTACAGCGGCGGCAAGATGCGCAAGCACCACATCCGCATCCTGGCCGGCGACAAGGTGTCGCTGGAGCTCTCCCCCTACGACCTGACCAAGGGCCGCATCACTTTCCGCCACCTCGAGCGCCGCGGCCCGCCGCCGACCGGCGGCAACAACAACGGTCCGCGCCGCTGATCGCATCCGTGGCCGATCCCGCCGTCGACTTCGCGACGCTGCCGCTCTCGCCGCCCGTCCTGGCGAACCTGCGGCAGCTGGGCTACCTGCAGATGACGCCGGTCCAGGCGGCCAGCCTGCCGGTGGCGCTCGGCGGCAACGACCTGATCGCCCAGGCCAAGACGGGCAGCGGCAAGACCGCCGCCTTTGCGTTGTCACTGCTGGCCCGGCTGGAGGCGCGGCGCTTCGCCGTGCAGTCGCTGGTGCTGTGCCCCACCCGCGAGCTGGCCGACCAGGTCACGACGGAGATTCGCCGCCTCGCCCGCGCCGAGGAGAACGTCAAGGTGGTCACGCTCTGCGGCGGCGTCGCGCTGCGCGGGCAGCTGTCCAGCCTGGCCCATGGCGCGCACGTCGTGGTCGGCACCCCGGGCCGCATCCTCGACCACCTGCAGCGTGGCAGCCTGAACCTCGGGTCGCTCAACACGCTGGTGCTCGACGAAGCCGACCGCATGCTGGACATGGGCTTCCTCGACGACATTGCCGCCGTCGCGCGCCAATGCCCGAAGGAACGCCAGACGCTCCTGTTCTCCGCCACCTACCCCGAAGGCATCACCCGCCTCGCCGCGCAGTTCATGCAGAGCCCGCAGCAGATCACGGTGCAGGCGCAGCACGAAGAAGGTCACATCCGCCAGCGCTGGTACGAGGTGACGGAGGATGAACGCCTTCACGCCGTGAGCCTGCTCTTGCGGCACTTCCGACCGCAGAGCACCCTGGCCTTCTGCAACACCAGGCAGCAATGCCGCGACCTGGTTCAGGTGCTGCAGGCCCAGGGCTTCAGCGCACTGGCCCTGTTCGGCGAACTCGAGCAGCGCGAGCGCGACCAGGTCCTGGTGCAGTTCGCCAACCGCAGCTGCTCCGTGCTGGTGGCCACCGACGTGGCGGCGCGCGGGCTCGACATCGCCCAGCTCGAAGCGGTGATCAACGTCGACGTCACGCCCGACCCCGAAGTCCACATCCACCGTATCGGCCGCACGGGTCGCGCCGGCGCCGAGGGCCTCGCACTCAGCCTCGCCAGCCTGGACGAGATGGGCCGCGTCGGCCGCATCGAGCAGTTGCAGGGCCGCGCCTCCGAATGGCATCTGCTGGCCAGCCTCGCCCCCACCGGCCACGAGCGAGACCCTTTGCTTGCGCCCATGGCCACGCTGCAGATCGCCGGCGGCCGCAAGGAAAAGATCCGCGCCGGCGACGTGCTGGGCGCCCTCACCGGCGAAGCGGGCTTCACCCGCGAGCAGGTCGGCAAGATCAACGTCAACGAGTTCTCGACCTACGTGGCGGTCGACCGGCGCATCGCGCGCGAGGCCGTCCGCCGGCTGTCCAGCGGCCGCGTCAAGGGCAAGGCCGTCAAGGTGCGGCTGCTCGCCAATGTGGCCTAATGTCGGCCTTTCCCATTTTTTCCACCCAGCCTTCCATGACACAGAAGATCCGCACCGAGGCCGACCGCAAGGCCTCCCCCAAGCCCGTCCCGATGTCCGGCTACAGCCTGCCCAAGATGGGCGGCGGCCAGAAGATCAGCCTGGAACGCGGCACCGCGACCCGCAGCAAGAAGAACCCCGGCAAGCGGGCTCGCAAGGGCGGCTGAACACCGGCCTGCCGACCCCCACCACGAAACGACGCGCCTTCGGGCGCGTTTTTCATTCATGGCGCCCCCGGGTGCCTGTTCCTTCCATGTCCGACGACAACCAGATCCACATCCCGCCTTCGTTCTTCGCGCTCTACACCGATGCACGGCAGCGCCTGTCGGAGCCCCTGGCAACGGTGCGCGCGCGCTACGAGGTCTGCGAGGACCTGGCCAATCACCTGGTCGGCCATGCGCAGATCCTCCACCACGCCGAAGTGCCTTCGGAAGAGGAGATCCTCGAACGCATCCACGCGGGCCTGAGCAGCGCCGAGGCCGGCGTCTCGGCCGCCGAAGCCCGCTGGATCGTGCGGCGGCTGGCGGAGTTGCTCGGCTGGCGCGGCGACCATCCCCTCTAGACCGGGCGCCGCGCTCCTCTGGCCCGCGAAGCCACTTTCTTCGCCGCCGCCTTGGCCTTGGCAGCCACCGGCGCGGCCGCCATTGGCGGGAAGGGCGGCAGCGGCCGGTATGCCACCTCCTTCGCCGCTGCGGCGTCCATCCCCAGCCCACGCAGCACGCAGGTCGCCACCTCGCGGCCATGGTTGCGCGGCGCCAGGCCCCGCGCCACGCTGCGCATGGCCTGGCTGATGGTGCCGTTGATCAGGTCCATGGCCGCCGCCTCGCTGGGAATGCGGAAGGCCTTCTGCTTCACACCCAGCCGCAGGTCGGCCATCACGTACTGGCGGATCTCCAGCAGCAGCTCAGGCGCCGCCGCCGCCACCTCCATCATCATCAGGGTCCACGCCGGGCTCTGCTCGGCCAGCCAGATGTAACGCTGGTTGCCGATCGCCATGCGATGGGCGCCCTCGGCGATGCCCAGCTGGCTGTCGCCGATGCGCCGGCACAGGGTGTCCGCCAGCAGCAGCGCCACCGCGCTCGCCACCTCCTCCTTGGTCTTGAAGTGGTTGTAGACCGTGCCGGTCGTCATGCCGGCCGCCGCCGCCAGCTCCTGCATGGTGGCGCCGGCCACACCGCGCGCCGAGAACACCTGGATCGCCGCCTGCACCAGTCGCAGCCGGGTGCGCTCGCGCTTGAGCAGGCCGGGACGCGGCCGCCACACACTTTCGGCCAGGGCCTCTGGCAAAAGTGGTATGGACGACGTACCGAAATTCAATGCATCATTCATTTTTGGAGAGATCGTCCATTTTTGAACTGAACATCCACGAAAGAGAGTTTGCCATGCTCCCCGACCTCCGTCTCGGCTACCTGGTCTTCGAAGTGCGCCGCCCTGCGCGATGGGCGGACTTCTGCCGTCACATGCTCGCCCTGCCCGCCCCGGTGGACAACACCGACGGCAGCCGCGGCTGGCAGTTGGACGAGGCGGCCCAGCGCCTGATCGTTCGTGCCGGGCCGGCCGACGACCTCGGCGCGCTGGGCCTGGAATGTGCCGAGGAAGCTGTGCTGGAGCGCCTGCTCGCCCGCCTGCACCATGCCGGCGTGGCCGTGTCGCGCGCCGATGCCGCCCTGCACGAGGCGCGCCGCGTGCAACGCCTGCACTGCTGCACCGACCCGGCCGGCAACACGATCGAGCTCTTCACCGGCCTCGCCGGTGCGGCCACGTCCTTCACCTCGGAGGGCTTCCCCGAAGGCTTCCGCACCGGCGAGCTGGGCCTGGGCCACGCGGTGCTGATTTCGCACGACCTGGCGGCGATGGAAGACTTCTACCGCCTGCTGGGCTTCGGCGTGACGGAACGGCTGGCGACCCGTGTCGGGCCGATCGACATCCGCGGCACCTTCCTGCACTGCAACCGCCGCCACCACTCGATCGCGCTGTTCGACATGCCCCTGTCCAAGCGAATCCATCATTTCATGTTGCAGGCCGGGCGCCTGAGCGACATCGGTATCGCCTTCGAACGGGCGCAGCGCCACAAAGTGCCGCTCTCGCTCGAGCTGGGCCAGCACCCCGACCCCGACGGTACTTTCTCCTTTTACGGCGCCACGCCCTCGGGCTTCGACTTCGAGATCGGCGCCGGCACGCGGACCATCGAGCCCGAAGGCTGGGACACGCAGACCACCAGCATCACCAGCAGCTGGGGCCACAAGCCGCGCCTGCGCCTGCAGCTCAAGATGGCGGCCGGCCTGATCGCGCAGAAACTCTCGCGCACGCCGCGACAGCGCGCGAAGGAGGCGGCATGAAACGCGCGCCCGTCGCCGAACGCGGAGCTACTCCAGTGGGCCGATGGATTCGGCGCACCGTCATCGCGCTTGTCGCCGTGGCACTGCTCGCCGCCGCAGCGCTCTTCGCCGGCGACCGGCTGGCACGCAGCAAGATGCAGCGCCACATCGATGTCGCCGTGCAGCCCGTGCCGCTGCGCGACGACGCCACGGCGATCGAGCGCGGACGCTATCTCTTCGCCTCGCGCGGCTGCGTCGACTGCCACGGCGCCCAGGGCAACGGCCGCACCTTCCTCGACGACGGCAAGGGCATGCGAATCGCCGGCCCCGACATCAGCCCTGCCCCCGGCAGCGCCGTGGCGGGCTACAGGCCGGAGGACTGGGTGCGCGCCATCCGTCACGGCATCGCCCCCGGGGGCCGGCCGCTGATGGTGATGCCCAGCGATGACTACAACCGCCTGACCGACCAGGACCTGGCCTCGCTGGTCGCCTACATCCGCCATCTGCCACCTGCGCAGGGCGCGGCCGCGGTGGTGGAACTGTCCCTGCCGGTGCGGGCGCTCTACGGCTTCGGCGTCATCCGGGACGCCGCCTCGAAGATCGACCACACCTTGCCGCCGGCCCGGCCGGTGGCCGAGGGCGTGAACGTGCAGCACGGCGCCTATGTGGCCAACATGTGCCTGGGCTGCCACGGCGCGAAGCTCGAGGGGGGCAAGATCCCGGGTGGCCCGCCGGACTGGCCGGCCGCCGCGAAGCTCACGCCCGGCGAAGGCGACGCGATGGCGCGCTATGCCGATGCGGAGTCCTTCGCGCGCATGTTCAAGACCGGCCAGCGGCCCGACGGTACGCCGATCAAGGTCATGCCCTTCGAATCCCTCGCCGCGATGAACGATACCGACGTGCGCGCGCTCTACCTGTACCTGAAGAGCCTCCCGCCGGCGCCTGCCCGCTGAGACAGGCAAAGGCGCGGGAGGGCGCCCATTGTTTCGGTGCGTGCAAAAGCGAGTTGACGGCGATCGCCTTTTTCGCACGCCCCCGAACTCCTAGACTGCCTGCAATACGCAGCCATCCCGGAGTCATCATGTCCCCCTCCCATGCCGCACACGGCGCACACGGCGCACATGCCACGACGGCATTGGCGCGGACGGCACGCTCCTCCCTGCGAACCTGGGAAGCCAGGACCGGGCACGTCGTGCGGGTGCGCCCCATCACCTCGGCCGACTTCGAACTGGAGCGCGACTTCGTGCACGGCCTGTCCCGCAAGGCGGGCTACCAGCGCCTGATGAACCCGCGCACGCCCAGCCTCGACGAACTCCGGCGCTGGACCGACATCGACCCCGCGCGGGAAGACGCCTTGATCGCGACCACCCTGACGAACGGTGCCGAGCGGCAGATCGGCGTCGCGCGCTACGCCCTCGAAGCCGGTGACGGCGACGCCGACTTCGCCATCGTCGTCGCGGATGCCTGGCAGGGCAACGGCGTCGGCCGCCAGCTTCTTGCCTGCCTGATCGAACGCGCGCGGGACGCCGGCGTGAGGCGGCTCGTCGGGACCACCTTGTCGGAGAACCGAGGCATGCTGGCCCTGGCACAAAGCCTCGGATTCAAGCGCGCGCGCATGCCGGGCGCGGCCATCTACACGCTGCTCACATTGGATCCGTCCTCGCAACCCCGCAAAAGCAGTTGACAGGCCCCGCCGGGCCCACGAACGCCACCGGAAAGACCCAGGTTCCGGCTTCCGCCATCCGGCCCTACGATGAGACCTTCGCCCGATGGAGGAACCCGCGATGAGCAACGAACTGCGCCGCAAGCTGCACGACCTGCAGGAGCTGTCCAACAACGCGCCCGATCCCGCCACCCGCGCCATCATCGAGGCGCTGCGGCTTCAGACGGCGGTGCTCAACGAGCGCCTGTTCGCCATCGAGCTGCTGCTGAACGAACAGCTCAAGCACGACGGCGTGCAGCGCAGCGCGTCCTGACGCGCGGTGGGGCGGTCAATGCGCCGCCGCGCGGCGCTTGCGCGTGGCGGCCGCCTTCTTGGCGGAGGCTGATCGCGCCGCGGCGCTGCGCTTGGCGGAGGCTGCGCCGCCCAGATGGCCACCCTTGCGCGAAGGTGCATGGTTCTCGGCCTTGCCGCGTCCCGAGCCGGTCTTCTTGCCGCCGCCGGTTTCCTTGTTCACCGTGGCCCATGCGCGGCGCTCGGCCTCTTTCTCGCCGACGCCTCGCTTCTCGTAGCCTTCCTCGATGTGCTCGGCCTGCCGCTTCTGCTTGTCCGTGTAGGAGGACTTGTCACCTCTGGGCATGGTTGCTCCTTGGATGAATGGGTTCGACGATTCATGGTGCGTCCGGGATCCGCCGCACGGGTAGGAAGGTGCAAACGCCCTTCGTCAGTGCGGTCCCGCGACGGTGGATCAGTTGTCGCGCTTTTCACGTTCCACGCGCTCGGCCTCTTCCGTCTGCGCCGCATCGGTGCCGATGTCGGGCGTGCCCGGGTAGCCGGATGGGTCGTACAGTCGCCGGCCCATGCGGCTGCCGTGCAGCGGATCGTCCTGCCCGAGGGCACGGTTCTGTTCGATGTTGCGGCCGGAGGCGTCGCCGCGGTCGCCGAGCCGGGCTTCGTTTTCGCCCAGGGGGCCTGGCGGCCCCGGTTGAGGATGGGCTTGGGGATCGGTCATGGGAAAACTCCTTTTTTCGTTCACCGCTCGACCTTGACGCTCCCGTGCGCGCGCGCCGCAGGCTGGCAGTCCGCTTCGCCGTAGGCCATTTCTCGCGCGAGGACCGCATGGCCTAGGCGCCGCTTCCTACAGGCGCGTGCCGCCCCGCACCCTAGCTTGAAGGCATCAATCCCACACGAGGAGTGCCCATGAGCACCAAATCCACCACCGAACCGTTCCCCTTTCCGACCTCGGAGAAGCATGACGCACCGGCCGAGCCTGAGAAACCGGTGAAGGAAGAACCCACCGAAGAGGCGCTGGACAACGGCGTCGAAGAGTCCTTTCCCGCCAGCGACCCGGTGTCGGTGACGGTGGACAAGGTCGTCACCCCGAAGAAGGACAAGGAATAGCCCGCATCGCCCACGGTTGCGATGCGCGCATCGACTCCAGCCGCCACCAGGGCGGCAACAGCGCGCGGATTTCGCGGCGCGCGAAGCGGTCGTCGAGCAGGTAGAGCACGCCCGCATCCTGCTCGCTGCGGATGACCCGTCCCGCCGCCTGCACCACCTTCTGCAGCCCGGGATAGACATAGGTGTACGCATAGCCGTCGCCGAACATCGCCTGCATGCGCTCGCGCATGCACTCGTTGGCGGCATCGTGCTGCGGCAGCCCCAGGCTGGCGACGAAGGCGCCCACCAGCCGGTCGCCCGGCAGGTCGATGCCTTCGCCGAAGGGCCCGCCCAGCACCGCGAAGCCGATGCCCCGGCCCCCGGACGAAAAGCGCGCCACGAAGGCCTCGCGCTCGCTCTCGCGCATGCCGCGCGACTGGGTCCACGCGGGCACCTCGGGGTGGGCCTGCGTGAAGGCCTCCAGGGCGCTGCGCAAATAGTCGAAGCTGCTGAAGAAGGCCAGGTAGTTGCCCGGCTGCGCCGCGTACTGGTCCGCGATGATGCGCACCACCCTGTCCAGCGAGCGCGCCCGGTCGCGCCAACGCGTGGACACATCGGTCGCGATGCGCACGCTCAGCTGATCGCCGCGGAAGGGCGAGCCCACGTCCAGCGTGGCGGTGGTCTCGGGCAGCCCCAACGTGTCGCGGTAGAAGCCGAAGGGCGCCAGGGTGCCCGAGAAGCAGGTGGTGCTGAGGCTGTCTTCGAAGCGTGGCGCCAGGAAGGGCGCGGGCACCAGGTTGCGAATGGCCAGCGCGTCCTCGGCCAGCAAGGACTCGAACACCGAGTGCGCACCGAAGGAATCGGCCAGCCGCGCGAAATGCGCCAAGTCGAAGAAGCACTGCTGCAGCGGCTCCTGCGCCTCCATCGGATGCGCGGCGAAGTGGTCGCCCAGGGCGGCCAGTGTGTCCTGCAGCGCGCGCGCCAGGCCGGCGGGGAGCGTGTCGTGCGCGCGGTAGTCCTCGGTCTGCGTCTGCTGGACCCGACGCCATTCGCGCCGCAGCCGCGTCAGGGCCCTGCGGATCATCGGCGGTGCCTTGCGCCGGACGGCGCCGATGGCGGCTTCTTCCAGCCGCGCGCTGTACATGCCGCGCGCCCGCTCCAGCAGGTTGTGCGCCTCATCCACCAGCACCGCGGCGCGCCAGCCTTCGTCGCGCGCCAGCGCCCACAGGAAGGCGCTGCCGTCGAAGTAATAGTTGTAGTCGCCGACGATGGCATCGGACCAGCGCGCCATTTCCTGCGCCAGGAAATAGGGGCAGACCTCGTGCGAGAGCGCGATGCGCCGCAGCGCCGCACGGTCCAGCCACGCGGCCTCCGCTGCCTCGGCTCGGGCCGCCGGCAACCGGTCGTAGAAGCCCTTGGCCAGCGGGCAGGAGTCGCCGTGGCAACTCTTGTCCGGATGCTCGCAGGCCTTCTCGCGCGCCGTCAGCTCCAGCACCCGCAACGGCGTGCCTTCGCCCGCCAGCCGGCGCAGCCCATCGAGCGCGATCGCGCGGCCCGAGGTCTTGGCCGTGAGGAAAAACAGCTTGTCGACGCGCTGCCGGTCCCAGGCCTTGAAGAGCGGGAACAGGGTGGCGAGCGTCTTCCCGATGCCGGTGGGCGCCTGGGCCAGCAGGCAGCGGCCGGCGAGCGCGACACGGTACACGGCCTCGGCCAGGTCGCGCTGGCCAGGGCGGAAGGCCGCATGCGGGAAGGCCAGTGCAGGCAGCGCCGCATTGCGCGCGGCACGGTGTGCGGCCTCCTGCTCGGCCCAGCCCAGGAAGCGGCCGCACAGTGCCTCGAAGTGCGCGCGCAGGTCGTCACGGCGCCAGTGCTCGGTGAGCACGGATTCCTCGTCGCTGCCCAGTTCCAGGTAGACGAGCGCGGCTTCGATGTCGTCGAGGCCGCGCGCCTCGCACAGCATCCAGGCATAGCAGCGCGCCTGCGCCCAATGCAGCGCACGGTGATTCGCGCGCACCGAATCGAGCTCGCCGCGGAAGGTCTTGATCTCTTCCAGCCGGCCGCGCTGCGGATCGAAGCCGTCGGCACGCCCCCGCACCAAGAGGCGGCCGAAGCGCGCGCGCAACGCGATCTCGCTCTCGTAGCCTGCACCGCGCCGCGCCTGCACCAGGCGGTGGCCGGCCACGCCTTCCTGCGCGCTGGGCGCGGGCGCAAAGCGCAGATCGAGGTCGCCCGCCCGGGCGGCGAAGGCGCACAGGGTCTTGACCGAGACCGTGAGCCCGGTCTCGGACCCATCAGGCGAAGGCTCAGATGCGGAAGGCGGCGTGTCGACAGGCATGAGGTGCTCTGAATGAATATACAGGCGCCACCGGGCGCAGCCGCGTCCTACAACCGCCGCCATGGGGCACGGACAGGCAAGGCCATCGCCGCTTCCTACCTTGGTCTTTACCAATCTCGCACTGGAGCTCTCGATGGATGCATCCGACCCCACCCGTGCCGCGGCGCAGTATCTGCAAACGCATGGCCTGGTGCTCGTCACGGCGGAGTCCTGCACGGCCGGACTGATCGCCTCGCGCCTGGCCGCGGTGCCCGGCGCCGGCCAGGTGCTGGAATCGGCCTTCGTGGTGTACGACCCCGGCGCCAAGCAACGCCATCTGGGCGTCAAGCAGAGCACCCTGGAGCGCTTCAATCTCACCAGCGAGCCGGTCGCCCTGGAGATGGCGCGCGGCGCGCTGCAGCGCAGCGATGCCGGCGTGGCCGTCTCGAACACCGGCGTGGCCGACGATGCCGATCCGAAGGTGCCCGCCGGCACACAGTGCTTCGGCTGGGCCTTCCGGGAAGGCCATCGCATTCAGGTCTTTACCGAGACGAAGCGCTTCGAGGGCGACCGCAACAGGATCCGCGAAGCCGCGGCCGACTATGCGCTCCAGCGCATCGAGCACTACCACCGGCGTTTCAAGGCCTGACGAAAGCCGAAGGACGGTGGATCAGGCCACCGAGACCACCAGCAAGGCCAGCGAGGCCGCCGCCATCGCGGCGGTCGCCAGCCAGCCGAGCAGCTTCCACTTGCGCGACAGCGGCATGTCGCCCATGACCTTGCGGCTGCCGGCCGCGATCATCACGGCCACCATGACCGGCACGGAGATCACCGCGTTGACCACCGCCGACCAGTAGAGCGCCGAGATCGGGTTCACCCCGGAGATGCCGATCACCACCCCGATGGCCATGGCCACCGCCAGGATGCCGTAAAAGCTGCGGGCCTTGGCCAGCGGCAGGTTCAGCCCGCGGCGCACGTGGAAGTAGCTGGCCACCGCGTCGGCCGCCGAACCGGCCAGCACCGGCAGGGCCAGCAGGCCGGTGCCGATCACACCCAGCGCGAACAGCAGGAATGCCGCATCCCCCGCCAGCGGGCGCAGCGCCGCCGCGGCCTGCGCGGTGGTCTGGATGTCCGTGTGGCCCTTGGCATGCAGTGTGGCCGCGGTGGCGGTGATCATGAAGAAGGCGATCAGGTTGGAGAACCCCATTCCGACCGCGGTGTCGACACGCAGGCGGCGCAACTGCCGCCGCGCCTGCTCGGGTGCGACGCGCAGCGGATGGTCGTCCGGCACGCGACGGATTTCCTCGACCTCCTGGGCCGCCTGCCAGAAGAAGAGATAGGGGCTGATGGTGGTCCCCAGAATCGCCACCACCGTGGTCACGTTCTCCTTGTTCCACGCGAAGGAGGGCAGCAGCAGGCCCCGCAGCGCAGCCGGCCAGTCCACGTCCACCGCAAAGACCACGCCGACGTAGGCGAACAGCGAGAGCGTCAGCCACTTGAGCACCCGCACGTATCTGTCGTAGGGCAGAAACACCTGCAGCAGCAGCGACAGCACGCCGAAGCCGATGGCGTACCAGGCCGCATGCCCGTGCAGCACCATCGCCGCCGCATCGCCCATCGCGTTCAGGTCCGCGCCCAGGTTGATCACGTTGGCGATGAGCAGGAGCAGCACCAGCACCGCCACCAGCCAGCGCGGGCAGAAGCGGATGAAGGCCTCGACCAGATTGCGGCCCGTGACGCGCCCGATGCGCGCGCTCGCGAGCTGGATGCCCACCATCAGCGGGTAGGTGAAGAGCAGCGTGCCGCCCACGCCGTAGCCGAGCTGCGCACCGGCCTGCGAGTAGGTGGCGATGCCGCTCGGATCGTCGTCGGCCGCACCGGTGATCAGGCCGGGGCCGAGCTTGGACCACCACCGTTGCGGAACCTCGGCGTCCGTGCTTCCGGGAGCGGTCTGGGGCGGCGTGCGCATAGAGCAACGTATGTGTGTCTCCAAGTATCCAGCGTCGTGGCCGGGCCGGTTGCGGCGCGCAGGCGCGAGCCGCTTCTCATTGTGGGAGTTGGTCGAGTCCGCGCGCGGCATGCGGCTTCGGACGACATGCGCCCGCGAGCCGGCTCCCTACGGTGGAGCCGTCACCACCCCTTTCACACACTCTCATCACCAGGAGCTCCCCATGCCCACCACCACCCGGCAGCCGCCTTCCACCACCGAAGCGAGCGAGGTCGCCGCGCAGCAGCGCAAGCTCCAGCGGGAGCAGGACGCCAAGGATCGCGCCGCGGGCGACGCCAAGCCCAGCAAGGCGCCGGTCCAGGCCGGGCATCGCCCCGAGCCGGAAAACCCGATGCCGGCCCAGCATCTCAAGAAGCCCGGCCTGGAGGCCGAGATGGACCTGCAGCCGCGCTTCCAGGCCTCCGGCTACCTGGGCAGCGGCAAGCTCGACGGCATGGTGGCGCTGGTCACCGGCGGCGACTCCGGCATCGGCCGCGCGGTCGCGCTGCTCTATGCGCGCGAGGGCGCCGACCTCGCCATCGTGTACTTGCCCGACGAGCAGGTCGATGCCGAAGAGACGCGGCGCTGCATCCATGAAGAGGGCCGGCACTGCGTGCTGATCCCCGGCGACGTGCGCGATCCGGCGTTCTGCCAGCGCGCCGTGAAAGAAACCATCGATGCCTTCGGCAAACTCGACATCCTGGTCAACAACGCCGCGTTCCAGCTGCATGCCGCCAGCATCGAGGACATCACCGACGAGCGGCTGGACCTGACGTTCAAGACCAACATCTACGGCTATTTCCAGATGGCGCGCGCCGCAGTGCCGCACCTGCCGAGCGGCGGTTCGATCATCAATACCGGCTCCGTCACCGGCCTGGAAGGCAGCAGCCACCTGCTCGACTATTCGACCACCAAGGGCGCCATCCACGCCTTCACCAAGTCGCTGGCGAGCAATCTGCTGGACAAGGGCATCCGCGTCAACGCGGTTGCACCCGGGCCGGTGTGGACGCCGCTCAACCCGGCGGACAGCGCGCCGGAGAAGGTCAGGAACTTCGGCAAGAACACCGACATGAAGCGCCCGGCCCAGCCGGAGGAGCTGTCGCCGGCCTATGTGTTCCTGGCGGCGCCGTGCTGCGCGAGCTACATCACGGGCATCGTGCTGCCGATCACCGGGAGCGTGGGCGCAGTCTAGCTAGCGCGCGTGCCTGAGCGCGCGCCTGCGCTGCCGCGCGCTCTTGTGCTCCCGCCGGTACCAGTGCTGCGCCACCAGGTTGCCGAAGGCCAGCGCACCGAGCCACAGCACCTGTTTCAACAACCGGGCCTGGGCCCGCTCCACGCGCCGGTCGATCTCTTCCTGCGTGCGCGCGGTGAGGCCGATGCCGGCATCGTCGGGCACCGGCGCGGCAGCCGCGGCGGTGGCTGTTGCAGGGGTCGGGGCCGCCGTGGCCTCGTTCCCCTGCACGCGGTCCGTTCCTTCCTCGCTCTCCCGCGCGTGGACCTCCGTCGCCGCCACCGCCTTCACGCCCGAAGCCGAGCCGTGCGCGCCCGCATAGACCTTGGTGAACTCCGCGCCCAGCAGGAAGATCTGCGCCGCGTAGTACACCCAGGCCACCAGCAGCACCAGCGAACCGGCCGCCGCGAAGGATTCGTTCACGCCGCTCTTGCCCAGGTAGAGCCCGATGCCCAGCTTGCCGACCTCGAACAGCAGGGCCGTCACCAGGGCGCCGACCCAGACGTCGCGCCAGGCGATGCGCGCGGTGGGCATGAGCTTGTAGATCATCGCGAAGAGCAGGGTGACGATGCCCAGCGAGATGAGCACGTTCAGCCCCTGAAGCAGCAGTTCCCATCCCGGCATCAGGCCGCCGAACCACTGGCCGAAGGCCGCCAGGCCCGCGCTCACCACCAGCGACACCATCAACAGGAAGGCCAGGCCCAGGATCAGCCCGAAGGACAGCAGCCGCGCCTTCAGCACGGCCCACACGCCCGAGGGCTTCTGCCGCTCCGGAACGTGCCAGATGCGGTCCAGCGCGCTCTGCAGTTCGGCGAACACGGTGGTGGCGCCGACCAGCAGCACCACCGCGCTGATCAAGCCTGCGATCAGCCCCTTGTCGGGCTCGCTGACGCTGCGCAGCATGGCCTCGACCGCGACCGCCCCCTCCCGGCCGACCAGCCCCGAGACCTGCTCGACGATGCGCCCCTGCGCCGCCTCGCGGCCGAACAGCGCGCCCGCGACCGCGATCACGATCACCAGCAACGGGGCCAGCGAGAAGATGGTGTAGTAGGAGATGGCGGCGCCCATGCTCGGGGCGTAGTCGTCGATCCAGGCGCTGACGGACTGGCGGCAGAGAGAAAAGAGTTGCTTGGGTGTCATGGGGGTCTCGCGTGCTCTGTCAGTCAGTGACTCAGCAGACTGTCTACGCCCGCCGGCGCCGCATCGCCCACCAGCCCATCAGCGCCGCCGCCCCGAGCGCCGTGGCCGCCATGCCGGCCACCGCCGACGGCCGGCCGGCGAGCTTCGAAGCGCCGAAGCCGCCGTCGATCGCATGCCCCGCCGAAGGCAAGAACAAGTTGCCGTCGGTATGAGGCCGCGGCTCCGAACGTGCGAGGCTGCGCTCGGTCAGCCACATCATCGCGCGCGCCACCAGGTTCGGCGCCACGGCATGGGCCAGGATTCCGGAGCGCGCGCCGACGCCGACGTAGGTCGCACGCCGCGGCCGCCGCGCGATCGACAGCAGCACCTGCGCCACCCGCCGCGGATCGACCAGCCCCGGCGGCGGGCGAAGGCGGTGGTCGCTGTAGTTGGCCCCGTGCGTCACGCCGGGCGTGTCGACGAAGGTGGGATAGACCTCGCACACATGCACGTCCGGCACGCCGGCCAACTCGGCCCGCAGGGCCTCGGAAAAGCCGCGCAGGCCGAACTTGCTGGCGCTGTACGCCGCCGCATAGGGCGCGGGGATCCAGCCGCCCACCGAGATCATGTTGATCAGCGTGCCGCAGCGGCGCGCGCGGAAATGCGGCAGCACCGCATGGGCACCGTGCATGTGGCCCAGCAGGTTCGCCTCGACCACGCGGCGGTGCGCCTCGATGGGGGTCTGGTCGAACAAGCCGACGGCGCCGATGCCCACGTTGTTGATCCACACGTCGATCTGCCCGAAGCGCTCCAGGGCGGCATCCGCCAGGCGCTGCACGGCCCCCGGGTCGGTCACGTCGGTCGGCTGAACCAGAACGCGGGCGCCGGCCTCGCTGCACTCGGCCGCGACCACCTCCAGGGCCTCGCGATCGCGCGCCGCCAGTACCAGGTCGGCACCCTCCCCGGCAAACGCCAGTGCGGTCGCGCGACCGATGCCGCTGGAGGCCCCGGTCAAGACCACCACCGGTGACAGCTTGTAAGAGGCAGAAGGGGAAGAAGGCGTATCGAAGGGCATGGCAATCTCCAGCGACCGGATCAGTCGAGTTCGTTATCGGAGTTGCCGCTGCGCGCTCTCGTCGGCGCGGGCTCCGTCGCCATGTGGGCATTCGGATGACAAGCGGACCTGACGGAGAATCCGTGCCTCTACTCGTCAGTCATTCGCCCACGCCCATCCACATGAACATCCAGAAAGACGCCGTCGTCACCCTGCGCTACAAGGTCGCCGACGCCACCACCGGCAAACTCGTCGACGAAGGCAGCACGCCCATGGTTTACCTGCACGGCGGTTACGAGAACACCTTTCCCAAGATCGAGGCGGCCCTCGAAGGCAAGGCCGTGGGTTACCAGGCCACGCTGCACCTGAAACCCGAAGACGCCTTCGGCGAGCGGGACGAATCGCTGATGCGCACCATCCCGAAGAGCGACTTCCCGCCGGGCGTCAAGGTCGGCGGCCAGCTCGAAGGCCGCAACGACCAGGGGCAGCCCCAGGTCTACAACGTCGTGAAGATCAAGGGCCCGCAGGTCATCCTCGACGGCAATCACCCGCTGGCCGGCAAATCACTCAAGTTCAGCTTCACCGTGACGGGCGTGCGCACGGCCACGGCTGAAGAAATCGCCCATCGCCACGTGCATGGCGAGCACGGGCATCACCACTGAGGCTGATAGTCCCTGCGCAGGCGCAACCAGAGATAGCGCATCGCGAGGAGGCCGGCCATGGCGGTACTACCAGCCCTTCGCGAGCGAGGCCCGCACCAGCAGCGAAGCCGTGGGCCGGTCCTGGGGCCAGAGCTTGACCAGATCGGTGATGCGCTTGTCCTGCGGCACCAGCCCGTTGGGCCCGGCCGGTGAGGTGGGTGAGCCGGTGGCGACGCCGGTCTCGCGGGCTTGCGCCTCGGTCAGTTCCTTGTGCGCCGGCGGAACGATGGTGGGATCGAAGTCGGGGGGCGGGGTGGCGATAGGCATGGTGCAGGACTCCTTGGTCGCAGCCAAGATAGACCCGCGCGCCGCCGCGTCCCTGTAGGAAGGCGCCGTGGCGCCGGGCGGACGACGTCCGGGCTTCTTGTCAGACCCACCAGCGGCCGGCTGCCAGCGCCAGCAGCAGGGCCACGGGCCCGGTGATCTCGAGGGCACGCCAGGCCATCCAGGGCAACTCGACGGCGCCCGGCGCATTGCCCGCGGCGACCATGACCAGGAAGGCGAAAACGCCCAGCGCGTAGTAGCCCAGCACCGAGAGGAATGGCCGCGCTGCGAAGCGCCGAGTCCGGCGCGGCGGCGCCGGGTAGGTCAGCGGCAACGGCTGGGTGCGCATGGCCGCCCGGGCCAGCAGCCCGCCCTCGGGCCGCTCCCGTTCGCGGGCAGGGCTTTCTGGCGAAGAGGGCATGGCCATGATGTGGTGTCGGCGAGGAGAGGTTTCGCAGGACCCGTGTGTCTCCGGCCTGCTCAGTCACCGGGTCGCTGCCCGGCCGAGGCAAATTGTGCAGGGGCCGTGGCGCGTGCCATTGCGCGAACAGCGAGGGAATCGGGCCGCTCATCGTTCATCGTTTCAAGTGCGAGGCGACTGCGTCCACGCGCGGCTCAGCCGGCTCAGCCGCAGCCGGCCGGCGCCTGCACGTACCAGCGACCGCCCTCGCCTTGGTGGAGCGTCACGCGAGCGAAGAAATAGTCCCAGGCAAAGCCGATGTCGCGCTGGTCGCCCGTGCTGATGGCGCGCAGGTTGAACATGCCGCCGAAGGCCGCGCGCCCCGCGCCGATGTGCGCACCGGGCGCGGCGCTGACGCGGGTGCAGGCAGGCGGCGGCGGTGGGGGTGGCGGAGGAGGCGGCGGCGCGGTCCCGCCCTCGGCCACGTGGCGCGAGAAGAAATCCCACACGATGTCCGGGTAGCTGGGCCCGCGCTGCAATGCCCACTTGCCGTCGCGGCCCTGCGCGCCGCCGATCCAGTAGTGGCCATGGTCGGTATCGCCCGGGTCGGGCGTGGCGGTGGGCCCGTCGTAGAACACGGTCTCGACCAGCGAGCGGCTGCCGGCCCGCGCATCGACCGTGTAGAAGCTGTGCTGGCATCCGTAGCCGCTGCCGTTGACCGGCGTGCAGGCGCGCTGCTGCGCCAGCGCCTCGGCCGGCGTGTCGTGGCCGGCGTCGCCGTTGAGCTGCAGCTGCGCATCGCGCAGGTTGCGGCCGGCGGGCTGGACCACGGTGCAGTCGGCGTTGTTCTGCAGCACCATCAGCGGGATCGGGTAGGCGGCGTTGCGCTCGGCCCGCATGTCCGACACCACCCGGCTCACGGCATGGAAGGTGGCGCTGCCCGGGCAGCCGGAGAAGGACACCGAGGCCGCATCCTCGCCATAGGGCAGGCCCGAGGCGCTGGCCGCCGCGGCGAAGTACTCGTTGTGCGTGACCGATAGCACCACCGCCATCGCGCCGCCGGACGACAGCCCGGTCACGTAGCGTCGCTTCGGGTCGACGGCGAAGCGCCCTTCCACCTGCCGCCCGATCTGGTGCAGGTCCTCCGGCTCGCCGCGGCCCTGGTGCCGGTGCGGGTCGAGCCAGAAGCCCCAGCAATTGGTGTTGCGCAGGCCGTCGTAGCTGGTGATGAAGGGCGCGACGAGGATGAAGCCGAGGCGATCGGCCGCCGCCGTGAGGCCCCAGTCGCGCAGCACGTCGTCGTGCGTCTGCTGGCAGCCATGCAGCACCATGACCATCGGCGCCGGCCCGGCCAGGCCGTCGGGCACATAGACCTTGTACTGGCGCTCGCGCGAGCCCGCGTAGCTCTGGGCGGGGAGGGTGAAGGAACTGGTGGTGCCGGCGTCGGCGGGCAAAGCGGTGATGGCGAGCAGGAAAGCAGCGATCCTGCATAACAGGGGAAATGCCATGTGGACCGTCCTTCTCGTTGGGCAGCCGACTGTAACAACGCAGCAAAGGACGGGGCGGCACCTTCCACACTGTGTTGGCGTATTTTGTTCGCCAACAAGTTGATAAGACTCTCTTTTTTGTTCTCTTGCAGGGATTCAAATGATGCCATTTTGTATCCCCATGGGATAACATGTTGCCGCATTACGTCAGCCGATGGGAAAACAAATGTACCTTGCCCAACTTCGCCTCGAACAGGTCGACGCCGCCCTTGCCCCTTATCACGAGCTTCGGGAAATGCGGCCTCCAGGCGGCGGCTGGCTGCGGGCCGTGCGCGAGGCACTGGGCCTGACGGTCCGCCAGCAGGCCGCTCGCGTCGGAATTTCCGCGTCCAGCTTGCACAAGTCGGAACAGTCCGAAGCCGACGGGCGCATCTCTCTGGCGCAACTGCGCAAGCTGGCCGACGGCCTGGACTGCGAGGTCGTCTACGGCCTGGTGCCCCGCAAGCCGCTGACGGAGATGGTCGAGGAACAGGCGAATCGCATTGCCGCTTCCGAAGTCATGGGTGTAGCGCATTCGATGACCTTGGAAGACCAGCGGCCAAGTGAGCCGTACCTGCGCAGGCAGCTGGACCAGCGTCGCAACGAACTGCTCGCCGGCAAGCGGTCGAAGCTGTGGCGGTAGCGCTCCGGTACCAGGCGGGCCAGACGCCGCTCGACGCGGACGAGCTGGCCCAACTCATTCCGCGACATGTCGCGACACAGGGCCAACTCAACGAATGGGAACAGGCCAACATCGTCGAGGCGTTCCAGTGGCTCAAGCGCGGTCGACATGCCCCGGTATTGACCGAAGCCTTCTGCCGCGAGCTGCACAAGCGCATGTTCGCCAAGACTTGGAAGTGGGCGGGTGCCTTCCGACAATCAGACAAGAACATTGGCTGTGATTGGCGCCAGATTTCGACGAGGTTGCGCCAGCTGCTTGACAACACGCGCTTCTGGGTCGACGAGAAAGTGTTCCCGCTTGACGAGATCGCATTGCGCTTTCACCACCAGCTCGTGCTGGTTCATGCATTTCCAAACGGCAACGGCAGGCACTCGCGGCTGATGACTGATGCGCTGTTGAACGGGTTGGGCGGTCGTCCCTTCTCCTGGGGCAGCGGAGCCGATCTTGTCAGCGGCGGCGACGTCCGCAGCAACTACTTGCATGCCTTGCGGTCAGCCGATGGCGGCGACTACGGCAAGCTTGCGGCTTTCGTCCGGAGCTGAGCGTGCAGGGCGGCGGCGCGTCGGCTGCTTGAGCGTCTGCCGGATCAGCGCAGGCAGTTCGCCCGGATCGCTCGCGCGTAGCTGGCCTGCTTCTCCAGCGCTGCGATCTGCTGCACGGCGTCGCCCGGGGTCTCGCGCGGGGGCTCGAGTTGGAGTTCGCCACCAGGAAAGAGGATGAAGTGCTTCTTGTCCTGGGGACCGCCCGCGGGCCCCTGCACGCTGACATAGCCGCAGCCGACGCGGGTCTGCTTGCTGTACCAGACGTGCTCGAACCGCGCCGAGGCACCGTTGGCGAGCTGGGTCCGCACCGCGCCCTTCACGTCCTGCAGCGGGATCCAGTAGGTAGAGGCCCACCAGCCCGTCACGGCCACGGCGAACACGGCGATGGCGAATGCCACGGCCAGGAGGGCATGCACGCCCCGTGACTCGATCCAGGACCCTCCCGGGGGCCGACGCCCGACTCGCTCCTCAACCTGCTTCACATCCGTCGCCATGCAAACCCCTTCTCGCTCCAAGTAGCGCCCGAGTGTGAACGGTGCGGCGGCACCGGCCCTCGTCACTATCGCTATTGTCACGAGGCCGATGCTGACGTAGGCGCGCCTGGGCCGGCCAGGGCCAGCCGCTCGCGGGCGTAGCGCGCCACGTCCGCCTCGTCCAGGCGCACGCCGCTCAGCCCGACATGGCCGTCCGGCCGCAACAGGTAGAACGAGGTTCGCGGAATACGCATGCGGTCCAGTTCGGCGTCGTTGTCCGGCGCGGACGGCACCGCATGCACGCGCAGCAATTCATCGGCCGGCCAGCCGGTGCGGGCCGGCGGGTCCTGCCCGAACACGAGCAGGTGGAAGTGCAGGTCGTCCAGTTTCGCGAACACGTCCTGCGCCGGTCCCTGCGGCGAGAAGCGCAGGCGCACCCAGGGAAAGCGGTCGCCCGCGCGCGGCGCGTCCTCGGGCGTCCCGCCCAGCGCGGTCGACAGCGCGCTGTCCCGGTAATGGATGCCGATCTGCGACACCGTGCGGAAGGCGGTGCGCTGGATGCGCGGCCGGCTCATGGCCAGGGCGCCGACGCGCGCCAGCACCTCGGTGCGCAGCAGGCCGGCGAACCAGTTGTCGGACACCACCAGCCGGAAGCCGCGGTCCGTCGTGTCCAGCAGGCGGCGCGCCACCGGCAGCCGCTCCGCCTCGTAGGAATCGAGCAGCGAGGCATCGGCCATCCCCCGCGTGACCAGCGCCAGCTTCCAGGCGAGGTTGTACGCATCCTGCAGGCCCGTGTTCATGCCCTGCGCGCCCAGCGGGCTGTGGATGTGCGCCGCGTCGCCGAGCACGAAGGCGCGCCCTTCGCGGAAGTGCGAAGCGCTGCGGTGGTGAATGCGGTAGGTCGAGAACCAGCTGCAGGCCTTGAAGACCAGCCCCTTGCCGGCCTGCGCGTGCACCGCCGGCACCACCTCCTCGAAGCCCACATCGGACTTTCCGCGCAGCGCCTCGGGCAGGATGCCGACCAGCCGCCAGTGGTCCGTCCCGCGCATCGGAAACATCAGGTGGAAGCCCTCCTTCCAAAGGTACACGTTCACCTCGTCGGGCACCATCTCGCCGGTCGCCTCCACGTCGGCGACGAAGAACACATGCTCGTAAGGCGCACCGGGAAAGCCGATGCCGCTCTGCTCCCGCACCGCGCTGCGCGCGCCGTCGCAGCCCGCGATCCAAGCCGCCTTCACCTCGCGCAGGCTGCCGTCGGCCCGCTGCAGCGTCGCGACGACACCCCCCGGCGTCTGGGTGAACGCCTTCAGCTCGGTGTTCCAGTCCACCGACAGGCCGAACTCGCGCAGGCGCGCGCCGAGGATTTTCTCGTTGTCGTCCTGGCCGAGGATCAGGATGAAGGGGTACGGGCTGAGCCGCGATCCGGCATCCGCCAGCGGCACGCGCGCCATGCGGCGGCCGTCTGCCCAGAGGTTGGCGCCGTCGCCGCGCTTGCCGAGCGCCAGCGCCTGCTCCACCACGCCCAGCTTCTGGTAGATCTCCAGCGTGCGGGCCTGCACGCCGAGCGCTCGCGTCTCGCGTGCCGGATGGGCATGGCGGTCGATGATGAGCGTGCGCACGCCGCGGCGGGCGAGCTGGTTGGCGAGCATGAGGCCGGTGGGTCCGGCGCCGACGATCAGAACATCGGTGTCCATGGTCTTCCTCCTGTTGTCGATTCAGTGCACCAGATAACCGTTGAGCGCGCGCAGGTCGTCCTCGCGCAACTCGCCGGCCGCGGAAGCGAGCCGGATGCGGCCGAGCAGATAGTCGTTCCTCGCCTGCGCCAAGTCCAGTTCGGCGGTGTAGAGGCGCTGCTGGGCATCGAGCACGTCCAGCTCGGTGCGGCTTCCCAGGTCGCGGCCGAGCGTGGTGGCCTCCAGCGCGGTGCGCGCCGAAAGCACCGACTGCTCCAGCGCGCGGATGCGGCTCACGCCGGTCTTCACTGCAAGGAAGGCGTCCTGCACCTGCAGCCGCGCATCGCGCTGGGCCGCGCCCAGCTCCTGCTCGGCCTGGTCCCGACGCGCGATGGATTCGCGCCAGCGCGAGCTCAGCGCGCCGCCGGTGTAGAGCGGCACCGTGAGTTGCAGGCCGACGCTGGCACCGCGCGCGCTGTCCGGCGAAACGGAGGCCGGCAGGCTGCCGTTCTGGCCCTGGCGCGTGAAGCTGGCGACCAGATCGACGGTGGGCCGGCCGCTCAGCTTGTACTTGTCGATCTCGGCGCCGGCGATGAGCAGTTCGTTGCGCTTGGCCTGCACGCGGGTGTTGCCGTCCAGTCCCCGGCTCTGCCAGGTCTCCAGGCTGTCGGGCTGCGGCGGCACGGGCGCGAAGCCGGCACGCAGTTCCGCCAGGCCCTCGGCCGGCAGGCCGGTGAGTTCGCGGTACTGCGCCTGCCGCAGCGCCAGCGTGCTCCGGGCCGAGACCTCGCGCGCCGCCACGCTGTCCTGGCGCGCCTGCGCTTCCTGCAGGTCGGTGATGCGGCCGCGACCCACGTCGAAGCGGGCCTGCGCGCGCTCGCGCTGCATGCCGACCGCGGTCAGCTCGGCCTGGGCGACGCGCAGGGTCTCGCGCGCCAGCAACACGTTGAAGTAGGTCTCGGCCACGCGTCGCACCAGGTCCTGCCGGGCATCGCGGTGGCCGACCTCGGCCAGCGCGCTCTGCTGGTGCAGCTGCATGCGCTCGGCGCCGGCCTTGGCGTCGTACAGCGGCTGCACCAGCTGCACGCCGAGCTGGTGCACGTTGCCGCGGCTGTCCGACTGCGAGGTACCCAGGGCGGTGCTGACCTTGGATCTCTCGCTCACCCGGTTCAGGCTGGCCTGGAGCGAAATCTGGGGCTTGAGCAGTGCGTCCCCCTGCACCGCCTTCTCGCGGCCCGCCAGCAGGGCCTGGTCGGCGGCGCGCAGGGTGGGATCGGCGCGCAGCGCGCCTTCGTAGGAGGCCATCAGGTCGAGCCCGAAGGCGGCGCCCGATGCGCCGGCGATCAGCAGCGCCGTGGCCGCCTGCTTCACGTGCAGGGTGTTCATCGTCGTGTCCGTGGAGGTCATGCGGCCGCGGGCCGCTTCGCGCCATACCAGCTGGCATAGAGCGCGGGCAGGAACAGGAGGGTGAGCAGGGTCGCGACGAAGAGCCCGCCCATGATGGACCAGGCCATCGGACCCCAGAAGACCGAGCGCGTGAGCGGAACCATCGCGAGGATGGCCGCGAGCGCCGTCAGGGTGATCGGCCGCATGCGCCGCACGGCCGACTCGACGATCGCGGTCCACAGCGGCGCGCCGGCCGCCACGTCGTGGTCAATCTGCACCACCAGGATCACCGAGTTGCGGATGATCATCCCGGCCAGCGCGATCACGCCCAGCATGGCGACGAAGCCGAAGGGGATGCGGAAGGCGAACAGCATCAGCGCCACGCCGATCAGACCCAGCGGCGCGGTGAAGAGCACCAGCGCCATCTTCTTCAGGTCCTGCAGCTGGACCATGAGCAGCAGCAGCACGGCCGCAGCCATCAGGGGCATCACCGCGAAGATCGAGGCCTGCGACTTGCTGCTGGACTCCAGCGCGCCGCCCACGTCGATGCCGTAGCCCAGCGGCAGCGTCTTCGCCAGCGCGTCGATCTTCGGCTTCAGGGCCAGCGCCACGTCGGGTGCCTCGGCGCCGGCCACGTCGGCCCGCACGGTGAGCGTGGGCACGCGGTTGCGGCGCCACAGCACGCTGTCCTCGCTGTCCAGCGACAGCCGCGCCACCTGCGACACCGGCACGAACCTGCCCTCGCGCAGGTAGATGCGCGCGTCCTTCAGGTTGTTGAGGTCGGTACGCTCCTCCTCCACCAGCCGCGCGACCACATCGAGCGCCTTGTCGCCCTCGCGGTACTGCGTGATCGTGGTGCCGCTGAGCGAACCCTGCAGCGCAGCCTTGACCTGGCGCGAGCTGATGCCGAGCTGGCGCGCCTTGTCCTGGTCGACGTCCACGCGCAGCCGCTTCAGCCGCTCGCCCCAGTCCTGGTTGACGCGGCGCACATGCGGGTCGGCACGCAGGACCGCGGCCACCCGCTCGGCAATGGCGCGCAACTGGGCCGGGTCCTGCCCGAAGACGCGGAACTGCACCGGGTAGCCCACCGGCGGCCCGTTCTCCAGCCGGTTCACGCGGCCGCGCACCAGCGGAAAGCCGTCGTCCAGCAGGTGCTGCACCTTGGCCAGCACGCGTTCGCGTGCCTTGCCGCCTCGGGTCATCACCATCAGCTCGCCCAGGTTCAGATCGGGCGTCTGCACGTCCAGCGGCAGGTAGAAGCGCGGGCTGCCGGTGCCGACGTAGCTGGTGACTGAGGCCACGTCGGGGTCCTTGCGCAACAGTGCCTCCAGCGCCTCGACCTCGCGTTGGCTGGCCTCGAAGGTGGCGGACTGGGGCAGCCACAGGTCGACCATCAGCTCGGGCCGGTCCGAAGCCGGGAAGAACTGCTTGGGCACCAGCCCGAAGAGCGCGACCGAGCCGGCGAAGAGGGCCAGGGTGCCGGCGATCACCCAGCGCCGCCGCGTCAGGCACAGCTCGACCAGGCGACGGAAGCGCGCGTAGAAGCCGCGCCGGTAGATCGCGTCCTCGTCATGGTGGGCCGCATGCGGTTGCTCCTTCAGCAGCGCGAAGCCGATCCAGGGTGTGAACACCACCGCGACGATCCACGACAGCAGGAGCGAGATGCCCACCACCTGGAACAGCGAGAACACGTACTCGCCCGCGCCCGACCTGGCAAAGCCCACCGGCAGAAAACCCGCCGCCGTGATCAGCGTGCCGGTGAGCATCGGGAACGCGGTCGCGGTGTAGGCGTGGGTTGCGGCACGGAAGCGGTCCCAGCCCCGCTCGAGCTTGAGCGCCATCATCTCGACCGCGATGATCGCGTCGTCCACCAGCAGGCCCAGCGAGATGATCAGCGCGCCCAGCGAGATGCGCTGCAGCTCGATGCCCAGCACGTACATCACCAGGAAGGTCAAGGCCAGCACCAGCGGGATGCTGAGCGCCACCACCAGGCCGGTGCGCAGGCCCAGCGAGAAGAAGCTCACCACCAGCACGATGACCACGGCCTCCAGCAGGCTCTTCTTGAACTCGTGCACCGACTCGGCCACCACCTTGGGCTGGTCCGAGACGGCATGGACCTGCACGCCCACCGGCAGACTGGCCTGGATGCGCGCGACGGTGGCCGAGAGCTCCCGGCCGAGCCGGATCACGTCGCCGCCCTTGCGCATGCTGACCGCCAGGCCGATGGCCTCCTGACCGTCGAAGCGCATCTTCGAAGTCGGCGGATCGGCCAGGCCGCGCCGCACCTCGGCGATGTCGCCCAGGCGGAAGCTGCGTCCGTTGGCACGGATGCCCATGTCGCGGATGCTCTCGACGGAATCGAACTCGCCGCTGACGCTGAGGCGCAGTTGCTCGGAGGCCGTCAGCACCGTGCCGGCCGCATCGACCGTGTTGGCGGCGGCCAGGGTCGACGCGATGAGCGAGGGATCGATGCCCAGCGAGGCCAGCCTGGCGTTGCTGGCCTCGACGTGGATCTTCGGATCCTGGGCGCCCACCAGCTCCACCTTGTTGACGTCGGCCACGCGCAGCAACTCGTTGCGCGCGGCATCGGCGAAGTCGCGCAGCTCGGCATAGCCGAAGCCGTCGCCGGTGATGGCGTAGAGGTTGCCGAAGGTATCGCCGAACTCGTCGTTGAAGAAGGGGCCTCGCACGCCCTGCGGCAGCGTGGCCTGGATGTCGCCCAGCTTCTTGCGCACCTGGTACCAGACCTGCGGCACCGCGGCCGGCGGCGTCGCCTCGCGCAGGTTGACCTTGATCTGCGTGAGGCCGGGCTTGGCGTAGCTGCTGGTGTAGTCGATCTCGGCGATCTCCTGCAGCTTCTTCTCCAGCTTGTCGGTGACCTGCTCGGCCATCTGCCGGGCCGAGCTGCCGGGCCAGGAGGCCTGCACCACCATGGTCTTGACGGTGAACTCGGGATCTTCCTTCTGGCCCAGGCGGCCGTATGCGAAGAGGCCGCAGAGGCCCAGCAGCAGCAGGAGGAAGACGATCATCTGCGGGTGCTTCAGCGCCCACTCGGACAGGTTCACTCTGCTCATGGCTGCGCCCCCGGCGCGCTGGCGGCCGCCTTCACTTTCTGCCCCGCATGGAGCATGTGCACGCCTGCCGTGACCACGGTCTCGCCGCCCTCGAGGCCGCCTGCGATCAGCACGCTGTCGTTCTGCGCGCTGCCCAGCTCGACCGGACGTGCGGCCACCCGCGCGCTGGCCGCATCCACCACCCACACCATCGGCTTGCCGTCCTGGTGGTGGATGGCCGACAGCGGCAGGCGGATGGCGGAGCGGCCCTCGACGTCGGGCACGAAGACGGAAGCCGTCATGCCCAGCACCAGCGCCGCATCCGCGCGCTTGACGGCGATGCGCGCGGCATAGGTGCGCGTCACGCTGTCGGCGTCGGGCGCGAGCTCGCGCAGGCTGCCCTCGTAGCGCTGGCCGGGCCGGGCCCAGAGCGTCACCTCCAGCCGCTTCGCGCGCCGCAGCTCGTCGATGCGCGATTCGGGCACGCTCACCAGCACCTCGCGCTCGCCGTCGGCGGCCAGCGTGATCACCTGCTGGCCGGCGGACACCACCTGGCCGGACTCGGCGCTGATCGACGCGACCACGCCGTCGCGGTCGGCGACCAGCTCGGTGTAGCCGCGCTGGTTGACGCGCAGCTGCTGCTGCGCCAGTGACGAGCGCAGCTGCGACTCGGACTCGGCCAGCGCCAGGCGCTGCTGGTCCACTTCGGCCTGCGAGGCGAACTGGCGCGCCAGCAGCTGCTCGGTGCGCTGCAGGTCCACGCGGTTCTGGGCCACGCGGCTGCGGGCCGCGTCCACGCTGGCAGCGGCCGCCACCACCTGCAGCGCCTCCTGCGCCGGGTCCAGCCGCATCAGCGGCTGGCCGCGCCGCACGTGGGTGCCGATCTCGACCAGGCGCGCCACGATGCGGCCGGAGGCCTGGAAGCCGAGTTTGCTCTCGTAGCGCGACTGGACCTGGCCCGAATAGGTGGCGCCCACGCTGCCGCTGCTTTCGCCGGCGACGACGCTGCGCACGGGGCGGATCTCCTCGTGGGCGGCTTCTTCCTTCGGGGCGCACCCGGCCAGCAGGGCAGCGCCGAGCAGGGCCAGCACGGTGGGGGGATTCATGGCGAGCTCCTTCTGGTCGTCGTCCATGGGCGCCGGGACTCAGCGCAGCGCGTAGCCGCGCCCCTCCATGCAGGCCTTGAAGGCCCGGTCGTAGGCGCCCTTCTGTTGGGCCTGGACCTGCTGTTGCTGCTGCGCCGCCTGGCGTTCCTTCATCTTTCCGCGCACCGCGGCGCCGAGCGCGCCGGCCGCGGCGCCGTCGGCCGGGTCGTGGTCGGCGATCGAGGCGATCGCTGCGCCGCCCATCGCACCGCGGGCCAGCGCGCCGGGCGGCTGGGGCGCAGGCGCCGCGGCGGTCTGCACCTGCGCCGGGTCGAAGCCGGTCTGGTCGCGGGCCCAGCCGTAGCACTGATACTTGTCCTTGTCCTGCTGCTTGGCGCTCTGGCCCTTGGCGGGGTAGATCGCCGGCGAGGCCGTGCCGGCCGCATGGGCCAGGCCGGCGGTATTCAGGGTCAGGGACAGGGTCAGGGACAGGGCGAGGACGGAAGGGGTCTTGGCAGTCATGGCAGTTGTCTCTTTCAGGTGGTGGGGGGTTGCGGGACGGGTGATCGGTCAGTCCGGCTGCATTCGCAGGAACAGGCTGGTCAGCCAGAGGGCGGCCACGACGACATGCAGGTAGAAGCCGGCGCCGCTGGTGGTCAGCGGGTTCCAGCGCGAGGGGGTGGGGAAACACATGAAGCGCAGCTGTCGCGCCAGTGCGTTGCCGCGGTCACGCAGGCCGTGCCAGTAGGTGGTGGAGCGGAACTCCATCACCAGGAACGCGAGGCTCACGACCAGCCCGCCGGCCTTGAGCAGCTCGGCACGGGCGAAGCCGGTGCGCACGGCATGGGAGGACAGGGCGGTGATGATGCTGCCGGTGGTGCCCAGCAGCAGCGCCAACTGGTAGAAGCGCAGCGTCGCATACAGGCGCATGAAATCGCAGACGCACTTGTATTCCTCGGCCGGGTCGCTGGAGACCGATTCGGCCGGCGTCGCCAGGCTGTCGGCCGCCTTCATGGCGCCGCCCTCCGGGGGCGCACGCCACGCCGGGCGAAGCGCTTGCGCCCGCTCAGCACCAGGCACAGCTCGGCCAGGGACTGGAAGGGGACGATCCGGCTGCTCCGGACATCCTCGACGACGCCGGCGAGCGAATCGGCGTCATGGCGGTACACGCGTACCAGGTAGCTGCGTATCTCTCTCACATCGGCTCCTTCTTTCGATGGAGCCAGTGTCCAAAGGGAGCCTCTACTTATTGGCTACTTATTCGCGAATCCGTCACGGGCAACGCGCCCCGGTGCCGGTGGGCCACCCCGTTCGCCGCGCTCGGTTCCGAGGCGACGTGCTCACCCCGACCGCAAGCTCCGGTACAGCGTCTCCGTCCCCGCCGAAGGCGCCAGGTTGAGCGTGACTGACAAGGTCTGCTTGAGGCGCCGGTAAATGCTGACTGCCTCAGGGAGCCTGTCCAGCCGGTGGTAGCAGCGCATCAGCCCCTGGTAGAAGGGCTCGACCACGTCGTCGGCTTCCAGCCCGCGCAGGTAGCAGGCGACGGCCTCCTCGTGGCGCTGCGCACGCTCCAGCGCGTGCGCATGCTCGGCCACCGCCTGGATGAACTTGCCGCGAAGCCGCTCGCGCATCGGCACCGGCCAGCTCTCGCCTTCCTCTTCGGCGAGGAAGGCGCCGCGGTAGAGCGCCAGCGCCTCGCCAAGAGCCTCGGTGTCGCCCGGCGCGGCGGCGCGCGCCGCGGCCAGGGTGCGCTCGAAGGCCCAGGCATCGACCCACACCAGCGTCCGGTCGAGCGAGAGCTGGCCGCCCTGCTGGATCACCGCATCGTCGGTTCCGAGCAGCGCGCGCAGGCGGCGCACGGCCGCGGCCAGGGAGCGCGCGGCGGCGTCGCCGGTCTCGTCAGGCCAGAAGGTGTCGACCAGCACGCCCTCGGGCGCGCCGCCGCCGCGCGCGACGATGGCTTTGAGCAATGCCAATGTCTTGCGCGGCGCCTTCCGGCCGAATTCCACCGGCAGGTCGTCGACCAGCAGCTCGAAGCCGCCCAGCGTGCGCACCCGCACCGGCCAGGGCCACAGCGCCAGCTCCTGCGACGGCGGCGCGATGCGCCAGCGGCGGATCAAGCGCCGCACCAGATCGGTCTCGATACCCGCCGCGAGCGCCAGGTGCAGCAGCACCGGCTTGCGCGTGACGGCACGGTGCGCGTAGGCGGCCCGCGTGGCGTCGGCAGCGGCCAGGGCAAAGCCCTCGGCGAGTCTGGCCAGGGTGGTGGCGGCATCGCCCTGCACGTGGGCGATGTAGGCCTCTTCCAGCAGCAACTGGGCCTCCATCGCCTCCAGGTAGCTGCCGCGCGAGAGGCTGCGCGAGCGCTCGACGATCGCCGACGCTCGGTCGGCCTCGCCGCCGTCGGCCAGCGCGCTGGCGAACAGCGCCGGGAACACGGCCTGGAAGTAGGCGGCGCCGACGCGTTCCACCGCCTCCAGCCCGCGGTGCGCGTGTTCCAGTGCCGCCTGCGTCTCGCCCCGCAGCTGCGCCAGCATGGTCCGGGCGACGAAGAAGTTCATCTCGGCATCGCGCGTGCCGCGGGCCGGGTGGACTTCCATGCGCGCGATCCGCGCCTGCGCCTCGGCCGCGCGGCGGAAAGTCAGGTCCAGGTAGGCACGGAACTGCATCGCGGCGAACTCGGCGTGCGGCAGGCCCTCCTCGCGCGCCAGGTCCTCGGCACGCTGGAAGCGCATGGCGCAGGCGTCGAAGTCGGCTTGCCGCATGTCGTGGATGGCGCGAAAGACGAACCAGAAGGCGCGGTTGAGCGCGCTGGCCGGCAGGTTCTCGACGGCCGCGTCGACCTTGCCGATGAGCTGCAGCGCGAGCTCGTGCTCGGCCGCGTTGTGAAAGTAGGTGATGAGGTGCGTGGCAGTGACGAGGCGCTGGTTCCACTCGATCGCCGCATCGTCGACCAGCGCAAGCAGCCGCGGCCCCAGCGGGCGCACCGCCGGATGCGCAGGCCGGCAGAAGGCCAGCGCGGCGTGCAGCGCCGACCAGCTCATCAGCTCGACGCCGCGCGTGGGGAAGGCCGGCTCGCCGCCCATCAGCGGCTCGAGGCGGTCGACCCAGGGCGCGATCTCCGACCAGCCCAGACGCGCATGCCACAAGGTCTGCACCACGGCGGCGCCGCAGGCGAGCTGGCCCACCACGTCCGCGGCATCCGCAAAGTGCTGGTAGCGCGCCTGCAGGACCTGCAGTGCGCGATCGGGCGCGAGGGCCATCAGCGCACGGCCTTCCCAGTAGCCGAGCCAGGGGTCGCGCTCCCGCATCGGCGCGGGGATGCGGCCCAGCCAGTCGAGCAAGGTCTGTCGCCGGCCCTGTTCGAGCAGGCGCTCGGCATGCGCACCGGCCAGCCGGGCGCAGGCTGCCGCATCGCAGGCCTCGTCGAAGAGCGCGAAGGCCTGCTCCCAGTGGCCCTCCGTCTCCATGAGCTGCGCGGCGCGGCCGGTCGACTCGCGCAGTTCGTCGCCGGACCAGGCCGCGCGGGCCTGGTGCTGCAGGAAGCTTCGGAACAGCGCGTGGAACTGGAACACGTAGCCGGCCGCCGGCTGCGCGACGCGGCGCCGGTCGGTGAACAGGTGGCGCTTGAAGTGATGGTCCAGCAAGCGCCCGGCGTCAGGCAGACCGGTGAGCTGCTCGGCCAGCGGCACCGTCATGAGTGGCAGAAAGGCCAGTTGCATCAGCGCCCGCTGATGCGCCGGCGAAGTGCCGTCGAACACGCGCTGCGCGAAGTAGCCGAACACATGCTGCAGCGACTCGGCCTCGTCCTCTTCCTCCTGCGTGCCAGCCGGCTGCCGCGTGCGAGCCAGCAGCAGCGTGAGCCCGGCCGCCCACCCGTGCGAGCGCAGCTGCAGCGCAGCGACGCGGGCCTCGTCCGTCACGCCGCGCTTGCGGGCGATGGCCCGCGTCTCGGCCGGCGTGAGGCGCAGCGCCTCCCCGTCGACCGGCGCCAGCGCATCGTCCGCCAGCAGCGCGGCATAGGCGGCGGGCGGCTCGGCGCGGCTGAGCACGAAGACGTTCGTTCCCTCGGGCACCTGGGCCATGCCCTCGGCCACGATCGCATGGAAGCCGGCGGCCTCCGGCACCTCCTGGAAGTTGTCGAGCACCAGCGCGGCGCCGGCCCCCAGGCCGGCGTACAGGTCGCGGAAAAAGCGGCGCGCGAAGCCGCGCAGGTCCGGCAGGTACTCGGGGGTCAGCAGCGGCAGCCGCTCGCCCGCGCCAGCGGCGACCGCCGCCAGGCGAAGGTGGTAGATGAAGGAGGCGGGGTCGGCATCGGCGGTATCGACCTGGTACCAGATGCCGTCGCGCTTGCGGGCCTCGAGGTGGCCGGCGACCAGGGTGGTCTTGCCGGCGCCGGGCTGTGCGCAGAGCCACACCACCGGACGCCGCGCCGCCTTGTCCAGCAGGGCGGACAGCCGCGGCCGCGCCAGCACGTCGTGCAGCCGCGGCCGCGAGATCTTGGCGAGGGCCACCTGTTTGGCGGGCATGCTTGCCTCCTCGTGGCGCATGATACGGCGCGAGGCTACGATGCGGCTCGCGCCAAGGGCGGCGCGCATCAGGAGCTTTCATGGCGGCAGCGGACGGGTACGGCAAGACGTCGGACTGGAGCGCGGCGCGCTCCGCATGGTGGCCCTGGCTTCCCTTGCCATGGAACCTCCAGGCACCGGACAAGCTCACGCAGCCGATCAACCCGGGCTGGACCTTCGGCAACATCGTCAACGTGACGCACCTCAATTCGTCGGCGCCCGACATCGAGCGTGACGTGCTGCAGAAGCACAGTTACGGGCGCCAGATCGGGCGGATGATGGATGCGGTGTCGGCCCTGGTCGAGCAGCTGCCGGCGGCTGCGAAGCACGACGGGCGCGTGGCCCAGTTCGTGGCGCTCGCCGAAGACGTGGCACGCATCAAGGACCAGGCCCGCCTGCCGCGGCTCGAACGCATCCGGCAGGACATCGAGGCGCTGAAGCGCGAGGACCCGGGCGCCTACCGGGAACTGCGGCGCATGCTGGCTCGCTCCAGTGACCCGCGGACGGCCAGGCAGCCATGAAGAAGCTTCTGCTCCTGGTGTCGCACACCCTGGCGCTTGGTGCCGGGTTTGGCCTTGGCGTGTACTTCCTCCCGGTGCTCATCGCTCCGCCGCCGCCGTCCGCGGCCGAGATCTCGGCCCAGGCCAGCATGGCCGCCTACACGGGCCAGTTCCGCCGGGACTTGAAAGACAGCGACGCGCTGCATTGGGGCGAGGGAACTGTATTCATCAGCGCCAGGAGCATCGCCTTCGCCGGTGAGCTGGCACCCGGGCCGGACTACAAGCTGTACCTGTCGCCGGAGTTCGTCGAGACCGAGCCCGATTTCAATCGCCTGAAGCCGGGCATGGTGCGCGTCGGTGATGTGAAGACGTTCAAGAACTTCGTGGTTCCGGTGCCTGAGTCGATCGATCCCGCGCGCTACGACACGGTCGTCATCTGGTGCGAGACCTTCAGTCAGTTCATCACGGCTGCCAGGTACAAATAGTCGAAGGGGCGACTGGCGGTCATCCTTCGCCTCGGGCGGGAATGACGCTCGGGCCGCATCGTGCAGGGCCATCGTCGGCGTCACTTCCGAGGCGGATTCGCTCCGCGCCTACAAGCAAAGCGGCCATACGGCTGGCTGACAGGCTGCCGCGGCATTCGAACATGCCCTTGCCGCCAAGGTTGGCGGTCGTGCCGGCGCCATCGTGAAGCGCGCAACATGAGGAACAACCATGAACAAGGATCACGTCAAGGGCACCATGGACCAAGCCAAGGGAAGCGTGAAGCAGGCCGTCGGCAAGGCGGTCGGCAACGAACGGCTGCAGGCCGAGGGCGCTGCGGACAAGACCGCGGGCGCCGTGGAGAAGAAGGTGGGCGACGTCAAGGACGCCGCCAAGACACTCACCAAGAAGCCCTGATCGGCGGCGGCTGCGGCCGCTGCCCTTGACCGATTTCATTCGGTCGTGCCCTCTCCGCTGCGACGTGCTGGTCGCCTGCCTCGCGTTGTGCGACTGCGAGAATTCATCGCAACACTCCGGGAGAGCTTCGGCGTGCTCTCGCTGAAGCGTCATTGAGCCTGCCGAGCGTGCGAGCGTGCGGGCGTGCGGGCGTGGCGGCACAACCCTCCCGCGTTGCACCGAGCGCTGCTCGATGCATTCTCAGGGTGCCATCGAGCACCGTTCATTCTCCTGTCACCTGTGTTTCCTAGCCTCGTCGAGGTCGGGGGTCGATCGCCGACCCCGCCATGCACCTCTCTCGAACAAGGAAACCCACGATGTCCCCTGTCTTCCTCGCCCGCGGCCTCGCTGCCGCCGCCTTCTTGCTGAGCCTTGCCGCCTGCGGCGGCGGGAGCGGCTCGGGCTTCGATGCCGGCGCCCTGGGCGCAGGCGCGACCGGCACCCCCGCGCCGGGCGCGCAAAAGGCCGACGGCCCGGCCGCCGACGCATCGAAGGGGGTCGAAGCTTCTTCGTCATCCACGAGCTGGGCTCCCTGACCCGTCACTCGTCAATCACCTCCCTCTCTTCATCCCTCTGCAAGTGGCCACCATGACCCTCCACCATCCCCCACGACGCGACTTCCTTCGCAAGTCCGCCGGCGCCCTGGGCGCGGCGACCGCCCTCACCGTGTTGCCGCCCTCCATTCAACGCGCACTCGCCGTCCCGGCAGCCGTGAGGAAGCGCAGCATCAAGGACGTCGAGCACATCGTCATCCTGATGCAGGAGAACCGCAGCTTCGATCACTACTTCGGCGCCATGCGCGGCGTGCGCGGATTCGGCGACCGCTTTCCGATTCCCCTGGCGAACGGCAAGCCGGTGTTCTTCCAGCCCAGCCCCGGCGGCGGCGCGGAGATCCTGCCCTTTCGCCGCAACTCGACAATCGGCAGGGCGCTGATCGGATCGGGCACGCCGCACAATTTCCCCGACCAGCAGGCGGCGTGGAACCAGGGGAAGATGGACCGCTGGATCCAGTTCAAGAACCAGGCGACGATGGGCTACTTCCTGCGCGAGGACATCCCCTTCCAATTCGCGCTGGCCGATGCCTTCACGATCTGCGACGGCTATCACTGCTCCGTCCTCACCGGCACCGACCCGAACCGCATCGTGTTCTGGTCGGGCTCCAACTTCAGTCCGGAACTGCGCAAGAAGGGCATCAACAGCACGCACGCCGATGGCGAGCCCGTCAACTCGCGCTGCTGGCCCAACCCGTCCAACTGGGTCGCGGGCCGGGCGCAGCAACCGGACGGGTCGGGCCAGGTCGACCCCGCATCGGGTGCCTACAACTACAAGTACACCAACACCGCCTTCCAATGGGACACGCTGCCGGACGTCCTGCAGAAGGCGGGCATTTCCTGGCACATCTACCAGAACATGAACAACAACTGGACGGGTGCCATGCACGGCTGCCTGGCCTTCCAGAGCTTCCGCACCGCGCAGCCGGGTTCGCCGATCTACGAGCACGGCCTGACGGGCGGCCCCGCGGCGGCGGACGGCGCCGTCAACTTCCTCGCGCAACTCAGGCAGGACGTGATGAACGGCACCCTGCCGCAGGTCTCTTGGGTGCTGCCCACCCAGGCCCTGGCCGAGCACCCCGGCAGCAGCGAAGGCACGGCCGGTGCCGCCGACTTCATCGCGGACGTGCTGGACGCGCTGACCGCCAATCCCAAGGTGTGGAGCAAGACCGTCCTGTTCGTGACCTTCGACGAGAACGACGGCTTCTTCGACCACCTTCCGATGCCGGCGGTGCCCTCGTACGACGCCGAAGGCAAGCTGATGGGCAAGTCGACCGTGTCGCTGGACGGCGAGTATTTCGACGCCTCCGTCGGCAACTACCTGAGCGCCGCCGACACCATCACCGGCAAGATCCGTCCTTGGGGCCTGAGCTCGCGCGTGCCGATGTACGTGATCTCGCCGTGGAGCAAGGGCGGCTGGGTCGATTCGCAGGTTTTCGACCACACCTCCCTGAGCATGTTCCTGGAGAAGCGCTTCGGCATCACGGTGGACGCCATCAGCCCGTGGCACCGTGCCGTCTGCGGTGACCTCACCTCCTGCTTCGACTTCGTGCGCCCGAACGACCCGGTCGTGCCCCAGCTGCCCGACACCAGCGGCTTCCCCGCGATCAACGCAGCGCAGCGGCTGCTGCCCACGGCCCCGATCACGACCGCGCCCGCCACGCCGCAGCCGCTGTTCCAGGAGACCGGCGTGCGTCCCTCGCGCGCGCTCCCGTACGAGCTGCACACCAGCGCGCGGGTGGAAGGGCGCGGCATGCTCTCCCTGGTGTTCGCCAACACCGGCACACAGGGCGCCGTGTTCCACGTCTACGACAAGCTGCACCTGGACCGCATTCCGCGCCGCTACACGGTCGAGGCCGGCAAGACGCTGAGCGACACCTGGAACACGGGCCTGTCCGACAGCGGCAAGTACGAGCTCTGGGTCTACGGCCCCAACGGCTTCGTGCGCACCTTCAAGGGCGACGCCCTGTTCCACGACACCGCGGGATTCCAGCCCGAGATCCAGCTCGGCTACCAACCCCACAGCGGCGACCTGTTCCTGAGGGTGCGCAACAGCGGCAAGGAGGCCGGCAGCGTGACGATCACGGCCAATGCCTACCGCGACGATGGCCCCTGGACGATGAAGAAGATCAAGCCCGGCCACACCGACATGCAGCACTGGAACCTGAGGAAGAGCGGTGACTGGTACGACTTCACCGTCAGCGCGGAGCACTTCGAGCGGCGCTTCGCCGGCCGCGTCGAAACCGGCAAGGACGGCGTCAGCGATCCCGCCATGGCGTTGCACCTGGGGGCCTGAGACACGGCAAGGATGGCCCGGTGCCGCCCGCTACTGCGCCCCTTGCTGCGCCGCCTTAGTGAGCCGCCTTGCTGAGCCGCCTTGCTGAGCCGCCTCACTGCGCCAGTTGCTTGCGCCGGGCCCCGCCCTGCCGCTCCAGCATCCAGCCGGGGTACTCGGCGGGCAGGGCGCTCACCTTGTCCAGCACCGCCAGTTCCTCGGCATTCAACTTCACCGCCGTCGCCGCGATGTTGTCATCCAGCTGGTCCGCGCGCTTGGCACCGACGATCACGCTGGTCACCACGGGCTGATGCAAGAGCCAGGCGAGCGCGACCTGCGCCACCGAGACCTTCTTCGCCTCGGCGATGGGGCGCATCGCGTCGATGACGTCCCAGGCGCGCTCCTTGTTCACCGGCGGAAAGTCGAAGGTGGTGCGGCGGCTGCCCTGCTCGGCCTGGCCACCGCCACCCGCCCGCCCGTACTTGCCGCTCAGCAGGCCGCCGGCCAGCGGGCTCCAGACCATCAGGCCGAGCTGCTCGCTCTGCAGCATCGGCACCAGCTCGCGCTCCAGGTCGCGTCCGGCGATCGTGTAGTAGGCCTGCAGCGATTCGAAGCGCGCCAGGCCCAGGCGCTCCGAGATGCCCAGCGCCTTCGCGATCTGCCAGGCGGCCCAGTTGGACACGCCCACGTAGCGCACCAGGCCCTGCTGCACCAGCGTGTCGAGCGCACGCAGGGTTTCCTCGATCGGCGTGGCGGGATCGAAGCCGTGGATCTGGTAGAGGTCGAGATGGTCCAGCTGCAGGCGCTTCAGGCTGGCCTGCACCGAATGCAGGATGTGCTGGCGCGAGGCGCCGCGCGCATTGGGGCCCGGCCCCACCTCGCCCAGCACCTTGGTGGCGACGATGACGTTCTCGCGCGGCACCTTGAGGTTCTTCAACGCCTGGCCGGTCATGATTTCCGAGCGGCCCTCGGCATACACGTTGGCGGTGTCGATGAAGTTGATGCCGGCGTCGATCGCGCGGCCCACCAGCTCATCGGCCTGGGCCTGCCGGAGCTGGCCGATCTGGCCCCACATCCCGCCTTCGCCGCCGAAGGTCATGGTGCCGAGGCACAGTTCCGAAACGAAGAGGCCGGTGCGGCCGAATTTTCTGTAGCGCATGAGCGGGACTCCTTGTCGAAGCCCCAGTATCGGTCTCGGCCCGGTTCGGCTCCATGCCGGATCGTGGCGCGAGATTGCCTGATCCTGCAAACAAGCCGCCGGCCAGTGTGCCCTCGACCAGACGCCTTCTCACGCGCGCGGAAACCAGGTCGCTCACGCTGACCACGATGATGATCATCACGGCGCAGGTCTGCGCGTACTGGAAGCCGCGGATGATCTCCCACAGCACCACGCCGATGCCGCCCGCGCCCACCATGCCCACCACCGAGGCCGAGCGCACGTTTGGACTCGAAGCGGTACAGCGCATAGGGGATCCACAGCGGCATCACCTGCGGGATCACTTGTCGATGTCGGCCAGGCGCGTCTTCTTGTCCGCCGTGACGGCCCACTGCAACGCCGCGGCGCGCCCGTGTCGGATGGACGGCACAAGCCGATTTCAGTGTGTCGGTGGCCTAGCAGTCCTGGGCACGCTTGCGCTCGACACGCGGCGAGCCCCAGACCACCTGCAGCCGCCGGCCCTCTCGCGCCAGGCTCGCGGCGATCTTCTCGATCACGTACTGGCGGCGCGCACTGTGGCCGGGCAGGTCGAGTTCCCAGAGGTCCAGCGAGCCGTCCGGGCGCTCCTCCACGAGGATGGAGAAACGGCCATAAGCATCGCGGTATTGGAGGGTGCGGACGTACATGGGATCTGCGCGGAAAGCAGCAATGCGTAACCGCGACGGTGCGGAAGTTCCGCCAGCCCGCCCCGGCACCCGCCGCCCCTCGCGCCACACCCCCCGCACCACCGCGTGCCGAGAGCCGTCGGGCAGTTCCTCCCGGCGCACGCGCACCCGGTCCGCGCGCAAGCCTGGCGCGAGTTCGCCGCGGTCTGAGGCGAGGGCGCCGGGACTTTGTTTTGGCGTTGTTGTTGTTGCTTGGACGGGCTTGCGGGGCTTTGTTTTGGCCTTGCTTGTTGTGTGGCGCAGGAGCCTTGAATTTGGCTCTTGGGCCTTTGTTTTGGCCTTGCTTGTTGTGTGGCGCAGGAGCCTTGAATTTGGCTCTTGGGCCTTTGTTTTGGCCTTGCTTGTTGTGT